>NZ_JACCQA010000017.1:0-154736 GCF_015712215.1 Burkholderia sp. 9779_493
GGGGCGGAAGGCGGAAGGCGGAAGGCGGAAGGCGGAAGGCGGAAGGCGGAAGGCGGAAGGCGGAAGGCGGAAGGCGGAAGGCGGAAGGCGGAAGGCGGCAGGCGGCCGCCAGCGGCGGCCATCCGGCCCCCCGGAGACACGTCAGCGCTTGCCCGTACTCAACGCGCCCGACGTGGCCGTCGCATCCCCCTCGTCCTGCTCGCCGCTCGTGTCGCGTGCGCCCCAGCGCTGCGCGAGCGCCGCGCACGCCATCAGCTGGATCTGGTGGAACAGCATCAGCGGCAGCACGATCGCGCCGACCGCGTTCGCCGAGAAGATCACCTTCGCCATCGGCACACCGGCCGCGAGGCTCTTCTTCGAGCCGCAGAAGATGATCGTGATCTGGTCGGCGCGGTTGAAGCCGAGCCGCTTGCTGACGAACGCGGTCAGCAGCAGCGCGATCGCGAGCAGCACGAGGTTGACGACGAGCAGGCCGCCGAGCGCGTGCGGCGGAATCTGGTGCCACAACCCTTCGTTGACGGCCTCGCTGAACGCGACGTAGACGACCAGCAGGATCGAGCCCTGGTCGACGAAGCGCAGCACGCCGCGATTGCGGTCGATCCAGCCGCCGATTACCGGCCGCAGCAACTGGCCGGCGATGAACGGCACGAGCAGCTGCATCACGATGCTGCCGACGGTGCTCCACGGCGACGCCGCGGCGGCCGACTGCGACGTGATCATCAGCCCGACGAGCGCCGGCGTGACGAAGATCCCGAGCAGGCTCGACGCCGAGGCCGCGCACACGGCGGCCGGCACGTTGCCCTTGGCGATCGACGTGAACGCGATCGACGACTGGACCGTCGACGGCAGCGTGCACAGGAACAGCACGCCCGCATACAGCGTCGGCGTGACGAGCGGCTGCAGCACGGGCTTCAGCGCGAGGCCGAGCAGCGGGAACAGCGCGAACGTGCTGAGCAGCACGACCGCGTGCAGCCGCCAGTGGGTCGCGCCGGCGACGACGGCTTCGCGCGACAGTTTCGCGCCGTGCAGGAAAAACAGCAGGCCGACCGCGATGTTGGTCGCCCAGTTGAACGCATGGGCGGCCGGGCCGCGGCAGGGCAGCAGGCTCGCGAGCACGACGGTGCCGACCAGCGCGAGCGTGAAGTTGTCGGGAAGAAAACGGGGACGGGCCATCGGGAACTCGATTCGGAAACAGCACGGGCGGCAAAAGCGCGCGTCGCGCGCGCGGATGGCGTCATTGTCGCGGTTGGCGATTCACTACACAAATTCATTGTGAGAATCGATTGATGAATCTGTTGCATGCAATGGCGTCCGCCACACCTGTCCGGCCTCACGCAAAACAGCAGAAGAATGTTCTGTCGCGATCGCGCCCCGAAGTGAAAAAACCTAGCAGTAACATGGTGTTACACCGATGCCGGCGACATAACACTTTTTGGCTCGACACACTTTCCGCCCGCTCATAAATTACTGCTGAAAGCCTTGGGTCGGCCGAAAGGAGCCGACGGCGGGCGTCGATGGGCACGGAACGATGACGGAACGGGTGAAACGGAAGATCGGACGATGGGTGGCAGGCGTGCTCGGCACGCTGCTGATGCCGCTCGCGCTCGCCCAGCCGCCCCATGGCGGTCACGGGTTCGGCGGCCACGGCTTCGGTGGCGGCGACATGCGCGCGTACGGTCAGGCGGCCGCCGGCGGTCCCGTCTGGCGCCGCGCCGCGCCGCCTGCCGGCGTACGTCCCGGCGGCGTCAGCGGCTCCGGCTCCCGCTGGGGGCTGCGCCCGACGCCGTCGTACGGCCACTACGCCGCGCAAAGCCCGTATCGGCCGATCAGCGCCGAGGTCCGCCAGATGCCGCGCCCGCCGGGCGGCGGCAACGTCCCGCTGCGCGCCGGTTCGATCCGCGCCGACGTCGCCCGCTACAACGAGGAGCGCGGCGGTCGTCCGATGCCGCCGCCCCGCTCGCAGGAAGAGCCTGCGCACTCGCCGTTTTTCTCCCCGTTCTACCGAAACTGAGCGCCCCGGCGCGCGTCCCCCCGCCGGCTGATGCGAATTCGCCACAGTCGCGCGCAGATTTCCGCTGATTTTCCCGCCGCATTGCGCTATCTTTCGCGCCCGGCACGCGCATGCCACGCCGCCGCCCGCCCGTGCGACCGCGTTCGCGCCGGGCCGCCACCGTGCATCCGGCCATGGATACGTTCCGCGAAGTTAAGGCTGGCGCTATACCAGCAATAAGTGTGCGCAATTTTGACCGGACGAATGATCCGTAAAGATGGCTGCGCCCCATACGACGCAAGCACTCGGCTCCAAAAAACAACGCTCGCGCCACTTATCGACTATTCGACAAAACCTGGAGATCCCATGAAAGCATTCGCTCGCCGTGCGTCGCGCACGTCCGTCAAGCTGATCGCCGCAGCCGCCTGCGTGGCGGCCGCCGCACCCGTCCATGCGCAGTCGAGCGTCTCGCTCTACGGTCAGGTCGACGAATGGGTCGGCGCCACCAAGTTCCCGGGCGGCAATCGGGCGTGGAACGTGTCGGGCGGCGGCATGTCGACGTCGTACTGGGGCCTGCACGGCGCGGAGGACCTCGGCGGCGGCTACAAGGCGATCTTCACGATGGAGAGCTTCTTCCGCGCGCAGAACGGTCAGTACGGCCGCTTCCAGGGCGACACGTTCTTCGCGCGCAACGCGTACGTCGGCATCAGCTCGCCGTACGGCACGGTGACGGCAGGCCGCCTGACGACGCACCTGTTCCTGTCGACGATCCTGTTCAACCCGTTCTACGACTCGTACACCTTCTCGCCGATGGTGTACCACGTGTTCCTCGGCCTCGGCACGTTCCCGACCTATCCGAGCGACCAGGGCGCGGTCGGCGATTCGGGCTGGAACAACGCGCTGTCGTACACGTCGCCTTCGTTCGGTGGCCTGAATTTCGGCGCGATGTACGCACTCGGCAACCAGGCCGGCGACAACCGTTCGAAGAAGTGGAGCGCGCAGTTCAACTATGCGAACGGCCCGTTCGCGGCGACCGCCGTCTATCAGTACGTGAACTTCAACAACGGCCCGCAGGATCTGAGCGCGCTCGTGACCGGCATGAAGAGCCAGGGCATCGCGCTGGTCGGCGCGACCTACGACCTGAAGCTCGTGAAGCTGTTCGGCCAGTACATGTACACGAAGAACGACCAGGTCGCGGGCAGCTGGCACGTGAACACCGCGCAGGGCGGCGTGTCGGTGCCGCTCGGCGTGGGCAACGCGATGG
Source organism: Burkholderia sp. 9779_493 (assembly GCF_015712215.1). Classification (NCBI taxonomy): domain Bacteria; kingdom Pseudomonadati; phylum Pseudomonadota; class Betaproteobacteria; order Burkholderiales; family Burkholderiaceae; genus Burkholderia; species Burkholderia sp. 9779_493. Next base: position 3,255 of record NZ_JACCQA010000017.1, read on the forward strand.
CGTCGTATGCGTACTCGCGCGACGCGGGCGGCCTCGACCAGACGCGCCAGACCTGGGCCGTCGGCTACGACTATCCGCTGTCCAAGCGCACCGACGTCTACGCGGCCTACATGAACGACCACATCAGCGGCCTGTCGACCGGCAACACGTTCGGCGCAGGCATCCGCGCGAAGTTCTGACGCGCACGCGCGATCGGCGCGCCGGCCGCGCGCGTCAATCGCGCGTTTTGGCTGCATGTTTTCCCGCCCGAAACGGCGCCGCCACCCGCGGCGCCGTTTTGCCTTTCTTGACCTTTCTGTTTCCTCGCCTTTGTTACCCTATCTCGTAATTGGTTGATTCCCCCGGGATTGCGAGCTAGTTCGATGGATACCCTCGTCAGCATGAATGTGTTTCGCTACGTCGTCGAAGTGGGCAGCTTCGTCGGCGCGGCGGAGCGCATGCAGATGTCGGCGGCGATGGCGAGCAAGCACGTGATGCACCTCGAGCAGCAGCTCGGCGCGCGGCTGCTGCATCGCACGACACGACGCGTCGCGCCCACCGAGGCCGGACGTGAATACTATGAGCGCCTCGTGCAGGCGCTGTCCGAACTCGACGAAGCCGGTCAGGCCGTCGGCGCCGCGAGCGTGGTGCCGCAGGGCCGGCTGCGCGTGACGTCGCTGTCCGCGTTCGGGCTGCGGCACGTGATGCAGGCCGTCACCGATTACGCGGGTCGGTTCCCGGACGTGACGGTCGACATGACGCTCTCCGATCGCGTGGTCGACCTGATCGAGGAAGGCTACGACGTCGCGGTGCGCGCGGCGCCGAACGGCCTGAAATCGTCGTCGCTGGTCGCGCGCCAGATCGCGACCGCGCACATCCTGCTGGTCGCGTCGCCCGAGTATCTCGAGAAGCGTGGCACGCCGCAGACGATCGCCGATCTCGCGAACCACAACTACCTGCGGCGCGATTCGAATTCGACGATGCTCGATTCGCTGGTGATCGACGCGGCCGCCGCGTCGCGCGTGAGCCTGAACGGCAACCTGATCGTGAACCATCTCGAAGGGCTGCGCGCGGCCGTGCTCGCCGGCGCGGGCATCGCGCTGCTCGGCACCGAAGTGGTCGGCGACGACATCGAGTCGGGCCGGCTCGTGCCGGTGCTGCTCGATTCGGTGCCGCCGCACGAGGCGCCGATCTACGCGGTGTACGCGAGCCGTCGTCACGTGTCCGCGAAGGTGCGCTCGTTCGTCGACTTCCTGGCTGCGCGCTTCGAAGGGCAGTCGTTGTGCCCGTCCATCGAAGCGCGTCTGCGCGTGCTGCCGATCACGCGGATGAAGCGCGCGGTCTGACCCGCATCGTCCGCCGCGGCGGGGCAATAAAAAAAGCGCGAACCGCTGCGGTTCGCGCTTTTTGCCTGGCTCGACGATTTCGCGTCGATGGCGGCCGCGATGGCCGCCGCCTCCGTCAGCGCGGGATGCCGAGCCGCGCCTTCGCGTCGTCGTATTCGCGCTTGAGCCGCTCGACGAGCGCACCCACGCTCGGCAGGTCGTCCATCAGGCCGACGCCCTGGCCCGCACCCCAGATGTCCTTCCACGCCTTCGTTTTGTCGCTGCCGAAATTCATCTTGGTCTTGTCGGATTCCGGCAGCGCGTCCGGATCGAGGCCGGCCTTCTCGATGCTCTCGCGGATGTAGTTGCCGTGCACGCCCGTGAAGAGGTTCGTGTAGATGATGTCCGACGATTTCGCGTTCAGGATCGCGTGCTTGTAGTCGTCGATCGCGTGCGCTTCCTGCGTCGCGATGAAACGCGTGCCCATGTACGCGAAGTCGGCGCCCATCGCTTGCGCGGCGAGGATCGAGCCGCCGTTCGCGATCGAGCCGGACAGCACGATCGGACCGTCGAAGATCTTGCGGACTTCGCCGACCAGCGCGAACGGCGACGTCGTGCCCGCGTGGCCGCCGGCGCCGGCCGCGACGAGGATCAGCCCGTCGACGCCCGCTTCGAGCGCCTTCTGCGCGTGGCGCAGGTTGATCACGTCGTGCAGCACGATGCCGCCGTAGCTGTGCACCGCATCGACGATCTCGCGCGCCGGTGCGCGCAGGCTCGTGATGAAGATCGGCACCTTGTGCTCGACGCACACGCGCACGTCGTGTTCGAGCCGCGCGTTCGACTGGTGGACGATCTGGTTGACCGCGATCGGGCCGATCACCGCATCGGGATGTTTCGCCTTGTGGTCGGCGAGTTCCGACTGGATCTGCGTGAGCCACTCGTCGAGCAGTTCGGCCGGGCGCGCGTTGAGCGCAGGGAACGAGCCGACGATGCCCGCCTTGCATTGCGCGAGCACGAGTTCGGGGTAGCTGACGATGAACATCGGCGACGCGATGACGGGGAGCGTCAGGTTCTGCAGGACGGTGGGCAATGCCATGTGATGTCTCCAGTCTCCGGGGGCGTTGCGGTCGGACGGTGATTCGAGTGTAGCTGTGGAATGCGTTCGTTCATATTAATACGAACGGTCGTGCGATTCTACGCGAGCTTAACAAACTGCGCGGTGTGCCGGCAATCGAGTGAGTGTTCTCTTTCTATGGTTTCGGGTGCTTACCCCGCTGTGAAGACGCGCCGGCGCTCCTAAAATAGCCGCCATAACAAACCAACGAGAAACAAACCATGTCGTTTGAGGCGTTTGCACCGTTTCGCGTGACGGTGCAGGACACCGACATTTTCGGTGTCAAAGGAGGCACGGGGCCGCCGCTGCTGTTGCTGCACGGCCATCCGCAGACCCACATGATCTGGCATCGCGTTGCCGCGACGCTCGCGAATCACTTCACGGTGATCGCCACCGACCTGCGCGGCTACGGCGCATCGGGCCGGCCGCCGAGCGACGCGCGGCACACGCCGTATTCGAAACGCGCGATGGCGGCGGACCAGGTCGCCGTGATGCGGCATTTCGGCTTCGAGCATTTCCACGTATGCGCGCACGATCGCGGCGCGCGGGTCGCGCACCGGCTCGCGCTCGATCACGCGGATGCCGTCGAGCGGATGATGCTGCTCGACATCGCGCCGACGCTCGCGATGTACGAGAAAACCGATCGCGCGTTCGCGACCGCGTATTTCCACTGGTTCTTCCTGATCCAGCCGGCGCCGCTGCCCGAGACGCTGGTCGGCGCGCACACCGATGCGTACATCGAGCGCGTGATGGGCAACCGGTCGGCCGGGCTGGCGCCGTTCGCGCCGGAGGCGCTCGACGCGTACCGGGCGGCGCTCGCGCAGCCGGGCGCCGTGCACGCGATGTGCGAGGACTACCGCGCGTCGGCGACGATCGATCTCGAGCACGACCGTGCGGATCTCGAACGCGGCAACAAGGTCGCGTGCCCGCTGCGCGTGCTGTGGGGCGAGCACGGGATCGTCGGCCGCTGCTTCGATCCGCTCGACGAATGGCGGCGCGTCGCGCGCGACGTCAGCGGCCGTGCGCTCGACTGCGGGCACTACATTCCCGAAGAGGCGCCGGCCGCGCTGATCGACGAACTGCTCGCGTTCTTCGACGCGCGCGACGCGGCTGCGTGACGGTGCGTGCAGGCGGCCGGCGCGGGTCGCCCGCGCCTCGGCGGGGCGTGCCGCTCGCGGCTCAGCGGTGCGCGTGCTCGTCTTCGACGAGCGGCGGCAGGCGGCGCGGCACGGGCGTCGATTTCACGATCGCGGTGCTCGTCTCCGCGCGCTCCGTCACCTTCGACAGGATGTCGTCGAGATGCTCGATCGTGCGCAGGTAGAGCCGGCAGATGAAGCAGTCGTCGCCGGTGACCTTGTCGCATTCGACGAATTCGGGAATCCGCCGCAGCAACTCCTCGACCAGATGCAACTGGCCCGGCAGCGGCTTCACGCGGACGATCGCCTGCAGCGTGTAGCCGAGCGCGCGCGGGTCGAGCTCGACGGTGAACGCGGCGATCACGCCTTGCGCCTCGAGCCGCCGCACGCGGTCGGCGGTCGCGGGCGCCGACAACCCGATCTGCCGGGCGAGTTCGCTGGTCGCGATGCGGGCGTCGTCGGCCAGCGCGGCGACGATCGCGCGGTCGGTCGCGTCGAGCGACGCGACGGCAGGCGGGGAAAGGCGTTTCGGCATGATTGCTTTGCTTTCGAAGGTGAATCTGCTGATTCACTTCAGTTTAGCCGTGGTTGCGGCGAAAGCAAGTTTCTAGAATCGAAGTCATCCACTCTCTTCAACGGAGTTCCTGATGGCCACGAATGAAATTCGCCGCGGCGCCGCCGAGATGATCGTCGCGATGCTGATGTCCGGCACGATCGGCTGGCTCGTGATGTCGTCGCAGCAGCCGCTGACCAATGTCGTGTTCTTCCGCTGCGTATTCGGCACCGCGACGCTCGCGATCGTCTGTGCGGCGTTCGGTTTCCTGCGCCGCTCGCTGTTCTCGCCGCGGATGCTCGTGCTCACGATGTTCGGCAGCCTCGCGATCGTCGCGAACTGGCTGCTGCTCTTCGCCGCCTATTCGCGCGCGTCGATCTCGATGGCGACCGCTGTCTACAACACCCAGCCGTTCATGCTCGTCGCGCTCGGCGCCATCGTGTTCCGCGAGCGGATCACCGCGTCGACGGTCGCGTGGCTCGTGCTCGCGTTCGCGGGGCTGGTGTTCGTGGTGCGCGTGGAGCCGGCCGTGCTCGCGGTGCCCGGCGAATACCTGGAAGGGGTCGCGCTGTCGCTCGGTGCGGCGTTCCTGTATGCGATCTCGTCGATCATCACGAAGCACCTGAAGGGCACGCCGCCGCATCTGCTCGCACTGCTGCAGGTCGGCCTCGGCGTCCTGCTGCTTGCGCCGTTCGCACACTTCGACACCTTGCCGGCGACGGTCGGGCAATGGGCCGACCTGATCGTGCTGGGCATCGTCAACACCGGGCTGATGTACGTGTTGCTGTACGGCGCGGTCCAGAAGCTGCCGACCGCGATGACGGGCGCGCTGTCGTTCGTCTATCCGGTCGTCGCGATCGTCGTCGATCGCGTCGCGTTCGGGCAGACGCTCGCGTGGACGCAGGTGGTCGGCGCGCTCTTGATCCTGCTCGCGGCGGCCGGCGTGAACCTCGGCTGGCGCATCGTGCCGGCGCGTCGCACGGCGGTCGGCAACTGATACGGTCAGACGATTCGGCGCCGTGGCGGGCTCATGCAGCGGCCGTCGAAGGGGCGAGCCGGGAACGGAGATTGCGCTTGAAACGACGCCCAGCGGACGCCGCGCGCACTCGGAAAAGCGCTGTAAGAAGTTGTAGGGAAACACCCGATGCGATGCGGCCGCGTCGCTCGTATGATGCGGGCTGTGACGTTGATCACGTTCACAGGATTCCGATCTCGATGCCGTTCGCCCGTGAGGCTGAACGGCTTTTTTTTTATGTCTCGCTGCCTGCGATCAGGCGCCGCCGTGCGTCGAGCCGCGCGAGCAGCGCGCGCCGCGCGTCGTCGTCCGACGTACGCCATCCCTTGATCTCGCCGCGCGTGCGCAGGCAGCCCGCGCACCAGTCGGTGCGCGGATCGATCCGGCAGACGTCGGTGCACGGCGACGCGACCGTGGCGACCGGCATCGTCACGTCGCTCATGCGGACTCCCGCAACGCGACGTCCGCGACCGGCGCGCCGGTGAGCGACACGAGTTCGTGCGGCGACAGGTTGAACACCGCGTGCGGATGGCCGGCGGCGGCCCACAGGCTGTCGAGCGCGAGCAGGTCGGCGTCGATCAGCGTGACGGGTTCGACCAGATGGCCGATCGGGCAGACGCCGCCGATCGCATAGCCGGTGTTGTCGCGCACGAACTTCGCGTCCGCGCGGCCGACCGGGCCGACCTGTTCGGCGACCTTTCTTTCGTCCACGCGGTTGACGCCGCTCGCAATCACCAGCACGGGCGCGCCGTCGGCCTGCCGGCGAAACAGGATCGACTTCGCGATCTGCGCGACCGAGCAGCCGAGCCCGGCCGCGGCCTCGGCCGACGTCTTGCCGGTTTCGGCGAGCATCACGATGCCTTTCGCATGGCCGCGCTCGCGCAGCAGCAGCGCGACGCGTCGCGCGGAATCGGGGAGGGAATCGAATGAAGCGGGTGTCGTCATGTTGATGAATCCGTGGAGTGGCGCGATCAGACGCAGTTCGCGGCGTCGGCCGCGCTCCGTGCTTTCGCGAGCAGTGCACGACCGGCGCGCGACACGTTCGCGCGGCCGATCGCGTTCGAGATGAAATCGCCGGCGGCGACGACCTGTGCGAGGTCGATGCCGGTTTCGATGCCGAGGCCCTGCATCAGGTACAGCACGTCCTCGGTCGCGACGTTGCCGGTCGCGCCCTTCGCGTACGGGCAGCCGCCGAGGCCCGCGACCGATGCGTGAAAGATCTCGATCCCTTCGAACAGCGCCGCGTAGATGTTCGCGAGCGCCTGGCCGTAGGTGTCGTGGAAGTGGCCCGACAGGCGTTCGCGCGGGAACACGCGCGTGACGGCCGCGAGCACTTCGCGCGTGCGCTTCGGCGTGCCGACGCCGATCGTGTCGGCAATGTCGATCTCGTCGCAGCCGAGCGCGGCGAACCGTTCGACGACGTCGACCACCGACGCGACCGGCACCTCGCCCTGGTACGGGCAGCCGAGCGTGCACGACACGCTGCCGCGCAGCCGCAGGCCCGCATCCTTCGCGGCTTTCGCGACGGGCTCGAAGCGCGCGATGCTCTCGGCGATGCTGCAGTTGATGTTCCGCTGCGAGAACGCCTCGCTCGCCGCGCCGAAGATCACGACTTCGTCGGCCCGTGCCGCGACCGCATTCTCGAAGCCCTTCAGGTTCGGCGTGAGCACCGAGTACACGGTGCCCGGGCGACGCTCGATGCCGGCCATCACGTCGGCGCCGTCGGCCATCTGCGGCACCCATTTCGGCGACACGAACGACGCGGCCTCGACGTTGCGGAAGCCGGCGCGCGACAGCCGGTCGACGAGCGCGATCTTCACGTCGGTCGGCACGAAGGTCTTCTCGTTCTGCAGCCCGTCGCGCGGGCCGACTTCGACGATCTTGACGGCGGTGGGGAACGTCATGGTTGTCTCCTGGTTTCTCTTTGTGGCGGAATTCAGTAGCCGCGCGCGTAGTCGACGATGCCGCTGACGGGCGCGCCGCGCTCGAACGCGCGGATCTTGCCGGCGATCTGCTCGACGGCTTCCGCGCGCAGCGTCTCGGCCGAGCTGTGCGGCGTGATCGTGATGCGCGGCGTACGCCAGAACGGATGGTCGTCCGGCAGCGGTTCGTGCTGGAACACGTCGAGCGTGGCCGCGGCGACCTGGCCGCTCGCGAGCGCGTCGAGCAGGTCGGCTTCGACGAGATGCGCGCCGCGCGCGACGTTGACGACGTACGCGCCGGGCGCGAGCCGCGCGAATGCGCGCGACGACAGGATGCCGTCGGTGTCGCGCGTGCTCGGCAGCAGGTTGACGAGCACCTTCGCGCCGTCGATGCACGCGTCGAACGCGCCGTCGCCGGCGAAGGTCGTGACGCCGTCGAGCTGCTTCGCGCTGCGGCTGTAGCCGCGCACCGGCACGCCGAGGGCGGCGAGCGCGCGGGCGACCTCGGCGCCGAGCACGCCGAGCCCGAGGACCGCGACGGTGAAGTTCGCGCGCGCATGCGGCTCGAGCGGCTGCCAGCGGCGCTCGCGCTGCTGCAGGTCGTATTCGTCGAAACGGCGCAGGTAGCGCAGCACCGCGTGCGTCACGTATTCGACCATCTGCTGCGCCATGCCCGAATCCTCGAGCCGCACCAGCGGCACGTGCGCGGGCAGCGTGCCCGGATGCGCGCGGTCGAGCGCGAGCAGCGCATCGACACCCGCGCCGAGGTTGAAGATCGCGCGCAGGCCGTCGCGCGGCGCGAACAACTCGCGCGGCGGGCGCCACACGAGCGCGTAGTCGGCGGCAGCCGTATCGCCCGGCTGCCACGCGCGCAGTTCGGCTTCCGGCAGCGCACGCGCGATCTCGTCGCGCCATGCGCCGGCGTCCTGATGCGGCGAGTAGAACAGGATCTTCATTGCGTGAGGGCGCGCGCGCCGGCAAGGCGCGCCGCGGGAACGGCAAGCGAAGCCGGGTGCAGCGCACCGGCGGACGTAGCGGACATCGGGCGTCTCCTGACGAGCGGTCCGGCGCGTCGGCGCGGGGACCGGTTCCGTGTGAAGCTGACGGGAAGCCCACATTCTACGGTTTCGCGGCACATCGCGCCGTCGTGCGGGACGGGCGGCCGGTGCGGGCCGCCGTCACGCGGCCACCGGCCGCCACCGCGGCACCGGTCGTGCAAAAGCAAAGCACAAAATATTGGTTCGGCCGCCGCGTACCCGGCGCCACAATCGAACCTCGTCTTCAAGCAAGCGAGGGCAATCATGCGCGCATGCAGCAAATCGGCGTGGCCGCCGCGGCTCGTCACCGTTCCGGGCCTGCACGGCAGCGAAGGCGCCCACTGGCAGACCTGGCTCGAGCGGCAGTTCCCGCGCTCGTTGCGCGTCGAGCAGCACGACTGGGATGCGCCCGATCTCGCGGGCTGGGCGCAATCGGTGCGGGCGCTGCTCGATCGCGAGCGCGGCCCGTTCGTGCTCGCCGCGCACAGCTTCGGCTGCCTCGCGGCCGCGCATGCGCTCGCGCAGTGGCCGCACGTGGGCGATGTCGCGGGCGTGCTGTTCGTCGCGCCGGCCAGCCCGAAGAAATTCACGTTTGCCGGGCCGTTCGACGCGCGCCGGCTCGCGGCGCCGTCGATCGTGATCGGCAGCGAGACCGATCCGTGGATGCCGCTCGCCGATGCGCGCACGCTCGCGCAGCGCCTGGGCAGCGCGTTCGTGAACCTCGGCGACGCCGGGCACATCAACACCGCGGCCGGCTTCGGGCCGTGGCCGCGCGCGAAATACTTCATCGACACGCTGGTGCATTGCGCGGCGCCGCTGCGCTTTCGCGACGCCGACGACGGCTTCGACGCCGCGCTCGTCGATCGCGCGCTCGCGCACGCGGTCTGACGGGCTGGCCGCGCGGCGCAGGCTGCGCGGCGGCTGCCGCGGCATGTCACGCCGATGACGCGCCGGCCTGAAGCCGGCCGGCGCTGAATCGCTCGGCCGGCCGTTCTCGATGTGGCTCGCGAAGCGGCGCGCGAACGTGCCGTTTGCGCCGCCGTCCACCCAACCGTCACGTCATACCCGTCACGCCTCCGCACGAGCGCCTGCTGCTCTGCGCGAGCGGTGCCGACTCCTGTCAGGTTACGAAGGAATCAACCCGGCGACGAGGCGGCGGCGCTCGATGCGGCCGCGTTCGTGGCGGGCTTCGCATCGTCGTCGTCATCGGGCGGGTAGTGCACGACGGGCGGCGCGAGCGGCGCGGCATCGGATGCGGCGGCGTTCGCGGGCGCGTCGCTGTTGAACGCGCTGGCGGCGCCGCTCGATGCGCCGGCCTGCGGCGCGGCGTCGGTCGCGTGAGCGTCGGGCGGTGCGTCGTCGCTGCAGGCGGCGACGAATACGGCGGCACACAGAACGACGGCGACGGAAACGCGACGCATGACTTCTCTCTCCTGGCAGGCTGATCGGGAAACGTTTTCGAGTATGCCGCCGCGATGCGACGTTTCGGTGAATCGTTGGCGATCAGGGCGCGATCGCGACATGTTTTCGTCAGGCCGACCGCGCGCCTTCGCGGCGATCCGCCTGCACGCATGGCGGAATTTTCCAGCAGACGCGGATGCTGCGCGCATTTACACGGCGCGCAACTTCCCAACCCGGCCACCGCGAAGCGGCCGCCATGCGCGCCATTGGCGATGCGACCGGCAACTTGCGATCGACGGGCTGCCGGTTTCGCCCGAAAACCGGGCGTTATTGCCGCTTCGTCAGTGAATTGCCAGCCGCGCGCCAGCGTGGCGTCATGAACGCGCGATCTCGGGCGCCCGAGCCTGGCGATCGCATGTGCGCGCCGCGGCCCGGCGCCGGCACGCTGCAGAGGCGCGGCTTCCCGCGGTGTCGCGGCACCGGAATTGCTCGTTTGCCGATCCGCGTGCCGACTGCGCTGCCATCCGGGCACGAGCGGCACATCCGCGTCCCTCCACCATGGAGCGAGCACAAGCCATGTCCAGCGATCGATCCGATTCTCCGTCCGCCGAACCGGCGCGCGATGCCGCCCCGTCGCCGCTCGGGCCCGGCCATCCCGTGGCGCCGCCGTTGCCGCACGATACGCCGTCCAGCGCCGCGCGGCGCCGCTTCCTGCAATCCGCGGCGGCTGCCGCGACCGTCAGCGCCGCATCGCACGTTCATTCGCAGCCGCCGCACGCGGCAGCGCAGCCGGCCGCGCCGCGCCGCGATACGGCGCCGGCGCAGCCCGTGCGTCTCGACATCAACGGGCGCGCGTACACGCTGCAGCTCGAACCGCGCGTGACGCTGCTCGACGCGCTGCGCGAATACGCCGGCCTCACGGGCACGAAGAAGGGCTGCGATCGCGGGCAGTGCGGCGCGTGCACGGTGCTCATCGACGGGCGGCGCATCAACGCGTGCCTGACGCTCGCGGTGATGCACGAAGGCGAGCGGATCACGACCGTCGAAGGGCTGGCGCGCGACGGCGTGCTGAGCCCGGTGCAGCGCGCGTTCGTCGAATACGATGCGTTCCAGTGCGGCTACTGCACGTCCGGCCAGCTCTGCTCCGCGACCGCGCTGCTCGACGAGTTCGCGGCCGGCGCCGGGAGCGCCGCCACCGACGACGTGCGGCGTCGCCCCGCGCGCCTGTCCGACGACGAGATCCGCGAGCGCATGAGCGGCAACCTGTGCCGGTGCGGCGCGTACCCGAACATCGTCGCCGCCGTGCGCGCCGCGCATGCGGCGCACGGCTAGCCGACGGAGGGCACCGCAATGGAAGCGATCTCCTACGAGCGCGCGACCGACGTCGCCGGCGCCGTGCGCGCGGCGCAGCGGCCCGGCACGGCCTTCATCGGCGGCGGCACGAACCTGCTCGACCTGATGAAGGGCGGCGTCGCGCGGCCCGTCACGCTCATCGACATCACGCGGATCGCGGGCCTCGATACGGTCGATGCGTTGCCCGGCGGCGGTATGCGCATCGGTGCGCTCGTGCGCAACAGCGATGCGGCCGATCATCCGCGCCTGCGCGCCGGCTATCCGCTGCTGTCGCAGGCGCTGCTCGCCGGGGCGTCCGCGCAATTGCGCAACATGGCGACCGTCGGCGGCAACCTGATGCAGCGCACCCGCTGCCCGTATTTCTACGATCCCGCGTTCGCGCAGTGCAACAAGCGCGAGCCGGGCAGCGGCTGCGCGGCGATCGGCGGCCACAACCGGATGCACGCGATCCTCGGCGCCAGTCCGCACTGCGTGGCGGTGAATCCGTCGGACATGAGCGTCGCGCTCGCCGCGCTCGACGCCGTCGTGCAGGTGAGCGGCCCGCGCGGCGCACGGCAGATTCCGATCGCGTCGTTTCACCGCTTGCCGGGCGATCGTCCCGATCTCGACACGACGCTCGAACCGGGCGAGCTGATCACCGCGGTGGACTTGCCGCCGCCGCGCTTCGCCGACCATGCGCACTATCTGAAAGTGCGGGATCGCGCGAGCTACGCGTTCGCGCTGGTGTCGGTCGCGGCCGCCTTGCGGATGGACGGCCCGCACGTTGCCGACGCGCGGATCGCGCTGGGCGGCGTCGCCCACAAGCCGTTGCGGGCGCTGGAGGCGGAAGCGCATCTCGCGGGCCGCACGCCGACCGACGCGACGCTGCGCGAGGCGGCCGCGCTGGCGTTGCGCGATGCGCGGCCGCTCGACGGCAATGGATTCAAGGTCGCGCTCGCGCAGCGGGCGATCGTCCGTGCGGTCGCAACGGCAGCCGCCACGACGGGAGGTGTCGCATGAACACGTTGACGGGACAGCCGCTCGACCGTGTCGACGGCGTACTGAAGGTGACGGGCGGCGCGCACTACGCGGCCGAGTTTGCCGATGCGCGGCTCGCGCACGCGGTGCTCGTGACGAGCACGATCGCATCCGGGCGCATCGAATCGATCGATGCGGCGCGCGCCCGCGCGATGCCGGGCGTGCTGATCGTGATCACGCACGAGAACGCGATGCGGTTGCCCGACGGCGGCCGGCCGCCGCTGTCGCCGCCCGCCGGGCGCCGGCTCACGTTGTTGCAGGACGACACGGTGCGCTACAGCAACGAGCCCGTCGCGGTCGTCGTCGCCGAGACGCTCGAGCAGGCGACCGACGCCGCGAACGCCGTGCAGGTGCGCTATCGCGCGAGCGAGGCCGTGCTCGATTTCGTGCAGGTGAAGCACGGCGCGCGCGTGCCGCCGAAACAGCAGGGGCGTGCGATGGACACGCAGCGCGGCGACCTCGATGCCGGCCTGCGCGAAGGCGCGGTGCGCATCGACGCAACCTATACGACGCCGATGCAGCACCACAACCCGATCGAGCCGCACGCGACGATGGCGCGCTGGGACGGCCCGATGCTCACGCTGCACGATGCGACGCAGGGCGTGTCGGGCGCGAGCGCGGCGGTGGCCGCGGTCTTCGGCATCGCACCGGAGCAGGTGCGCGTGATTTCGCCGTTCCTCGGCGGCGGCTTCGGCTGCAAGGGTTCGTCGTGGTCGCACGTGTCGTTGTGCGCGATGGCGGCGAAGCAGGTCGGGCGCCCGGTTCGGCTCGCGCTGACGCGGCCGCAGATGTTCGGCCCGGTCGGCGGGCGGCCGTTCACCGAGCAGCGCATCGTGCTGGCCGCGCGCCAGGACGGGACGTTGACGGCGATGCGCCACGACACGATCGCCACCACGTCGACGTTCGAGGACTGGATGGAGACCTGCGGGATGCCGTCGCGCATCCTGTACGCGGTGCCGAACCACGCGACCACGCACCGGATCGTGTCGCTGAACGTCGGCACGCCGACGTTCATGCGCGCGCCCGGCGAGGCGTCCGGCTCGTTCGCGCTGGAATCGGCGATGGACGAGCTTGCGTGGCGGCTCGGCATGGATCCGGTCGCGCTGCGGCTCGCGAATTACGCGGAAGTCGATCCGCAGGACGGCAAGCCATGGTCGAGCAACGCGCTGCGCGAATGCTACCGCGTCGGCGCGCAGCGCTTCGGTTGGTCGCGCCGTGCCGGCGCGCCGCGCACGATGCGCGACGGCGACACGCTGATCGGCCTCGGGATGGCGGCCGCCACGTATCCGGCGAACCGCAGCGAGGCGTCGGCGCGTGCGCGGATCTTGCCGGACGGCACGGCCGAAGTCGCGTCGGGCACGCAGGACATCGGCACCGGCACCTACACCGTGATGACCCAGGTCGCGGCCGATGCGCTCGGTTTCGCGCCGCGGAACGTGCGCTTCGTGCTCGGCGATTCCAGCCTGCCGCGCGCGCCGGTATCGGGCGGCTCGCAGTCGGCGGCGAGCGTGGCGCCGGCCGTGCGCGAGGCCGCGTGGCAGGCGCGCGCGAAGCTGATCGCGCTGGCGATCGCCGATCCGGGGTCGCCGCTGCACGGCGCCGCGGCCGATGACGTGACGGTCGACAACGGCTGGATCGTGCATCGCGGCGCGCCGTCGCGGCGCGATCCGGCCGCGGCGGTGCTCGCGCGCGCGGGCGGTCGACCGATCGACGCGCAGGCGACGACGAAGCCGGGCGACGAGAAGTCGCGCTACGCGTCTCACTCGTTCGGCGCGGTGTTCGCGGAAGTGCGCGTGGACGCCGAGCTCGGCACGATCCGCGTCCCGCGCATCGTCGGCGTGTACAGCGTCGGCCGTCTGCTCAACGCGAAGACCGCGCGCAGCCAGTTGATCGGCGGAATGGTATGGGGGCTGGGTACCGCGCTCGAGGAGGGTTCGCATCTCGACGTGCGCCACGGCCGCTTCACGAACGCGAATCTTGCCGAATATCACGTGCCCGTGAACGCGGACATCGGCGCGCTCGACGTGAGTTTCGTCGACGAAAGCGACACGCATTTCAATCCGCTCGGCATTCGCGGCATCGGCGAGATCGGCATCACCGGCGTGCCGGCCGCGATCGCCAATGCGGTTTATCACGCAACCGGCGTGCGGGTGCGCGACTTGCCGATCACGCTCGACAAGGTGGCGATGCCGACGCGTGCGTGAGCCGCGACGTCAGCGCCGCGGCGTCCTGCGCCGCACTTCGCTGCGCAGCCAGTCGAGCCAGGTGCGGATCGCCGCCTCGTGCGGATGGCCGGGGCGCCATACGACGTAGTGCGCATACACGTCGGCGATGCGCACCGTCGACACGCGCACGAGCGTGCCGTCCGCGAGTTCGGGCTCGATCAGCGAGCGGCGCGCGAGCGCGACGCCGCGGCCTTGCCGCGCCGCGTCGATCAGCGCGTTCGTATCGCTGAAACGGGGCGCGCGCGCGGATTCGGTGAGGTCGAGCCGCGCGGCCTGGAACCACGGTTCCCACGGTTGCGCGGGATGGCGCAGCAGCGTCGCGCGGACGAGGTCGGCCGGCGTGCGCGGGGCGATGCCGTCGCGATTGCGGTAGGCGGGGCTCGCGACCGGAAAGATCGTCTCGTTCATCAGCTTCTCGGCGACGACGCCGGGCCAGGTGCCAGGCCCGTAGCGCAGCGCGACGTCGATGCGGTCGCGCTTGCGCAGCGGCGCGAGCGCCACGTCCGGATGGAGCACGATCGAGATGTGCGGATGCGCGGCGGAGAAGCGCGGCAGGCGCGGCGCGAGCCAGCGCTCGGCGACGCTCGGCAGCACGCTGACGTTCAGCGCCACGTCGCAGGTGCGCGGGCGGCGGCGCACCGCCAGCGCGGGTTCGAACGCGCGTTCGAGCACGCTCAGGCCCTGGCGAACCTGCAGTGCGAGGGCATGCGCGGCGTGCGTCGGCGTCGCACCGTTGCGCTCGCGCGTGAACAGCGGATAGCCGAGCTGCGCCTCGAGCGCGCGGATGTGCTGGCTGACCGCGCCTTGCGTGAGCGCGAGTTCGTCGGCCGCACGCGTGAAGCTCTGCAGCCGCACGGCGGTTTCGAACGCACGCAGCGTCTGCAGCGGAGGGAGGTGGATGCGTCGCATACGGGTATTAGTAACACTAATGTCCGAGCACGACAATTCATCGTTTGCCGCGTATCGGTACGCGTTCCTACACTCGGTTCCGTCTTCCACAGCCCCATCGGGCCACACCGCCATGAACGCCTATCGTCTCTACCTTTCGCCGGGCGCCTGCTCGCTTGCCGCCCACATCGCGCTGGAGGAAACCGGCGCGCCGTTCGACGTCGAAATCGTGTCCGTGCGCGAACAGCAGAACCTCGAAGCGCGCTATCTCGCGATCAACCCGAAGGCGCGCGTGCCCGTGCTCGCGATTCCGGGCGAGCCGCGCGTGCTGACCGAAACGCCGGCGATCCTCACGTATCTCGCGCGCCGCTATCCGGACGCGCAACTGCTGCCGCTCGACGATCCGCTGCGCGAGGCGCGCTGCCACGAATGGCTCGCGTGGCTGGTCGGCTGGGTGCATGGCGTCGGGTATGGCGCGCTGTGGCGGCCGGGGCGCTTCATCGACGATCCGGCGCTGCACGGCGCGATCAGTGCGCATGGGCGCGGCACGATCGAGGCCGCGAACGCGTCGATCGAAGCCCTGCTGGCCGACGGGCGCACGTGGGCCGAGCCGGGCGCGCATTCGATCGTCGATCCGTTCCTGCTCGTGCTGTATCGGTGGGGCGTCGCGATCGGGCTCGACATGACGCGGCATCCCGCATGGACCGCTCATGCGCAGCGCGAGGCCGAACGGCCGGCCGCGCGGCGCGCGCTGGCGCGCGAGGCGGCCTGACGGGGGAGCGGGCGTCGCGGGTCCTTGCCGCGACGTCCGAGTGAAACGGGCGGCGGTTATTTCGCCGCGAACAGCGGATAGGTCGCGCCCGCGACCAGCGCGGCCGCGAGCCACACCACGCTCCACGAACTCGCGGCGAGCAGCGGCGGAATCGCGAGCGGCGTCGCGAACAGCCCGAGGTAGACGATCGTGTTCGCCATCCCGAGCGCGGTGCCCGCGTGGTTCGCGCCCGCGAGCGTCGCGAGCTCCGTGTACGCGACGCCATGCCACGCCGACACGCAGATGCCGGCGAACACGAGAATCGCGACGATCGCGGCGAGCGGCACATGCGGGCTGCCGGCCGTCGCCGCCGCGAGCAGCGTGAACGACCCGGCCGCGACGAACACGGAGCCGCGCAGGTACGCGCGTCGATTGCCGTGCCGGTCGGTATGGCGGCCGCTCCACACCCGCATCACCATCGCGCCGAGCTGCAGCGCGACCATCGCCGCGCTGATGCCGGCCAGGCCGAGCCGGCCGAAGTCGTGCAGGAACACCGTCGCGAACGTGAGCACCGCGAATTGCGGCGCGCACAGCAGGCCGATGCCGAGCACGATGCGCCACACGGGGCCGCTCGCGAGCGGGTTGCGCGCGTGGCCGGCGGTCGGTGGCCGTTGGGCGATGCGGCGCGTCGCGACGGGCGCCGCGGCCGGCTCGGCAGGCGGTTCGTGCAGCCAGCGCCAGGTGAGTGCGGCCGATCCCGCGCACAGCAGCATCAGCGCCCCGAACACCGCGGCGAAGCCGGCATGCGACGCGAGCGACGGCAGCAGCGCCGCGCCGAGGCCGCCGCCGAGCGGCACGGCCGTCTGGCGGATGCTCATCGCGAGCCCGCGTTCGCGCTCGCCGAACCAGCGCATCACCGCGCGTCCGCTCGAGCCGTTGACGCTGCCGCCGAGCAGGCCGACGCAGCACATGGCCGCGACGACCCGCATCAGCGGCGGCGCCGCGTGCGCGGTCGGGACGACCGTGCCCACCATCAGCGCGAGCATCGCGGCCGTCGCGACGAGCCCGGTCAGCAGCACGCGGCGGTCGCCGAAGCGGTCGGCGGCGATGCCCCACGGCAGCTCGGACAGCGCGACGCCGAAGCCGAGCGCGCCGAGCACGAGGCCGAGCGCGCCGTTGTCGAGGTGATAGGCCGAGCGCATCCACACGGCCGTGGTCGGAATGCCGGCCGCGGCGGCCGAAAAGCTCATGTTCGCGGCGACGCCAGCGGCCAGCACGCGCCAGCGATGGGCCGGCCCGCGCACGTCGCGGGCTGGCGAAGCAGGAGAAACGATGCACGAAGTGTCCATGACGGCAGGCCCGGTTCGAAGTTGACGTCCATAGTCTGGCGGCCTACATTCATCCTGAAAATCGGAAAGTTTTTGATGAATCGTTCGATGAAACAGGATGGTTGAAATGCCTGGACAAGACCTGCCGCGCGACGGCGGCGAGCCGCTCGCGGGGGCCGATGCCGCGCTGGCGCGGCCCAACTTCGATGTCGCGGCGCTGCGCAGCCTCGTCGCGGGCGTGGATCTCGGCAGTTTCGCCAAGGCGGCCGACCGCGTCGCGCGCTCGTCGTCGGCGGTGAGCGCGCAGATCCGCAAGCTCGAGGAGCAGGCCGGCACGCCGTTGTTCGTGAAGGCCGGACGCGGGCTCGCGCTGACCGACGCCGGCTCGCGCTGACCGACGCCGGCAACGCGATGCTGCACTACGCGCGGCGGATGATCGAGCTGAACGACGAAGCGGCCGCGGCCGTGCGTGGCGTGAATCTCGACGGCTGGGTGCGCGTCGGGTTGCAGGAGGATTTCGGCGAAGCGATCCTGCCCGACGTGCTCGGGCGGTTCGCGCGTGCGCATCCGAAAGTGAAGATCGAGGCGCGCGTGGCGCGCAACGCCGATCTGCTCGACCGGCTCGACGCGAACCAGCTCGATCTGGCGCTCGTGTGGGGCGATCCGGCGTCGGCGGCGCTCGTGTCGCGGGCGGGGATCGACAGCGAAGCGATCGCGCAGGCGCCAATGCAATGGATCGGCGCGGCGGCGGGTGGTGGTGCCGGTGTGCCGGATGGCGGCGGGGATGCCGGCGTGACGGGCCGTGTCGACGAAACCGGCGGTCGCGCCGTGCACGCGACGGGCGAGCCGTTGCCGCTCGTCGTGTTCGACCGGCCGTGCCGGTTCTTCGGCGCGGCGACCGATGCGCTCGACCGCGCGGGGGTGCCGTGGCGCGTCGCGTTCACGACGCCCAGCCTGGCCGGGCTATGGGCGGCCGCGGCGGCCGGCCTCGGGCTGACGGTGTGCTCGCATTACGGACTGCCCGCGTCGGTGCGCGTGCTCGATGCGGCGTCGTGCGGGCTGCCGGCGCTGCCTGGCCTGCCGCTGATCCTGCTGCGGCGCACGTCGTCGGCGACGCCGACGGTCGACCGGCTTGCGCGGATCGTGACGCAGGCGGTGCGGGGGGCGACGGGGGCGGAAGGCGCGGCGTTGGCGGCCTGACGACACGTTCGCGATGGTCACTGCCGGTTATCCGACAGCCCCTCTGCCGATTGGCCGAATGGATCGATCGGGCGAACCTGACTACAGTGATGATCATCTGAAACGGAGGTCATCATGCAAAAAGCGAATGTTCCCGGTGCCGGCGCGATCGATCCTGCGCATCGGACGGATGGTTCGATCCGCAGTGACGGGGAACCCGCCGATCAGTCCGCGCCTGCCTCGCTACCCGTTCGGTTCGGGGTCCTGCAGGGACAGGTCCGGATCGCGGACGACTTCGATGCGCCGCTGCCCGATTATCTGCTGGATGCTTTCGAAGGACGGTGATGCGCCTGTTGCTCGATACGCACATCTTCCTGTGGATCGCGACCAACGATCCGAGGCTCAGCACGCGTGCGCGCAGACTGATCTCGGCTGCTGACGAACGCTTCGTCAGCAGCGCGAGCATCTGGGAGGCCGCCATCAAGGCCGGCCTTGGGAAGCTCGACATCGACGTTGGCGAGCTGATCCGCGCAATCAGCGCAAGCGGGATTCGCGAGTTACCGGTTCGCGCCGTACATGGAGCCGCGGTGCGCGATTTGCCTCATCACCATCGCGATCCTTTCGATTGATTGCTGGTCGCGCAGGCGCGACATGAACCCCTTCGGCTTGTGACGGCCGACGCGCATCTGGCTCGGTATGACCGGTCCCTGGTTTTGACAGTTTGAAATAATCCGTCGGGGCGGGATTCATCTGCCGCCAGCGCCATGCGTGGCTTAGCGGCCTATGCCGTGGCGACGTCCGGCTCGATTGCTTCGAGCGCCGCGCAAAGCGCGTCCAACCGCGCTCGCAACCCTTCGCTCGCCGGCACGAACGGCAGCCGCAATCCGTCCTCGCACCACCCTTGCGCGGCGAGCACGGCCTTCACCGGCGCCGGGTTCGGTTCCGCGAACAGCGCCGCGACGAGCGGCTGCAGCGCGACCGACAGGCGCCGCGCATCGGCGAGCCGCCCGTCGCGCAGCCATGCGTGAATCCGCACATGCCAGTCGGGCAGCACGTGCGCGCTGCTCGCGATCGCGCCGTGCGCGCCCGCGCACATCGCCGCGAAGTTCTGGTTGTCGTCGCCGGACAGGATCGCGAGCGGCGTGTCGTGCACCAGCCGGCTCATCCGGTCGAGCGTGCCGCCGCATTCCTTGATGCCCGCGACGCGCGGATCGCGGGCGAGCGCCTGCAGCGTGTCCAGTTCGACGTTCACGCCGGTGCGGTACGGGATGTTGTAGACGAGCACCGGCAGGTCGGCCGCGTCGACGATCGCCTCGACATGGCGGCGGATGCCGTCCTGGGTCGGCCGCACGTAGACGGGCGGCGTGACGAGCAGCCCGTCCGGGCGCAGCGCCGCGAGTTCCCGTGCGCGGGCGGCCGCGAAATGCGTCGCGCTCGCGGTCAGCCCGACGACGATCGGCAGCCCGGGTGCCGCGTCGCGCAGCGTCGCGAACACCGCGTCCTGTTCGCGCGCGTCGAGCAGCACGCCTTCGCCGGTCGTCGCACCCGCGACGAAACCCGCGATGCCCGTGGCCGCATAGTGGCGCGCAAGCCGCGCGAGCGCCGCATGGTCGACCTCGCCGTTGTGGAACGGCGTGATGATCGGCAGCCAGATACCTTCGAAACGTGTGTTCATGCAAAACCTCAGGGTGGAAACGGAGTGGGAAGGAACCGTTCCGCCGGCGGTGTGCCGGAGCGAGGCGTGCGTGCAAGGAGAATGAAACGACCTGCGGGCATCCCGTCCGGCATTCGCCTGACGGGACGCGACGCCCCCGTCAGTCGAGGAGTCGTTTTTTCAGTTTCAGCCCGGCCGCGCGCGCACCTGCCGCGACGGCGGCGAGGATCGAGGGCGAACGCAGGGTAGCGGACATGGATGAACCGTGAATGGGCTGAGCGGCGATCTTAACACCGGAGCGGCGGCGCGCGCGAGCCCCGGCCGACGCTTAGCAGGATTCGAGATTTGCTTTCCACGACTGATTGGAAAGCGCGCCGCGCCCGGCCGCTAGAATGCCCGCTTACGTTTCGATGACAGCGCGTACGCGTGCGGTCACGCACATTCACCACCACTGGAAACGGGGCATATCACGATGGCAAGCATCAAGGGGATCGGCCGCTGGCTGCACACGGGCGCGGCGGCGGCGCTGGTCGTGGCGGCGACGGCCGCGCACGCGGACACGTCGATCCTGAACGTGTCGTACGACGTGACGCGCGAGCTGTACAAGGACATCAACGCGAGCTTTGCCGCCGCCTACAAGCAGAAGACCGGCGAGACGGTCACGATCAAGCAGTCGCACGGCGCATCGAGCGCACAGGCGCTGTCGGTGCTGCAGGGGCTGCAGGCCGACGTCGTGACGATGAACCAGCCGAACGACATCGACCTGCTCGCCGAGCGCGGCCAGTTGCTGCCGAAGGACTGGCGCGCACGCTTCCCGGACAACAGCTCGCCGTACTCGACGACGATGGTGTTCCTCGTGCGCAAGGGCAACCCGAAGGCGATCAAGGACTGGAGCGATCTCGCGAAGCCGGGCGTCCAGGTGATCATCGCGAACCCGAAGACGTCGGGCAACGGCCGCTATGCGTATCTCGCCGCATGGGGCTTCCAGAAGCAGAAGGGCGCGACCGACCAGCAGGCGCTCGACTTCGAGAAGGCGATCTTCCGCAACGTGCCGGTGCTCGATTCGGGCGGCCGCGGCGCGACGACGACGTTCACGCAGCGCGGCATCGGCGACGTGCTCGTCACGTTCGAGAACGAGGTCGCGCTGATGGACACGGGCGCATCGGGCGCGCAATTCGACGCGGTGTATCCGTCGGCGAGCATCCTCGCGGAGCCGCCCGTCGCCGTCGTCGACAAGGTGGTCGACAAGAAAGGCACGCGCAAGGTCGCGCAGGCGTATCTGGATTACCTGTACACGCCGGAAGCGCAGGAGATCATCGCGCAGCACCATCTGCGCCCGCGCGACGCGGCCGTGCTGAAGAAGCATGCGGCCGAGTTCAAGGCGCTGAAGACGTTCAGCGTCGAGCAGGTCTTCGGCAGCTGGGCGAACGCGCAGAAGACCCATTTCGCCGACGGCGGCACGTTCGACCAGGTGATCGTCGACCGGAAGTGAGCGCGGCGCGCACGACGCGCGCGCTCGCATGACGACGCAGCCGGCCGCTCCCGCGGCCGGCTTTTTTTGTGCCTGCGCGGCGGATTTCCGTTCCGAGCCGGCCCGCATTCCCGGCCGCCGCCGCGCGTGCTACGCTCATCGCCTCCCTGCAACCGGCGCCGCGCGATGAACGTCGATTCGTCCTCCCCAGCCTCCCGCGGCCGTGGCCGCAAGATCTGGTCGGGCACCCGCCCGGTGATCGCGTATGGGATGCCGCCGCTCGGCTGGCGCGACT
Organism: Burkholderia sp. 9779_493; assembly: GCF_015712215.1. Taxonomy (NCBI): domain Bacteria; kingdom Pseudomonadati; phylum Pseudomonadota; class Betaproteobacteria; order Burkholderiales; family Burkholderiaceae; genus Burkholderia; species Burkholderia sp. 9779_493. Next base: position 24,898 of record NZ_JACCQA010000017.1, read on the forward strand.
TCTACCATCGCGCGCTGACGGTGAGCTGGCCGGTGTTCTTCCTGTCGCTTGCGGTGCTGTTCCTGCTGCTCAACGGCGGCTTCGCGACGCTCTATCTGCTCGGCCATGCGCCGATCGCGAACCAGTCGCCGGCGGGCTTCGGCGGCGCGTTCTTCTTCAGCGTCGAGACGCTCGCGACCGTCGGCTACGGCGACATGCATCCGCAGACGGTCTATGCGCACCTCGTCGCGACGTTCGAGATCTTCGTCGGGATGTCGGGCATCGCGCTGGCCACCGGGCTCGTGTTCGCGCGGTTTTCGCGGCCGCAGGCGAAGATCCTGTTCGCGCGCTACGCGATCGTGCGGCCGCTGAACGGCCGGATGACGCTGATGGTGCGCGCCGCGAATGCCCGCCAGAACGTGATTGCCGAGGCGCAGGCGAAACTGCGGCTGATGCGCGTCGAAGGCACGCACGAGGGCTACTCGCTGCGCAAGATTCACGACCTGCCGCTCGTGCGCAGCGAGCATCCGATCTTCCTGCTCGGCTGGAACCTGATGCACGTGATCGACGAGTCGAGCGCGCTGTTCGGCGAGACGCCCGAATCGCTCGCCGCGCGCGACGCGCAATTGCTGATCACGATCGAGGGCTCGGACGAGACTACCGCGCAGGTCATGCAGGCGCGTCATGCGTGGGCGCATGGCGAGATCCGCTGGCGCCACCGCTATGTCGACCTGATGCACGACGAGGACGGCATCACGCACATCGATTACACGCATTTTCACGAAGTCGTGCCGATCGACGTCGACACGGACGAGCGTGGTTCGCCGGGCGTGGTGATCGACGCGGACGCGTCGTCGCCGGGGCCCGCGGCGCAGGCGTGATCGAGGGCGGCGGGGCGCCGCCCGTTCGGGCGTCACGCGTGCAGCAGACGCGCCGCTTCGCGCTGTTCGATCGCGACCGCGCGGCGGAACGCGTCGCGGTCCTCGGCGCGCGCGACGTAGTCGCCGAGCACGCCTTCGTGCGGCAGCAGATGTGCGTCGAACGCGATCTTCAGCGTGCTGGCCAGCAGCAGGTCGGCCGCGGTGAAGCGGTCGCCGACGAGCCAGCGGCTGTGGGCGAGCGCTTGCGCGAGCGCGCGCTGCACGCGCGCGATGTTGCCCCAGCCGAACGCGACCGGATTGCCGGACGCGCCGGTGAATTTCTCGGCCATCGCCGGTTCGAGACAGGTCGGTGTGAAGAACATCCACTGAAGGAAACGGCCGCGCAGCGGATCGTCGGGCGCGACGCCGAGCCCGGCGCCCGGGCAACGGTCGGCGAGATAGAGCAGCACGGCGCCCGATTCGGCGAACGGCGCGCTGCCGTCGTCGAGCGCGGGCAGCTTGGCCATCGGGTTGACCTGCACGAACGCATCGCTGCCCTGCTCGTGCGAGCGCAGGTCGATCGGCACGAGTTCGTACACCACACCGAGTTCCTCGAGCATCCACAGCGCCCGGAATGCCCGGGTCTTCGGCCAGTAGTAGAGCTTCATCGCGCCTCCGCGTTTGGGTGCTGCTGTCGATCCGGTGGATGCTCAAGCGTACCCGAGCGCGGGAGGTTCGGACAGAGGAACCCGGCCATGGGCGCCGGTCGGTTGCGTGTGCCTGATTCGGTGCGCGGGAGCACGGGTGAACCGGGTGAAATGCCTCGTGAAGCCTTCGGCAACGGGAGTTCAATGAATGACTAGTTATTTATAAACTAGTTATAAAAATCGAGAGGTCTCAACGCAAATCCGCATCGTTACGATGCGCCCGGCCGCATTCCGCCGTACCCGCGCATACTGCAACGCGATCGTCCGGCTGCGACCGGAAACGCGCCACGTACCGCCGCAATAACGAGGAGACACATCACGCATGACAAACGACGATCGCACCACGTTCGTTCCGCGCAGAACGCCCGAATCGGCGGCCATGGTGGCCGAGGTCAGACGGGCGATGGCGATCACCGCGCGGCTCAACCGCCTGACGTTCGACGATGCGGCCGACGTGCGCGCATTGTTCGGTGAACTGATCGGCACGCAGGTCGACGACGGCTTCGTGCTGATCCCGCCGTTCCATGCGACCGGCGGCACCGGCATGAAGCTCGGGCGCAACGTGTTCGTCAACCAGAACTGCACGTTCTACGATCTGGGCGGACTCGAGATCGGCGACGACGTGATGATCGGCCCGAACGTCAGCCTGATCACGTCCGGTCATCCGGTCGAACCTTCGCGGCGGCGCGATGGCGTGGTCGCGAAGCCGATCGTGATCGAACGCAACGTGTGGATCGGCGCGGGCGCGACGATCATCGGCGGCGTGACGATCGGCGAGAACGCGGTCGTCGCGGCCGCGGCCGTCGTCACCCGGGACGTGCCGCCGAATACGCTGGTCGGCGGCAATCCGGCGAAGGTCATCCGGTCGATTGCCGAATAACGTCGTCCGGGCGCGCGTGCCGGTGCGGTGAGGCGTCGTCGAACGAATGTGGACAACCCGTCGCCCCAGCCACTCGAAACGCTGTGCATCTGAACGGTGAGCGTGCCGCCGAGGCCGCCCGGACAAGCCCCCCGGGCTTTCCGCTGCTTTCGTCCAACCACGCATCCGCCGAACGGCGGATGAAAATCCGGTCGCGTACGGGTTGTGGATATCCGCGCCGCGAAACGATTCGGCGCGCTGTGGTTTTCACAGGTGAGGGTGACCGGATGCGGCGCGATAGATGACGCAGGTTGTGGACAACTCGCGGCAAGACGAAGCGAAATGCTGTGAAATTCAATGGTGAGTGTCGCGCCCGATCACGCGGGGCGCCTGCACCGGCGCGGGTTTCGCGCCGTTTGCCGCGGTTCGGCGCGCCGCGCATTCTAGCCGACTGTCGCGAGCGCGTGACCGCCCCATACGTGCCCGGGACGTATGCATCCGGCTCCGGCCCCAATCGAAGGGCTGTGCATTCTAACGGTGAGCGCCGGCGCGTGGTTCGCAACATGCGGGTTTCGGTGCGCGTCTTCGCCTGTTCGCGGGACTCGACGCATCGTGTAACCCAATGGTGAATCTGGGCCCGTGATCTGCGCGCAGCGCGCGAAGAAGCAGCCGCTCGACCGATGAAGCCACGCGAAGCACCGTCCGTGTCACGCCTGGACGCGAGGTTGCGAGCGAGGCGTCTACGCATTCCCGTGTGGATATCCGGCCGCCGAAACGACGCTCGCCACTGTGACTTTCGACGGTGAGCATCGGCGCTTCGTCGGGCGCGGTGCCGCTTCCGGTACGGATTGCCGGTCGCCGATGGGTTTCGACGCGTGCATCCTCCGTCGATCCAGGCACATTCGTCCATGTGGATATCCGGTTCCCGGGACCACTCGAAGCGCTGTGTTTTTCGACGGTGAGGGTGCGCGCCAGGCCGGCGCGCAACGCTGGTCCGGGCGTGGACAACTGTCGCGGCAACCACTCGAAGTCCTGTGTATTTCAACGGTGAGGGTGAAGCGATAGTCCCTCGACCGGCGTATTCCGGCGCGACCGTCCGCCGGACGGACGTACTCGCGCGCCTGTGTATCCGACCGGTGAGGGCGAGCAGCCGAGCGACGAAATGCGCAGGCTCCAATGTGGACATCCGCCCACAAACCGACTCGCCGCGCTGTGAATTTCAACGGTGAGCGTCGGCCTCCGAGCGCCCTGCATGCCGATTCCGGAGGTGGACATCCCGCCCCCGACGCCACTCGAAACGCTGTGCAATCGAACGGTGAGCGCGCTTGCCCGACCGGCCGAAGGACGCGTCGTTGTGGACATCCGCCGCCACCGACCAATCGGAACGCTGTGCATTTCGACGGTGAGCGTGACGTCCCGATGCCGCTGAAACCCTTGCCGCTCGGGGTTCGAGCGCCCTCCACCCGGCTGGCGGCGAGCGTTGCGGCACGCACCGGCTTTTCTGCCGAACCATTCGACCACCCTGACGCGCCGCCCGTCACGCTCCCGCCGCCCGCGCGAAAACTCTCTCAAATCCCGGCAAAAAGCTGCGCAGTTTTTCTCGCCACGGGCCGGTCCGCGCAAGATGAGAAAAAACATTCTCGCCGGCGCGCGAAAAAATAGAGCCATTCGCTGCCGGCACCCGCGCGTCATCCGACGATCCGCCGCGCACGGCCCAGAACAGCACAATCCGGAGACAACCCCTCATGACCGCCCGCCTGCCCGTCGACGGCACGCCTGCCCTGTCCGACTACCGCCTGACCGACAACCTGACCGCGACGCGCGGCCGGATCTTCCTGACCGGCACGCAGGCGCTGATTCGCCTGCTGCTGATGCAGCGCACGGTCGACACCGAACAGGGGCTCAACACGGCCGGTTTCGTCAGCGGCTATCGCGGCTCGCCGCTCGGCATGGTCGACCAGCAGCTGTGGAAGGCGAAGAAACTGCTCGACACCAGCGGCGTGCGCTTCCTGCCGGCGATCAACGAGGAACTCGGCGGCACGGCCGTGCTCGGCACGCAGCGGGTCGAGGCCGACCCCGAGCGCACGGTCGAGGGCGTGTATGCGATGTGGTACGGCAAGGGCCCGGGCGTCGATCGCGCGGGCGACGCGCTGAAGCACGGCAACGCGTACGGTTCGTCGCCGCACGGCGGCGTGCTGGTCGTCGCGGGCGACGACCATGGCTGCGTGTCGTCGTCGATGCCGCACCAGAGCGACTTCGCGATGATGGCGTGGCACATGCCGGTCGTGAACCCGTCGAACATCGCCGACATGCTCGAATTCGGCCTGTACGGCTGGGCGCTGTCGCGCTACTCGGGCGCGTGGGTCGGCTTCAAGGCGATCTCGGAAACGGTCGAGTCGGGCTCCACCGTCGACCTCGATGCGTTGCAGACGCGCTGGCCGGCGCCGGCCGGCTTCACGCCGCCGGCGGGCGGCCTGCACAACCGCTGGCCCGACCTGCCGAGCCTCACGATCGAGGCGCGCCTCGCCGCGAAGCTCGACGCGGTCCGCCATTTCGCGCGCGCCAACAGCATCGACAAATGGATCGCGCCGAGCACCCACGCGAACGTCGGCATCGTCACCTGCGGCAAGGCGCACCTCGACCTGATGGAGGCGCTGCGCCGCCTCGACCTGACGGTCGCCGATCTCGACGCGGCCGGCGTGCGGATCTACAAGGTCGGCCTGTCGTATCCGCTCGAAATGACGCGGCTCGAGACCTTCGTCGACGGGCTGGCCGAAGTGCTGGTGATCGAGGAGAAGGGTCCGGTCATCGAGCAGCAGATCAAGGACTACCTGTACAACCGCACCGAAGGCGCGCGCCCGCGCGTGCTCGGCAAGCACGACGCGGCCGGCGGGTGCCTGCTGTCGGAGCTGGGCGAGCTGCGCCCGTCGCGCATCCTGCCGGTGTTCGCCGACTGGCTCGCGCGGCACAAGCCGGCGCTCGACCGCCGCGAGCGCGTCGTCGATCTCGTCGCGCCGCAGATCCTGTCGAACGAGGCCGACGCGGTGAAGCGCACGCCGTACTTCTGCTCGGGTTGCCCGCACAACACGTCGACGAAGGTGCCCGAAGGCTCGATCGCGCAGGCCGGCATCGGCTGCCACTTCATGGCGTCGTGGATGGAGCGCGACACGACGGGCCTGATCCAGATGGGCGGCGAGGGCGTCGACTGGGCCGCACACGCGATGTTCACGAACACGAAGCACGTGTTCCAGAACCTCGGCGACGGCACCTACTTCCACTCGGGCATCCTCGCGATCCGCCAGGCGGTCGCCGCGAAAGCGAACATCACGTACAAGATCCTCTACAACGACGCGGTCGCGATGACGGGCGGCCAGCCGGTCGACGGCAGCATCTCGGTGCCGCAGATCGCGCGGCAGGTCGAGGCGGAAGGCGTGTCGCGCTTCGTCGTGGTGTCCGACGAACCGGAGAAGTACGACGGTCATCACGGGCAGTTCCCGACGGGCACGACGTTCCATCACCGCAGCGAACTCGATGCGGTGCAGCGCGAATTGCGCGAGACGCCGGGCGTCACCGTGCTGATCTACGACCAGACCTGCGCGGCGGAGAAGCGCCGCCGCCGCAAGAAAGGCGAATTCCCCGACCCGGACAAGCGCCTGTTCATCAACGACGCGGTCTGCGAAGGCTGCGGCGACTGCGGCGTGCAGTCGAACTGCCTGTCGGTCGAGCCGCTCGAGACGCCGCTCGGCCGCAAGCGCCGCATCGACCAGTCGTCGTGCAACAAGGACTATTCGTGCGTGAACGGCTTCTGCCCGAGCTTCGTGACGGTCGAAGGCGCGGCGCTGAAGAAGGCCGCCGGCGCCGCGTTCGACGAAGCGGCGCTCGCCGCGCGCGTCGACGCGCTGCCGGTGCCGGCGACGCATCTGGATGCCGCGCCGTTCGACATGCTCGTGACGGGCGTGGGCGGCACCGGCGTCGTGACGGTCGGCGCGCTGATCAGCATGGCCGCGCATCTCGAAGGCAAGAGCGCGTCGGTGCTCGACTTCATGGGCTTCGCGCAGAAGGGCGGCTCGGTGCTGTCGTTCGTGCGGATCGCGTCGAGCGACCGCTGGCTGAACCAGGTGCGCATCGACACGCAGCAGGCCGACGTGCTGCTCGCATGCGACATGGTGGTCGGCGCGAGCGCCGAGGCGCTGCAGACGGTGCGTCACGAGCGTTCGCGGATCGTCGTCAACACGCACCGGATCCCGAACGCGTCGTTCGTGCAGAACCCCGACGCGAACCTGCATGCGGACGCACTGCTCGAGAAGATGCGCCACGCGGCCGGCGACGGCTACCTGTCGAGCTGCGACGCGCAGGCGCTCGCCGCGAAGTTCCTCGGCGATTCGATCGGCGCGAACATCCTGATGCTCGGCTACGCGTGGCAGCTCGGCCTCGTGCCGGTGTCGCTCGCCGCGATGATGCGCGCGATCGAGCTGAACAACGTCGCGGTGCCGATGAACAAGCTCGCGTTCTCGATCGGCCGGATGGCGGCCGGCGACGCGGCGGGCCTCGATGCGTTGTGGAACGCGCGCCATACGGTGGCCGTCCATGCCGCGCCGGAGACGCTCGCCGAGCTGATCGCCGATCGCGAGGCGCGCCTCGACGCCTACGGCGGCGCGCGCTACGTCGAGCGCTACCGGGCGCTGGTGAGTGCGGCGCGCGCGAAGGGCGACGACACGCTGACGCGCGCGGTCGCGACGACGTTCTACCGGCTGCTCGCGGTGAAGGACGAATACGAAGTCGCGCGGCTGTACACGGACGACGCGTTCCGCACCGCGCTCGAAGCGCAGTTCGAAGGCGTGCCGGGCCAGGCGTACCGCGTGAAGTTCAACCTCGCGCCGCCGACGGTCGCGAAGGCCGGCAGCGACGGCAGCACGCCGAAGAAGCGCGTGTTCGGCCAGTGGATGTGGCCGGTGCTCGGCCTACTGGCGCGCGTGCGCAGCCTGCGCGGCACGTGGCTCGATCCGTTCGGCCGCACCGTCGAGCGCAAGATGGAGCGCGCGCTGGCCGACGACTACGAGACCACGCTCACGCGTGCGTTCGCCGCGATGACCCCCGGCAATGCGGCGCAGGTCGTGCAACTGGCCGACCTGCACGCCCGCGTGCGCGGCTTCGGTCATGTGAAGGTGCGCAACCTGGCCGGCGTGAAGCGCGCGGAACGCGAGCTCGCGTTGCAGCTCGGCATCGACGCGGCGACGAGCGCGGCCGTGCAGCACGCGCTCGACGAGATGAAGGGCGCGGGGATGCTGAAGGGGATTCCGGTCGTCGTCGCGAAGTAACGCGAACGCGAGTGGATGCGAAAACGGCGACGCGGGTGCGTCGCCGTTTTTTCATGCATGCCGGTTGCCGCGCGCAGGCCGTTGCAGGCCCGTCAAAGAATGCCTTTCTTGCGCGTCGACAGCGCGGTTTCCGACAGGTCGATCTCGCGAATCAGCTTCGTCAGCGTCTCGTCGGAAATCTTGCTGTCGCTGCGCAGCCGGTACAGCGCCGAGCGCTCCGCGCGCACGGCCGCGATCCGCATCTGCAGCTCCATCGTTTCGGCCTGCTTCGCTTCCGCGCGCGGCGTGGGGCCGTCCTCGGCCAGCGCGGCGAGCCGGCGGCGATACTGGTCCATCACGCGTGCGGAGATGTCCGCGCAGCGCGCCGCGCCCGATTCGTCGAGATCGGCCGAAATCGCGTCGTGCGACGAATCGATCGCGCGGATCGCGGCCTGCGCGGCGGCCGAGCGCGCGGTGCGCTCCTCGTCGCCGAGCGGGTTGCGCGACGAGCGCACGCCGCGCAGCAGCAGCGGCAGGCCGATCACCGCGACGATCAGCGAGCCGAGGATCACGGCCGACGCGATGAAGATCGCGGTGTCGCGGCCGGGCAGCGGCGCGCCGTCGGACAGCGCGACCGGGATCGACAGCACGCCGGCGAGCGTGACCGCGCCGCGCACGCCGCCGACCGTCATCACCGCGATCGTGCGCACGCCGGCCATCGTGCCGGCGAGGCCCTGGCGCGCGGCGCGGCGGCTCGCGAACCAGCGCAGCAGCCACACCCACAGGAAGCGGATCGCATACAGCGCGAGCATCATCGCGCACACGTTGAAGATCATGCGGCCGACCAGCGCGTCGCTCGTATGGTGCGCGTCGACGAGCGCGCGGCCGATGATGTGCGGCAACTGCAGCCCGAGCATGATGAACACCATGCCGTTGAACACGAACTCGATCATCGCCCACGTGCTTTCGGCGCGCACGCGCGACGCGACGGTGCTTTTGCGCGAGAAGCTCGTGTAATTCATCATCATCCCGGCCGACACGGCCGCGAGCACGCCCGACAGGTCGAGGTGCTCGGCGAACAGGTAGGCCGCGAACGGCACCAGCAGCGTCATCACGATGCCGGGCGCCGGGTCGCCCTCCTGTTCGGCGTTCAGGAAGCGTGTCGACAGCGCGCTGAACAGCCACGACACGATCGCGCCCGTCGCGAGCCCGCCGGCCGCGACGATCACGAACGTGACCGACGCGGCGCGCAGCGAGAACACGCCGGTCAGCGCGGCCGCGATCGCGAACTTCAGCGCGACGAGGCCCGACGCGTCGTTCATCAGCGCCTCGCCTTCGAGGATGTGCATCAGTTGCGGCGGGATGCGACCCTTGCCGGCGATGCCCGACAGCGCGACCGCATCGGTCGGCGACAGCACGGCCGCGAGCGCGAACGCGATCGGCAGCGGCAACTCGGGAATCAGCCAGTGTGCGAAGTAGCCCACTGCGAGTACCGTCATGAACACGAGCCCGAACGCGAGCATCAGGATCGCGCGGCGCTGCAGGTATAGCTCGCGTTTCGGAATCCGCCAGCCGTCCGCGAAGAGCAGCGGCGGAATGAACAGCAGCATGAAGATCTCGGGATCGAACGTGACGTGCAGGTTCAGCTTCGGCCACGCGAGCATCGCGCCGAACGCGATCTGCATCAGCGGCAGCGGCAGTTGCAACGGCAGGAGGCGCGTGACGGCGCCGGACAGCGCGACGGTCAGCAGCAGAATGAGGACGGTGAAGACGATTTCCATCGATACGGCGGATAGGCAGAATGAAACGATCGTACGGAGTGTAGCGTGCCGACGTGACGGATGCGCTCGAACGGGCGGTGCGTGCGCACGGAAATGGTGCATCGACGGCGCGCCACGGTGGTGCGGCAGCCCGGCGCGACCCTGCGGCGCACGGGTCATGCGCACCTTGCACGGAGCTTGCTTGAGGGAGAGCAGCCGCCCGGCCCGCGCCGGGCAACCGAGGGTCCAACCATGACATTGCGCGCGCCGTCCCGGTCGTCGTCCGTGACGCCGGACGGCGCGTTCGAGTGCATCACCAGGAGAAGGGCATGACGATCGTGCAACAGGAGCGTCCGGCCGCCGCGTCGCCGTACCGGTTCGAGCGGGAGATGAGCTCCGGCTTCGAACGGCTGGCGACGCAGCACCGCGACCTGACGCTCACGACCGTGTTCCAGCCGATATTCAGCCTGTCGCACCAGCGTGCGGTCGGCTACGAGGCGCTGCTGCGCGCGCACGATGCGCTCGACCGCGCCGTGTCGCCGCTCGACGTGTTCGGCGAAGCCGCGCGCCAGGGCGAACTGCTGCAGCTCGACCGGCTCGCGCAGGCGCTGCATCTGGAGAACTTCGCGCTGCTCGGCGCCGAGCGCGAGTGGCTGTTTCTCAACGTCCATCCGGGCGTGCTCACCGACCCGTTCCAGGCGGCCGCGCTGCTCGCGAACCTGAAGCGGCTCGGCATGCCGCCGCGGCGCATCGTGCTCGAAGTGCTCGAACAGCGCGCGGAGGACGTCGAGCGGCTCGCGGAGGCCGTGCGCGCGTTCCGCACGCAGGGTTTCCTGATCGCGCTCGACGATTTCGGCGCGGGCCATTCGAACCTCGAGCGGATCTGGCAGCTGAACCCGGACATCGTGAAGCTCGACCGGATCATGCTGTCGCATGCGGCACATCGCACGGGACTGACCGCGATCCTGCACGGGCTCGTGACGCTGTTGCACGAGGCCGGCAAGCTGGTGCTCGTCGAAGGGATCGAGACCGAGCACGAAGCGCAGATCGCGCTGTCGTGCGAGGCCGATTTCGTGCAGGGCTACTACTTCGGCCGGCCGGCGCCGGGGCTGCCCGACAGCGCGGCCGCGACCGGCTGCATCGGCGAGCTGACCGAGCGCTTTCGTCAGCAGACCGAAGCGCGCGAGCGGCGCGACACGCAGCGGCTCGCGCCGTACCTGCGCGCGTTCGAACGGGCGGCCGAGCGCCTCGAGGCCGGCGAGCCGCTCGACGAGGTGTGCTGGAACTTCCTCGCGCTCGACGCGGCCGCGCGCTGTTTTCTGCTCGATGCGCAGGGCCGGCAGTCGGGCCGCAACGTCGTGCTGCGCGCGGATCGCGCGCTGGCCGAGGCGCGCTTTTCGCCGCTGGCGGACGCGCAGGGCGCGAACTGGCTGCGCCGGCCGTATTTCCGCTCGGCGATCGCCGAACCGGGGCGCGTGCAGGTCACGCGGCCGTACCTGTCGATCAACGAGGCGCAGCCGTGCGTGACGCTGTCGGTGGCCGTGCGCGTCGGCGATGCGCAGCGCGTGCTGTGCGGCGACATCGACTGGGTCGACGACGACGCGCCGGTCGCGTAGCGACGCACGGCGCGCATGCGGTGAGCAGCGAGCGGGGCGCGGGGCGGCCGTTGCGTTCACCGCGGGCTTCCCCGACAATGGCGCGACCGCGGCCATCGTGACCGCGCGCGCCGTCCCGGGGGCCACCATGGCGGCGAATAAAAAAGGAAAAAAACCATGAAACGACCGATTTCGCTGACCATCCTCGCGTGGGTCATCATCGTGACCAACGCGATCACCTGCGTGTATACGCCGTTCTCGATCGGCATGCCGACCACCCAGGCGCTGCTGTCGCACTACCTGCTGCCCGTCTGGGCGACGCTCGGCATCAGCGTGATCATCGAAGCCGCGAACGTCGTGATCGGCATCGCGATCCTCAAGGGGCGTGAGTGGTCGCGCAAGGCCTACGTCGCGACGTCGGTGTTCGGCTTCGCGTTTTCGTTCATCAACATGCCGAAGTCGATGTTCGCGGTGCTGATCCCCGGCTTCCTGCTGTTCGCGCTGTTCATCTACCTGCTGTTCCGGCGTCCCGCGACCGCGTATTTCCGGCACGCCCTCGCGTGAACGTCGTGCGCAACGCGCTGGCGATCGTGCTGTTCACGATCGCCGGCTTCGGCGTGATGGCCGCGCAGCTGGCCGCGTTCCTGAAAGTCGGCCACGCGGGCGCGACGGTCGTATTCGTCGCCGTGTTGTTCACAGCGTCGGCCGTGCTGCTGGCTGCGGGCGCGTTTGCCGGCGCATTCCGGCCGCGTGCGCGCGGCGCGGGCATCACGCTGCTGGCCGCGGCCGCGACCACCGCGCTCGGGATGATCGGCTGGGGAATGCTCCTGCTCACGCCGGCGATCGTCGACATGATGCAGCAGCAGGGCGCGTACTTCGACGCGCGCATGTTCCGGTTCGTGTCCGGCACCGCGGTGACGGCGTTGTCCGCGCTCGTCGGCGTCTGGCTCGTGCGGCGCGGCTGAAGGACATGGCTGAAATGCGCGACTGAAATACGCGGCCGCCGGCACGCTGGCGTCCGTCACGCGGCTCGGCTAGGATGCGCGAATTATCCAGACGATTCGCGGGCCGCCCATGAACCGACATGCCGCTTCTTCCGTCCTCCTCGAAGTGATCGCCACGACCGTCGGCGATGCCCAGGCCGCCGCCCGCGCGGGCGCCGACCGCCTCGAACTCGTGACCGCGATCACCGAAGGCGGGCTGACGCCGAGCGTCGGCCTGATTGAGGCCGTCGTGGCCGCCGTGCCGATTCCGGTCAACGTGATCGTGCGTCCGCACAGCCGCTCGTTCGTCTATGACGCCGACGACCTGCGCGTGATCGAGCGCGACGTGCGCGCGGCCGTCGCGGCCGGCGCGAACGGCGTCGTGTTCGGCGCGCTCGACCCGCGCGGCGACGTCGATCTCGGCGCGCTGGCCCGGATCGCGGCCGCCGCGGACGGGCGCGCGCTCACGTTTCACCGCGCGTTCGACGTCGCGCGCGATCTGAACGCCGCGTTCGACGCGCTGCTGCGCGTGCCGGCCGTCACGTCCGTGCTGACGTCGGGCGGTCATCCGTCGGTGCTCGACGCGGTTGCGACGATCACGCGGCTCGTGCGGCAGGCGGCGGGCACGACTTGCACGGTGCTGGCCGGCTCGGGGCTCACGATCGACGCGGTCGGCGATTTCGTGCGCGCCACCGGCGTGCGTGCGGTGCATTTCGGCTCGGGCGTGCGGCCGCGCGGCGAGGTGCTGGCGCCCGTCGACGGGCAACGCGTCGAGCGCGTGCGCGCGGCGCTCGACGGCGCGGCGTCGCACGTGTGACGCACGTCCCGACACCGCACGACACAAACACGACACGACATCATCGGGGAGAGCGGGCCACATGACGGACGCCACGCACGACACGCACGACGGCGCGGACGACGATGCCGCGCCCGGCTGGGACGCGATCGACGCCGCGCTCGCGCGCCTTTATCCGGGCCAGGAGCCGAAGCACTACGGCACGCTGGTCAAGTGGCGGCTCGGCGGCCCCGATCCGCTCGACGGGATCAGCGTGTGGCGGCGCGCGGCCCCCGTGCCGCACTGGCATTTCGTCACGTACGGGCTGAGCGAGCTGTATGCGAAGGAGTCGGACGATCCGGCCGTCAGCGGCTTCGGCTTCGAGCTGACGATGCGCGTCGCGTGCGTGGCTGGCGACGACGAGCCGCCGCGCTGGGTGTTCAGCTTCCTGCAGAATCTCGCGCGCTACGTGTTCCAGAGCGGCAACGCGTTCGACGACGGCCACTGGATGACGGCCAACGGCCCGATCGCGCTCGATACCGATACGGCGCTCTGCTCGATGGGCTTCGCGTTCGATCCGGAGCTGCCGGCGATCGACACGCCGCACGGCCGTCTCGCGTTCCTGCAGGTCGTCGGGCTGACGCTCGACGAGGAACGCGCCGCGAAGCGCTGGCGCACGCGTGCGCTGCTCGACACGCTGCTGCCGCACATGCCGCTGTGGGTGACCGATCTCGGCCGCGCGTCGCTGCTCGAACGCGCGGACGTGCGCGAGCAGGTCGACGCGGGCACGCAGCGCGACGGCTCGGCGAGCGGTTACCTGTTCACCGACGTGCTCGGCTGGGGCACCCGCAAGCGGCTGCTGCGCGCGCCGGTGATCGAGATCACCGTCGGCGCGCGGCAGGTCGACGAACTCGTCACGCTACTGCCGCTGCGGCTGCCGTTCGACCGGCCGTTTCGCCTCGTCGGTCACGACGGCGCGGTGCGGTTCGTGCGCGGCGACGCGAACGGCGTGAGCGACGAAGACGGCACGCTGACGCTGCGGCTCACCGACGCGACGGTGCAGGCGCTGGCGCGCACGCTGAAGCCGCGCGCCGGCGAGTATGCGATCGACGGGCTCGACGGCGTGCGCTGGCGGGTCGAGCCGACGGTGATCCGCGACGCGCAGGGCCATCCGGTGCAGACGATCGGCTAGGGCCGGCGCCCGAGCCGCGGCGCGTCACGTGTTGCGCACGAACCAGGTCCGCTTCGCGGTGCCGAGCAGCGCGCGATAGACGAGCCACGACACGACGAAGGTGGCCGGCGCCGACAGCGACGCGGCGAACCCGGTCGCCTGATTCAGCGCGAGCCCCGCGAACGCGCCCGCGAACCACGCGGTCAGGCCGCCCGGATTGAACACCGGCACGTGCGCGTCGCGGCATTCGACGTCGTCGCCGACGAGCTGCCCGTAGCGCGCCGACAGGATGTGCGCGAGCGCGACGCCGACCCACGCGACGACGAAGATGCCCTGGTACGCGAGCGCTTGCAGGATCCGCGAGAAGATGTCGGCCATCATCAGCGCATAGACGACCGCGCCGACCACGACCGCCCACACGAATTTCGGCGCGCGCAGCCCCGCGACCTTCTGGAAGAACGCCTGCATGTTGACGGTCGCGAGGTAGTAGTTCGCGGTATTGATGCGCGACTGCGTGACCCACACGAACAGCAGCCCCCACACGCCCATCAGCTTCAGCAGCGCGAGCACGACCGACACTTCCGACAGCGTGCCGAGCCCGGGAATCGTGCTGACGAGATAGATGCCGGCCGCGCCGTTGACGAGGAACGTGACGAGGTAGAACGGCATCCCGAAGTTGAAGCGGCCGTGATAGCGGGCGTCGGCCTTGCGGCCGAAGCGCGCGTAGTCGAACGTGAACATCATCAGCACCCATACGCCCATGTAGTAGACGAAGCACTGCCACCAGCCGCCGGCCGGGGCGCCGCCCGCCGGCCCGAAATCGAGCCACGCGGCGTGATAGCCGTACTCGGCCGTCGCGAGCCCGACCGCCGCGAGCAACCCGAACAGGTAGAACGGCAGCAGCACGCCGTTGAACTTGTCGAGCCAGTGCTGCACGCTGCCGAACACGAGCGGCACGCTGTAGCAGACGACGATCAGCGCGGCCCACTTGTAGTCGAGCGCCGGAAACTGGTGATGCGCGGCGACCGCGATCACCGAGCCCTCGAACACCGCGTAGTAGATCGCCGTCGCGAAGAAGATCAGCGTCGCGAGCGCCGCGCCCGCGCTGCCGAACAGCACGCGCGAGAACAGCGCGACCGACAGGCCGGTACGGATCGCGTAGCGGCTGATGATCGAATTGACGATGCCGTACGAGACGACCGACAGCGCCATCCCGATCAGCGCGTTGCGCGCGCCGTAGGTGAGCGCGAGCGTCGCGCCGACGACGATGTAGAACACCGCGCTGCAGACGGCCCACCACGCCATCGTCAGCGCAAAGGGCGGCATGCGTGCGTGATCGGGAATGGCGAGCGTCGACAGGTCGAGATCCTCGTCGGTGCGGGCCTGAGCCAGGTTGGCCATGAGCGTGCTCCTCGATGAGCGAAACAGCGGACGACGTCTGGGCCGCGGCCCATGCGAGCCGCGGGGTTGCCCCGACGTCGGGGCGGGCAACCGGTCCGGCGAAAACGGCACGCAGGCGTCCCCGCCGCGCCGCGCGCGGCCGCACGGACGGGAAACGGAAGCGAAGGATGAAAACGGAGGGCGGCGCACGGCGCCCGGCGCGACGGCCGGGCGCGTGGCGCTCAGTCCTTCAGTACGGCGCGCAGCAGCGCGAGGCGCCGCTGGTACTCGCGGCGCGCGGCGAGCGCGTCGGCCATCGTCACGCGCACGAAGCGCGCGCGATGGTTCGGCTGCATCTGGCCGATCAGGTCCATGTCGGCGCTGATGACCGTGCCGATCGTCGCGTAGCCGCCGCCCGACACCGCATCGCGATGCAGGATGATCGGCTCGACTCCGGCCGGCACCTGGATCGAGCCGATCGGATAGCACGCGTCGACGATGTTCGACGGATCGGCCCCGGCGCCGAACGGCTGCTCGCGCGGCCGGAACTGCAGCGGCCGGCCGTTCTTGTAGCGGTAGCCGATGCGGTCCGCCTCGGGCGCGACCGTCCATTCGTCATCGAAGAACGTGTGCGCCGACGCGTCGGTGAGCCGGTAGTGGTACAGCCCCGGCAGCACGCGCAGTTCGACCTGGCTGTCCAGCGGCCGGCTGACCGACGCCGGCAGCTCGCGCCCTTCGCGAAGCGTGCCGCGCGCCGCGCCGATCGGCAAACGGTCGCCTTTCTGCAGGCGCCGGCCCGCGTGGCCGCCGATCGCGCCGAGCGTGTAGGTCGAGCGGCTGCCGAGCACGACCGGCACGTCGATGCCACCCGCGACGGCCAGGTACGCGCGGGCGCCGCCCTTCACGTAGGCGAACGACAGCACGCTGCCCGCGCGGATCCACAGCGCGACGTTGCAGCGCTGCCCGACGCCGTCGATCTTCGGGGTCATCTCGGCGCCCGTGACGGCGACCAGCGCGTCCGCATGGAACAGCAGCTCCGGGCCGAGCAGCGTGCATTCGAGCACGGCCGCCTGTTCCGGATTGCCGACCAGCAGGTTCGCCGCGCGCGACGCGTACTGGTCGAGCGAGCCCGACGGCGGGATGCCGACGTGGTAGTAGCCTTGCCGGCCCGTATCCTGGACCGACGTCGCGAGGCCGGGTTTCACGACCTCGATCAGGTTGTGCGCGTCAGCGGGCATGCAGCACCTCGACGAGAGAACGGTTGACCGCATCGGGATCGCGCCGGAACGCGTCGAGCGAGAATTTCACGGGGCGCACGCGCAGCGAGAAGGTACCCGCTTCGACGGCCGCCACCGCGGCGTCATAGGCGTCGCGATCGATCGGCTGGAATTTCACGATGTCGCCGGGCCGGAAGAACACCATGAAATCGCGCAGGTAGTCGAGCCGCTGCGCGGGATCGAAGATCGGCGCCGGCGTCACGCCGAACATCTGGTAGCCGCCCGCGCCGCGCACCGAGTAGATGCAACCGAAGCAGCCGCCGTGGCCGACCGTCAGCTTCGGCGTGTCGGTGCGCGGCCGCAGGTATTTCGGTACTTCGAGCTGCCGTGCGCGCTCGACCATCTGGTACATGAACGGCAGGCCCGCGACGAAGCCGACCATCGACACGAACCACGGCGAGCCCGAGTGCGCGGCGATGAAGTCGTCGACGTCGCGCTTGCCGTTGATCCGCGCCGCATATTCGAGGTCGGTCGACGACGGGTCCTGGTGACGCTCGCGAAACCGCATCAGCGTCTCGTGCGTCCACGGGTCGTTGTACAGCACCGGCACCTCGACGATGCGGGTATCGAGTTCGAGCGGCGCGTCGCCGACCTCGGCCTCGATCGCCTTGAGCAGCGCGACGAGCGTGTCGGGCTCGATCACGTCCGGGTCGTAGCGCACCTGGTAGGACGCGTTCGCCGGACAGATCTCGGTGATGCCCGGCACCGCGCGCCGCTGCAGTTCGCGCGTGATCGCCGTGCCCTTGAAGAAGGCGTCGAGCGACATCGCCTCGCTGATCTCGACGAACACGAATTCGTCGCCGCCGAACGTATAACGGGTCGTCACAGGGCCTCCCCGACGCGCGCGGCGTCCGCGGTTTCGTGCTGCCGGGCGGCGGCCGTCGCGGCCTCGCGCCATGACGGCATCCACGCTTCGAGAAAATTCGTGTGATAGCGGCCCGCGCGCACGTCGTCGTCCGCGAGCAGCGCGACGTGCAGCGGCGCGGTGGTCTTCAGGCCGCCGACCTGCAGCTCGCCGAGCGCGCGAGACAGACGCCGCAATGCGGCCGCGCGGCTCTCGTCGTGCACGATCAGCTTCGCGAGCAGCGAATCGTAGAACGGCGGCACGACGTAGCCCGGGTAGAGCAGCGAATCGACGCGCACGCCGGGGCCGGTCGGCCACACCAGTGCGTCGATCCGGCCCGGATTCGGGCGGAAATCCTGCAGCGGATCTTCCGCGTTGATCCGGCATTCGAGCGCGGCGCCGCGCATCGCGATGTCGGCTTGCGCGAACCGCAGCGGCTCGCCGTCGGCGATGCGCAGCGTTTCGCGCACGAGATCGATGCCGGTGATCGCCTCGGTCACCGGATGCTCGACCTGGATGCGCGTGTTCATCTCGATGAAGTAGAACTCGCCGCGCGCATCGTCGAACAGGTATTCGAGCGTGCCCGCGCTGCGGTAGCCGACCTCGCGCGCGAGGCGCGTGGCCGACGCGCACAGCGCGTCGCGCTGCGCCGGCGTGAGCGACGGCGACGGCGCTTCCTCGAGGATCTTCTGGCGGCGCCGCTGCAGCGAGCATTCGCGCTCGAACAGGTGGACGACGTCGCGGCCGTCGCCGAGCACCTGCACCTCGATGTGCCGCGCTCGCGCGATGAAGCGTTCGAGATAGACGCCGCCGTCGCCGAACGCGGCCTGCGCCTCGCGCTGCGCGAGCGGCAGTTCGGCGTCGAGCTGCGCGGCGTCGTGCGCGACGCGGATGCCGCGCCCGCCGCCGCCCGCGGCCGCCTTGATCATGATCGGGTAGCCGATGCGCGCGGCGACTTCCCGCGCCTCGTCGAGCGACTGCACGACACCGTCGCTGCCGGGCACGGTCGGCACATTGGCACGCCGCGCGGTTTCGCGGGCGCGGGCCTTGTCGCCCATCGTCGCGATCACCTGCGCGGCCGGGCCGACGAAGATCAGCCCGGCCGCCTCGACCTGCGCGGCGAACGCCGCGTTCTCGGACAGGAAGCCGTAGCCCGGATGGATCGCGTCCGCGCCGCATTGCCGCGCGGCGTCGAGGATCGCGGCCGGATTCAGATAGCTCTTCGCCGCATGCGACGACCCGATGTGGATCGCTTCGTCGGCCATGCGCGCGGCGAGGCTGTCGCGGTCCGCGTCGCTGACCACGGCGACCGCGCGCATGCCGAGCTCGCGTGCCGCGCGGATCACGCGCACCGCGATTTCGCCGCGGTTCGCGACCAGCACGGTCTTGATCCGCGACGGTCGATAGAAGGTGTCGGGGGCGTTTGCCGGCTTCATCGCATCACCCCTCGATCCGCATCAGCACCTGGCCGGCGTCGACCGGCTCGCCATCGTCGACGAGCAGCTCGACGACGCGGCCGGCCGCATCGGCTTCGATCTCGGTGAACTGCTTCATCACTTCGACGAGGCCGACCACCGCGCCGGCCGCGACCGTCGCATCCACCGCGACGTAGTAGTCCGCCTCGGGCGACGGGCGTCGGTAGAACGTGCCCGGCAGCGGGCTGACGATGTCGTGCAATGCCATCTTGCGTCTCCTTGAATCGGGTTCAGTGATGAGCGGCGAGCGGTTGCGGGCCGGCGGTCCGGATGCCTTCGCGGACCAGCGCGTCGCGCGTTTCGCGCACGAGTTCGAGCGCGCCGGGCGTGTCGCTGTGGATGCAGACCGAATCGAAATCGATGTCGATGTCGTCGCCGTCGATCGTGCGCACCTTGCCGTCGATGCACGCACGCAGCACCTTGTCGGCCACCTGCTGCGGGTCGAGGCGCCCGACGCGGCGCGTGAACACGATGGAGCCGCTGCGGTCGTAGTCGCGATCGGCGTAGAACTCGCGGATCACCGGCTGTTCGTACTCCCTCGCCACGCGATACGTGACCGACGCTTCCATGCAGTACAGCCACAGGCCGGGATCGACGCGCTGCAGCGTCTCGATCAGCAGCCGCGAGAACGCCTCGTTGGCCGCCGCGTGCATGTAGAGCGCGCCGTGCGGCTTGACGTGCTGCAGGCTCACGCCGTTGAGCCGCGCGAACTCGCGCAGCGCGCCGAGCTGATACAGGATGTCGTGGACGAGCGCCTGCGGCGTTTCGGTGATCGTGCGGCGACCGAAGCCCGCCAGATCGCGAAAGCCCGGATGCGCGCCGATCCCGACGCCGGCGTCGCGCGCGAGCTGCACCGTGCGCGCCATGATGTTCGGGTCGCCGGCATGAAAACCGGTGGCGATGTTCGCCGAGCTGATGAGCGGCATGATCTGCTCGTCGACGCCGTCGCCGATCGTCCACGGGCCGAAGCCTTCGCCCATGTCCGAATTCAGGTCGACACTGTGCTTCCTCATACGGTTCGTTCCTCCAGGTTCTCCGGTTTCGCTTGCGCCGCAGAGCGTGTCGATACCGTGTTGAACGCAGGTTAGCCGTGCGGGGTGCGTCAAAATAGTTCTATTTTTATATGCGAGCGTATCGATTTTTCAGATATCGCGGGAAGCGGCCGCCCGGCGCCGCGGCAGGCGGATGTGCGCGGGTCGGGCGGGTCCGGATTGCCGCGCAACGGACGGTTGATATGATGGTTGCCCTGCCCCCATCAGTTTTCCACCGCGCATGGCCCTGACGCTCAGACAGCTCAAGTACTTCGTCGCGACCGCCGAGCTCGGACAGATCTCGCAGGCCGCGATCCAGCTCACCATCTCGCAGTCGGCCGTGACGAGCGCGATCAAGGAACTGGAGGACAGTCTCGGCACGCAGCTGTTCGTGCGCACGTCGGCGGGCGTGACGCTGACCGATACCGGGCGGCGTTTTCTCAATCACGCGTACACGATCCTGTCGTCGGTCGACGAGGCGATGCGGATCCCGAATCTCGAAAGCACGCTGACCGGCACGCTCGCGATCGCCGCGAGCTACACGGTGCTCGGCTACTTCCTGCCGCATCACGTGCTGCGGCTCAATACGCTCTATCCGCGCCTGACGATCCACCTGCACGAGCTGAACCGCGAGTCGATCGAGGAAGGGCTGATCGCGGGCCGCTACGACATGGCCGTGCTGCTCACGTCGAACGTGTCGAATCCGGAGCTCGTGCTGGAGCCGGTGATCCATTCGGTGCGCAGGCTGTGGGTCGGCGCGCATCATCCGCTGCTGCGGCGCGAGAGCGTCACGTTCGCGGAGGTCGCGCACGAGCCGTTCGTGATGCTGACGGTGGACGAGGCCGGGCAGACCGCGCTGCGTTACTGGAACGAGACGCCGTACCGGCCGAACGTAATCCTGCGCACCTCGTCGGTCGAGGCGGTGCGCAGCATGGTCGCGAACGGCAGCGGTGTCGCGATCCTGTCCGACATGGTGTATCGCCCGTGGTCGCTCGAAGGGCGGCGCATCGAGACGATCGTGCTGCGCGACCCGGTGCCGCCGATGAGCGTCGGCCTCGCGTGGCGCAAGAACATCGAGCTGAGTCCCGCGATGCACGCGGTGCGCGACTATTTCCGGCACACGTTCATGGAGCCGCGCGCACTGGGCGGCGCGACCTGAGCCGTGCGCGCGGGCGTGAAAAAGCCGGGGCGCGCCCCGGCTTTTTCGTTGGCGGGCGCGGCGCGCCGGCCGTTGCCGCTTACGCGTTGTCCGACAGCGCGTCGGCCTGGCTCGCGCGGATGCCGAGGCGCTCGAACAGCGCGCGGTCGCGCTGCGTCTGCGGGTTGCTCGTCGTCAGCAGCTGGTCGCCGTAGAACATCGAGTTCGCACCGGCGAGGAAGCACATCGCCTGCATCGCGTCGTCGAGCTGCTCGCGCCCGGCCGACAGGCGCACGACGGCCTTCGGCATCGTGATGCGCGCGACCGCGATGGTGCGCACGAATTCGAACGGATCGAGCGGCGCGGTGCCTTCGAGCGGCGTGCCTTCGATCGCGACGAGGTTGTTGATCGGCACCGATTCCGGATACGGGTTCAGGTTCGCGAGCTGCGAGATCAGGCCCGCGCGTTCGCGACGCGATTCGCCCATCCCGATGATGCCGCCGCAGCACACGTTGATGCCCGCGTCGCGCACGCGGTCGAGCGTGTCGAGGCGATCCTGGTAGGTGCGCGTCGAGATCACCTGGCCGTAGAACTCCGGCGACGTGTCGAGGTTGTGGTTGTAGTAGTCGAGGCCCGCGTCGGCGAGCTGCCGAGCCTGTTCGTCTTCGAGCATGCCGAGCGTCATGCAGGTCTCGAGGCCGAGCTCCTTCACGCCGCGCACCATCTCGGTCAGCGCCGGCATGTGGCGCTCCTTCGGGTTGCGCCACGCGGCGCCCATGCAGAAGCGGCTCGCGCCGTTCGCCTTCGCCGCGCGCGCGGCGTCGAGCACCGTGTCGACGTCCATCAGCTTCTCGGCCTTCAGGCCCGTGTCGTGATGCGACGACTGCGAGCAGTACCCGCAATCTTCCTCGCAGCCGCCCGTCTTGATCGACAGCAGCGTCGACAGCTGCACCGCGTTCGCGTCGAAGTGCTCGCGATGCACCTGCTGCGCGCGGAACATCAGGTCGTTGAACGGCAGTTCGAACAGCGCGACGACGTCGGCGACGCGCCAGCGCTGCGGCGCCGGTGCAGCCATGGGAATCGCGTCGGATTGCACGGCGACGGTCTGGGCTTGGGTCATTTCGTTTTCCTGTCCTGGGCGGGATTGGGGGATCGGTTGGGTCAAGGCCGCGCGGCGCGCAGCGACTCGACGAGCGCGGCGATGTCGAGCATCGCCGCGGCGGATTCGGGGGCGGCCGGCGTCATGTGCGCGATGCGGCCGACGAGCGGCGCGCGGTGCTCGCGCGCGAGCCAGTCGCGAATCGTCGCGACGTTCTCGTCGGCGAACGACATGGCCGGGTCGACGTGGTTCGCGACCCAGCCCGCGAGCGCGAGCCCGCGCTGGCGAATCGCATCGGCCGTCAGCAGCGCGTGGCTGATGCAGCCGAGCCGGATGCCGACGACGAGCACGACGGGCAGGCCGAGCGCGACCGCGAGATCGGCGGTGTCCTGCGTGTCGTTCAGCGGCACGCGAAAGCCGCCGACGCCTTCGACGACGACGACGTCCGCGCGCGTCAGCGCTTCGCGATGGCACGCGACGATCGTGTCGAGATCGAGCGTCACGCCTTCCTGCGCGGCGACGATGTGCGGCGCGGCCGGCGCTTTCAGCAGGAACGGCGTGCGCAGCTCGGGCGGCAGCACGACGTTCGCGGCGGCGTCGAGCTGATCGGCATCCTCGTTGCGCCAGACGCCGTCGCGTTGATACGCGCCGGCCGCGACCGGCTTCAGCGCGGCCGCGCGCAGCCCGTGCCGCGCGAAGCCGTGCAGCATCGCGGCCGACACGAAGGTCTTGCCGATTTCGGTATCGGTGCCGGTGACGAACAGCGAGAGCGGGGCGGTCATGCTGCTGCCTCGCTAGCTTCGATCAACGTGGCTTCGAGCCTGGCGAGATCGTCGAACGAATGCGCGGCCGACAGCGACACGCGCAGTCGCGACGTGCCGGCCGGCACCGTCGGCGGCCGGATCGCGGGCACCCACAGGCCGTGCGCGTCGAGCGCGCGCATCGCCGCGAGCGTCGCATCGTTGCTGCCGATCACGAGCGGCTGCACGGCCGTGTGCGAATCGACCGGCTGCCAGCGCGTGTTGCGCAGCAGCGCACGCGTGCGTTCGATCAGCGCGGCGAGGTGCGCGCGGCGCGCGTCGCCTTCGTCGCCCGCGATCACCTTCAGGCTCGCGGAGACCGCATGCGCGACGGCCGGCGGCGCGGCGGTCGTGAAGATGTAGCTGCGCGCGCGCTGGATCAGCCATTCGATCACGGTTTCGTGCGCGATCACGAACGCGCCGGCGACGCCGGCCGCCTTGCCGAGCGTGCCGACGTACACCAGGTGCGGCGAACGCAGCGCGGCGGCCGCGAGCGCGCCGCGCCCCTGCGGGCCGAGCACGCCGAAGCCGTGCGCATCGTCGACGACGAGCCACGCGCCGTGGCGCTCGGCCAGCGCGACGAGTTCGGCGAGCGGCGCGACGTCGCCGTCCATGCTGAACACGGTGTCGCTGACGATCAGTTTCGTTTCGGCCTCCGATGCGTCGAGCAGCGCGGCGAGCGCGGCCGTATCGGCGTGCGGATAGACCTGCACGTTCGCGCGCGACAGCCGCATCCCGTCGATCAGCGACGCGTGGTTCAGCGCGTCGGAGAAGATCGTCGCGCCCTTGCCCGCGAGCGCCGTCATCGCGGCGAGGTTCGCCATGTAGCCGGTGCTGAAGTACAGCGCGCGCGGCGCGTCGGAGAAGCCGCCCGCGAAGCCCGCGAGCTCGTCCTCGAGCCGCGCGTGCGCGCGCGAATGGCCGCCGAGCAGGTGCGAGCCGCCGCTGCCGGAGCCGTAGCGCTGCGCGCCTTCCGCGAATGCGGCGACGAGTGCCGGATGCGCGGCGAGGCCGAGGTAGTCGTTGCTCGCGAAGCCGACGATCTCGCGGCCGTTCACGGTCATGCGTGCGTCGCACGCGGTGTCGGCGATACGGCGCACGCGGCGCAGCCCTTGCGCGTCGAGATCGGCGAGGCCGCGTTGCAGGGTGTCGAGCAGGCTCATCGGCCGAGGTCCTCCAGCGTCGCGTCGAGCGTGTCGCGCGTGCGCTGCGCGAGCCACGCGATGTCGTCGTCGCTCATCACGTACGGCGGCATCAGGTACACGGTCGTGCCGATCGGGCGCAGCAGCAGTTCGCGCGCCAGCGCATGTTCGAAGAAGCGCCGCGAGAAACCGCGCGCCGCGTCGCCGTCGAGCGCGACGTCGAACGCGAACAGCGTGCCGCGCTCGCGCAGATGGCGCACCTGAGGATGAGCGTCGAGCGGCGCGAGCGCCGCGCGCAGCGTCGCCGATTTGCCGGCGTTGCGCGCGAGCACGTCGTCGCGCGCGAACAGGTCGAGCGTCGCGACCGCCGCGCGGCACGCGAGCGGGTTGCCGGTGTACGAATGCGAGTGCAGGAAGCCGCGCGTCGTGTCGTCGTCGTAGAACGCCGCGAACACGTCGTCGCGCGTGAGCACCAGCGACAGCGGCAGGTAGCCGCCGCTGATCCCTTTCGACAGGCACATGAAATCGGGCCAGACACCGGCCTGCTCGCACGCGAAGAAGGTGCCGGTGCGTCCGCACCCGACCGCGATCTCGTCGGCGATCAGGTGCACGCCGAATTCGTCGCACAGCGCGCGCAGCCCGCGCACGTACGACGGATCGTGCATCGCCATGCCGGCCGCGCACTGCACGAGCGGCTCGACGATCAGCGCGGCGATCCGGTCGCCGCGTTCGACGAACAGGCGCCGCACGTCCGCGAGCGCGCGGCCCGCGACGTCGGCGGCCGTCTCGCCCGGCAGCGCGCCGCGCGCATCGGGCGACGCGACCACGTGCGCGTGGCGGATCAGCGGATCGTACGCATCCTTGAACAGCGCGACGTCGGTCACGCCGAGCGCGCCGATCGTCTCGCCGTGATAGCTGTTCGCGACGCAGACGAATTCCTGCTTGTTCCCGCGGCCGCGGTTGCGCCACGCGTGGAAGCTCATCTTCAGCGCGATCTCGACGGCCGACGCGCCGTCCGACGCGAAGAACGCATGGCCGAGCGTGCGCCCGGTGAGCGCGTGCAGCCGTTCGGCGAGCTCGATCGCCGGCGCGTGCGTGCAGCCGGCGAGCATCGCATGCTCGAGCGTGTCGAGCTGGTCCTTCAGCGCCGCGTTGATGTCCGGGTTCGCATGGCCGAACAGGTTGACCCACCACGAGCTGATCGCGTCGAAGTAGCGGCGGCCGTCACGGTCGTACAGCCACACGCCCGCGCCGCGCGCGACGGG
The DNA here is from genome assembly GCF_015712215.1 of Burkholderia sp. 9779_493. Classification (NCBI taxonomy): domain Bacteria; kingdom Pseudomonadati; phylum Pseudomonadota; class Betaproteobacteria; order Burkholderiales; family Burkholderiaceae; genus Burkholderia; species Burkholderia sp. 9779_493. Next base: position 50,335 of record NZ_JACCQA010000017.1, read on the forward strand.
GACGAGCGGCAGGCGCTCGTGATGCTTCATCTGGGTGCAGGGGTGCCAGACCGCGCGCAGGCTGCGCGCGACCCAGTCGTCGGTGGCTGGCGTACTCAAGGCGACTCCGGGGGTAAAACGACCGCGCGGCATCGACGGGATGCCGCGCGGCGGGATACGAAACGCGCTGAGATTAGCGTGTTCCGCCGGACGTTGCACTAGCGGTTACAAGTGCCGCAAAGCCTTGTCGGGCGGGAGTTCGACGCAGTTCGTGGGGGCTCGGAACGGAACGCGACGGATCGGGCGAAATGCGCGCAGATGACGACGTTCGAGTGACACCCCCCGCAGAAAAAAATCGCGGCGCGGCGCGCGGTGCGCGGGCGAAAAATCGGGGATCGAAGCGCAAAACGGGCGTGCGGGGCGATGTCGCGACCGACAGGCGGCGGCACAGCGATGGGGGCGCACCGGAACGCAATCGGGCAACCGAAACGGCAGGCGGCGCCGCGCGACGGACACGCGCTCAGGAGAAAAGAAAAGGAAGCGAAGCGGGGGAAAAGACGAAAAACGCGCGCGGCGTACGATCCGCCGCGCGTCGGACGTCAGCGCGAAGCCAGTGCGCGCGTATCGGTGTCGCGGGCGGGGGCGTCGCCGTTGTCGGCCGTCTGCGTCGCGTTGTCGTTCCACACGACACGGTCGTTGACCGCATACAGCCGGCATGCGCCCGCGCCTTGCTTCGCGCAGTTGTCGAGCGCGAGCGCCATCGGATCGTCGCCGCCTTCGGCCCACGACCACGCGCCTTCCGACGACACCGCGAACGCGCGGCTCGGATGCTGGTTCAGGAAGCGGCGATAGCCTTCGCGGCCGGCTTCGTCGACGTACGGCACCGCGTTGACCGCATCGATCGACGCATAGCCGGTGGCCTTCGGCTCGTGCGGGTTCGCGACCGCATAGCGCACCGCGGTCGGCAGGTTCAGTTCGGCGAGGAATGCGTGCACGGCCGGCCACCACACGGGCACGCCGTCGCGATCGACGATCAGCCGGTGCGCGTCGTCCTTGTAGCGGCCGAAATCGATGAACTGCGCCTGCGTGCCATGCGACACGTACGCATCGTGCATCTGCGCGACGAGCGCGGGCGTCCACACCGAATCGTTGTCGCCGTACAGCCACAGCGACCGCACGGCCGTATGCGCGCCGTACTGGTCGAACGCGTCGACGAGGTTGCGCTGCCAGCCGTCGCACAGGTCCTGGCGCAGCCCGCCGGAGAAGTTGATGATGCCGCGCACGCCCGCCGCGGCTTCGGTGCCGTAGGCGACCGACACGAGGCCGCCGTGCGACGTGCCGGCGACGACGATGCGCGACGCATCGACGTACGGCTGGCGCGACATGTAGCGCACCGTCGCGTCGACGTCGGCGGCCTGCGCGAGGCCGTTCTTGCCGACGTTGCAGCCTTCCTGCTGGTACGTGCCGCCCGAACCGGCGAAGCCCTGGCGATTCGGCGCGATCACCGCATAGCCGCGGCGCACGAATTCGCGCGCGAACGCGAGCGGCCGGCTGCGCGGCTGCAGATGGAGATCGCCGGTGTTTTTACCGTGGTTGAAGACGACGAGCGGGAACGGGCCGGGGCCGTTCGGCTTGAACAGCGTGGCCTCGAGCGTGACGGCGCCCGACGCGTCGGCCGGAATGCGGAGGATCTGTTCGTTGAGGTCGGCGGCAACCTGCGGCAGGTTCGCGTCGGCGTAGTCGAAGTGCTCGGCATGGGCGAGCGAGCCGCTGGTGCCCGCACCCGTATTGGCGCTCGGCAGCGTACCGGCCTGAGCGGCCGACAGCGCACAGGCCGCCATCCATCCCACCAATACCTTGCTGAACGCCATCCGTAAGCCCTGCCATGCAACATGACCAATTCGAGGTCATCGTAGCCCGACAAAATCGGGTTGTGCAATGCGGGAATAACCCGGCGTCTGACACAGCAACTATTTGTCAGCGTTCACTTACTTCGCCGTCGACATAGCGCCAGAAACCGTGCTCGTCGCGCTCGAAACGGCTCGTCTCGTGCAGCCGGTAGGCGCGTCCACCGACCTTGTAGCGGGCCACGAATTCGACCTCCGCGTGCCGGTCGTCGAGCGGCGCGTGGCGTTTGACCGCGAGGCCCAGCCAGCGCGGCGCGTCCGGCGCGCTGGGGTCGGTGTCGAGATCGGGCGGGCAGGTGCGCGCGGCCCACGTCGCGCGCAGGTAATCGGTCGCGCCGAGCACGTACGCGCTGTACCGCGAACGCATCAATTCGAGTGCGGTCGGCGCGGCCTCGCCGCCGTCGATGAAGCGGCCGCAGCAGGCCGCATAGCGCGGCGCCGACGTCCTGGCGGGCGCGGCGGACGCGCCGCCGCACGGGCACGCGTCAGGTCGGTTCAAAATCATGCGAAATGTGAATTAACAACGCTGGGTTGTCGGCGCACTCACCAGCTGAGCTCGATGCCGTCGTACTGGAAGAACCGGCCGTTCGCTTGAGACACGTCAGAACCGGATTCGGCGATGACGCGACGCATGCCGGTCACGCTCGTTTCCGGATCGATCGCGGCCTGCGCGCCGCCCATGTCGGTGCGTACCCAGCCGGGATGCAGCGAAATGCACGCGGCATGGCGCGTCTGCAGCGACGCGATGCGCAGCGCGTCGTTCAGCGCGGCCTTGCTCGCGCGGTACAGCCAGCCGGTCGTGCCGGTCGCCTCGGCGATGCTGCCCATCCGGCTCGATACGACCGCCAGCACGCCGCGCGCATCCTCGACGAGCGGCAGCAGGATCGGCAGCAACTGCATCGGCCCGCGCACGTTCGTATGCATCACCGCGTCGAAATCCTCGGCGGTGATCGTCTCGACGCCTTCGGTGCGCGGCCCGTACACGCCCGACACGAGCACGGCCGCGTCGAGCCGCTCGCCGTCGAGCTTCCAGCCGAGCGCCGCGATCTGCTCGGGCTGCGCGATGTCGAGCGCATGCGCCTGGGCGCCGAGCGCGCGCAGCGCGTCGAGCGACGCGGCGTCGCGCGCGGTGGCGATCACGTTCCAGCCGTCGCGCCGGTACTGCCGGACGAATTCGCGGCCGAGGCCGCGCGATGCACCGACGATCAATACGGTTTTCATGCTCGTCGCTCCTTGGGTTGGCGCCGCCGCGGCAGTGCCGGTGTCAGATCCGTTCGATGCGTGCCGCGCCCGCGCGGCAGTCGCCGCCGGGCGGCCGGCGCGCACCTCACGTTACTGCGCGTCGTCGCACGGCTTCAGCGTGGCGGCGACCGCCTGCGCGACGCCGTCGAGCCGTGCGGCGTCCGCCGCGACCATGTCGTTGTCCGGCGCGTGCTGGCCGCGCGCGGTCAGCGCCGCCACGCAGCGCTTGTAGGTTGCGTCGAGCGCATCGAAGCTCGACACGGACATGCCGAGATTGCGCATCCGGCCGTCGTGCACGCCGTACACGAGCCCGTGCACGGTCAGCGACTGGCCGCGCGCCCACGCGTCGTTGACGATCGTCGTGCGGCACACGTTGACGACCTGTTCGATCGAATTCAGCTCGATCAGGCGGCGATAGCGCGCTTCGCCGACCGGCCATTCGTCGAGCAGCGCCGCGTGGCGCTCGCGCACGTCCTGCACGTGATGCAGCCAGTTGTCCGCGAGGCCGACGCGGCGGTTGTGCAGCGCCGCGTTCACGCCCGAGCAGCCGTAGTGGCCGACGACCATGATGTGCTTCACGCGCAGGATGTCGACCGCGAACTGGATCACCGACAGGCAGTTCAGGTCGCTGTGCACGACGACGTTCGCGATGTTGCGGTGCACGAACACTTCGCCCGGCGGAAGGCCGATGATCTGGTTTGCCGGCACGCGCGAATCCGAGCAGCCGATCCACAGATACTCCGGCGCCTGCTGGTCGGCGAGCCGGGCGAAGAAATCGGGATCGTCGGCGAGCTGGCGCTTGACCCACGCGTCGTTATTGTCGAACAGATGTGAAAGCGGATTGTCTAGGGTAGTCATCGGGGTGGCTTCCGTTGGCGGAAATCGGGTCGATATCGGATTCGGTGTTGCCGGCGTCAGGCGGCGCGCTGCGCATCGCCTTCGCCGTCGTTGCGGCCCGTCGCGCCGAAGCGCGCGGGGTAGCGCACGCAAAAGCGCAGGGTCGCGTCGTACGGATAAAAATCGGGCAATTCGCCCTGCATCAGCTTGTCCTTGCTCGCCTGCCACAGCGCGGGATCGAAAAAGTCCGCGTGATGCTTCATGAAGACGCTGCGCACGCGCGGGTCGCCGAGCAGGAACGGCCCGTAGGTCTCCGGAAAGATGTCGTGCGGGCCGACGGTATACCACGGTTCGCCGGACAGCTCGTCTTCCTCGTTGCGCGGCGGCGGCACGCGCCGCACGTTGCAGTCGGTCAGGTATTCGATCTCGTCGTAGTCGTAGAACACGACGCGGCCGTGGCGCGTGACGCCGAAGTTCTTGTACAGCATGTCGCCGGGGAAGATGTTGGCCTTCATCAGCTCCTTCACCGCGTTGCCGTATTCCTTCACGCCGTGCTCGACGTCCGCGTCGCTGCCGTTCTGCAGGTACAGGTTGAGCGGCGTCATCCGGCGCTCGATGTACAGGTGCTTGATGACCAGCTTGTCGTCCTCGTATTCGAGCAGCGACGGCACTTCCTTCTCGAGTTCGCGCACGAGCGCGTGATCGAGCCGCGCGAGCGGCAGCGCGACGCTCGAATACTCGAGCGTGTCGGCCATCCGCCCGAGGCGGTCGTGGCGTTTCACGAGCTGGTACTTCTCCATGATCTGCGCGCGCGTCGTTTCCTTCGGCGGCGGGAAGTGATCCTTGATGATCTTGAACACGTACGGGAACGACGGCAGCGTGAACACGAGCATCACGAGGCCCTTGATCCCGGGCGCGATGATGAAGCGGTCGCTCGAATGCGACAGGTGGTGCAGCAGGTCGCGGTAGAACAGGTTCTTGCCCTGCTTCTGCAACCCGACCGACGTGTAGATCTCGGCCTTCGGCTTGCCCGGCATGATCGTGCAGAGGAACTCGACGTACGCGGACGGCACGCCCATGTCCACGAGGAAGTACGAATGCGAGAAGCTGAAGATGATCTGCAGCAGGTCGCGGCGCAGCAGCACGGTGTCGAGCGCGAGCAGGCCCGGGCGCACGTGGCGGATCGGCACCGCGAACGGCAGCACGCGGTCGGCGTTGATGATGCGGCCGATGATGTACGCGCTCTTGTTGCGGAAGAACAGCGACGACAGCACGTGGATCTGGAAATTCGGCGCTGCGTCGAAGTGGCCGAATTCGTCGTCGATCGCCTGCATCACGCAGTCGATGTCGCGCGTGAGATCCTCGAACGCCGGCTCGAGCTGGAAGTTCGTGACGATGCGCTCGAGCGTGACCGCGAGCCCGTCGGTGCCCGGATAGTACGCGCGGTAGGTCGGTTTCGCGGCCGGCTCGTCGTTCTCCAGGTACTCGGTCGAGATCGCCGGGCGCACGAAGATGAAATCGTTGCTGAAATACGAGCGGTGCAGGATCTTGCAGCACACCGAATTGAAGAAGGTTTCCGCGCACTCGGGCTGGCGGTGCGACGTGAGCAGGCCGATGTAGTGCAGCTTGATCTGCTGCCACACTTCGTCGTCGATGTTCTCCGCGTCGTATTCGTCTTCCAGCACCTCCACGCATTCCTTCACGCGATCGTCGTACGACGTGATCCGCTCGCGTGCGAGCCGCTGCAGCCCGTGCCAGTCGCCACGCTCGAACAGCGTCTTCGCTTCGACGGCCGCTTCGCGGAAGATCCGGTAATGGCGATCGAAGTATTCGAGCATCGTCTGCGCGACGTCGAAACCGATCTGCGACGACAGCAGTTTGGGGAAGTGATTCATTGCGTGCAGGCTCGTTCGGGAGGGGCTGTAAGCACTCGCCATTTTAGCGCCCAAGTCGGCGTTTCAATGACTTTCGGGGCAACGCGCGAATGGCCGTCAATCGGCGTGTTGCTCGCCGTTCGGCGCCGTTCGGTGCATCTTCGCGTAAAGATACGGGTACGGAACCGATTCTGACACGAACTTTTTTTGGCGGGCCGGCGCCCGCCGGGCACGCGTTTTTCGCGACGGCGATAGAATCGACGCACCGCCCGCCGCGCCCGCCGCCGGCGCGCATTCGCACCGATAACGACGAGACACCCCACCGATGAACGCCCTGGAACACCAACTCGACTACCCCTTCGCCGATACGCTGCCCGCCGCGGGCGACACGTTCGAGGTTGCGCCCGGCGTGCGCTGGCTGCGCATGCCGCTGCCGTTCTCGCTCGATCACATCAATCTCTGGCTGCTGCGCGACGAGATCGACGGGCAGGCCGGCTGGACTGTCGTCGATTGCGGGATCTCGTCGGACGCGATCCGCACGCACTGGGAACAGATCTTCGACACGCAGCTCGACGGCCTGCCCGTGCTGCGCGTGCTCGTCACGCACTGCCACCCCGATCACTTCGGCCTCGCGAACTGGCTGTGCGAAGGCGGCGACCAAGGCCGCTGGAACGTGCGGCTGTGGATGACGCTCGGCGAATATATGTTCGGCTGCCTGATGGCGGCCGGCAACGGTTCGAACGCGGGCGGCGCGGCCGCCGCCGATCACTTCGCGCGCCACGGCCTGACCGATCCGGCCGCGCTCGACAAGCTGCGCAACCGCCGCAGCTACTACTCGGACCTCGTGCCGGCCGTGCCGCCGCGCTACCGGCGCCTGCGCGAAGGCGACGCGGTGACGATCGGCGCGCGGACGTGGCGCGTCGTCACCGGTTTCGGCCATTCGCCTGAACATTGCGCGCTCCACAGCGAAGCGGACGGCGTGCTGATTTCCGGCGACATGGTGCTGCCGCGCATCTCGACGAACGTGTCGGTGTTCGACCTCGAGCCGGAAGCGAACCCGCTCGCGCTGTACCTCGAATCGCTCGGCCGTTACGAGACGATGGCGCCCGACACGCTCGTGCTGCCGTCGCACGGCAAGCCGTTCCGCGGCGTGCGCACGCGCATCGCGCAACTGCGCGAACACCACGATGCGCGCCTGGCCGAAGTGCGCGTCGCGTGCGCGGAGCAGCCGATGAGCGCGGCCGACATCGTGCCGATCATGTTCCGCCGCCGCGAGCTCGACATCCATCAGATGACGTTCGCGCTCGGCGAGGCGCTCGCGCACCTGAACCTGCTGTGGCTTGCGGGCGAACTCGTGCGCGAGCAGGGCGACGACGGCGTGCTGCGGTTCCGCACCGCCGGCTGAGCACGCTGCGTCGCCGTCACGCGACGGGTTCGTAGCGCCACCCGTCGCGCTGCCACTGCATCGTGTGCGTCGGTTCGAGCGCCGCGAGAAACGCGGCGTCGTGCGACGCGACCACGATCGCGCCCGGGAAGCCGGCCAGCGCCGCTTCGATCGCGCGCACCGATTCGAGATCGAGGTGATTGGTCGGCTCGTCGAGCAGCAGCAGTTGCGCCGGCGTGCCGCGCCACAACGCGCACGCGAGCGCGGCCTTCAGCCGTTCGCCGCCGCTCAGTTGCCGCGCCGGCTGCGTCGCACGCGTCGCGTCGAGCTGCAGCAGCGCGAGACGGCTGCGCAGGTCGCCTTCGGCGAGCGGCGTATCGAGCAGGCCCAACTGGTCGACGATCGAGCGCTCGGCGTCGAGCAGCGCGAGCCGCTGGTCGAGATACGCGGTGCTCACGTGCGTTGTGCAGGTGCCCGAACGCGGCGCCAGCTCGCCCGCGAGCATTCTCAGCAACGTCGACTTGCCGCAGCCGTTCGGGCCCGTCAGCGCGATGCGCACGGGGCCGCTCGCCGACCACGTGATCGCGTCGGCGTCGCCCGCGACGCGCCACGGCAGTTGCGCGCGTTCGAGCGTGAACAGCTGGCGGCGCGCGCTGACCTCGGTGCCCGGCAGCGATACCAGTACCGGCGCGTCGGCTTCGACGCGCGCGGCCGCTTCCTGCACGCGCGCGTCGAGCATCGCCTTGAAGTCGCTCTGATGACGCCGGACGGTCCCCATGATCGCGCGCGCGGCGCCCTTGCGGCTTTGACGCGCCATCGACGACAGGTTGGCCGTCTTCGCGTCGCGCAGCGACGCGGCCGCGTGACGCTGGATCGTGTCGTGTTCCTGTTCGAGCCGGCGCCGTGCGCGCCCGCGCTCGGTGCGCGCATGGTCGAGCGCCGCGTGCGCGGCGTCCTGTTCCGCGTCGCGCTGCGCGCGGTAGCGCGCATAGTTGCCGCCATATGAACGCGCGCCGTGCGGCGTCAGCTCGACGATGCGTTGCACGCCGGCGAGCAGCGCACGGTCGTGGCTGACGATGACGACGCCGCCGCGCCAGCCGTCGAGCGCCGCGCGCAGCCACGCGCGGCCTGGTGCGTCGAGATGGTTGGTCGGTTCGTCGAGCACGAGCAGGCCGGCGCCGGACAGCAGCGCGCCGATCAGCGCGACGCGCGCGAGCTGGCCGCCGCTCAACGCGTGCGCAGGCGTGTCGGCGTGGACGTCGTGCAGGCCAGCCGCGTCGAGCGTCGTGCGCAGCAGCTCCGCGAGATCCCAGCGATCGCCGATCAGCTCGAAGTCGTGCGGCGTTGCGCGCCCGTCCGCGAGACGCGCGAGGGCGCCGAGCGGGGCATCGAGCGCGGTGATCTGCGCGACGGTCCGCGGGGTGGCCATTGCGTCGTCGTCGTGCTGCTGCGCGACGTAGACCACCTGCGCATGCCGCTCGATCGTGCCTGCGCTGGGCGCGCGGCGGCCCGCGATCAGTTGCGCGAGCAGGCTCTTGCCGATGCCGTTGCGGCCGACGATGCCGGTCGGCGTGCGATCGATGGACAGGTCGAGCGAATCGAACAGCGTGACGCCGTCGTCGAAGCGGAAGGAAACGTGATGAAGCGCGACGAGCGCGCCGGTGGGCGTGGCTGCAGCCATAAGCACCTCCAAAAATGCGTGAAGACCTTCGCGCGCGGCGTGCGTGGCACGGGCGGCGAAAACATTTTGGGAAGGCTTAGTGGTTCACTTTGGCTGGCGTCCGGTATGAGGAATAGGCGCGCAGTGTAGCAAGCGCGGCGTGCGGGCCGCAAGCGGGCGGCGCGTGCGCCGTCGCTTGCGCGCCACGCACGGTTACTGCACGGCGACCGTCGTGAAGTTCTGTCGTCCGAACGGACTGACGTGATAGCCGCTCACGTTGGTGCGCGTGAGCGCGGCCGCGGTCGGGTAGCCGAGCGGAATCCACAGCGCCTGATCGTGGATGATCTTCTGCGCGCTTTCGTACAGCTTCGCGCGCTTGGCCTGGTCGGCGGTCGCCTTGCCGTCGGCGATCAGCTTGTCGAGCGGCGCATCGCAGAAGCGCGCGAAGTTGATGCCCGACTTCACCGCGTTGCAGCTGAACAGCGGCGACAGGTAGTTGTCCGGATCGCCGTTGTCGCCGGCCCAGCCCATGAACAGCATGTCATGCTGGCCGAGCTTCGCCTGCTTGATCAGCTCGCCCCATTCGATCACCTTGACCTCGGCCTTCACGCCGATCTTCGCGAGGTCGGCCTGCAGCAGTTCGGCGCCGACCTTCGGATTCGGATTCAGCACGCTGCCGGTCGGGCGCGTCCAGATCGTCGTCGAGAAGCCGTTCGGGAAGCCGGCCTGCGCGAGCAGCTGCTTCGCCTTCGCGGGATCGTGCGGGTACGGCGCGATGTCCTTCGCGTAGCTCCACGTGTTCGGCGGATACGGGTTGTTCGCGGCCGTCGCGGTGTTGTCGAACACGACCTTCAGGTAGGTCGCGCGGTCGAACGCGAGGTTCAGCGCCTCGCGTACCTTGTCGTTGTCGAGCGGCTTCTTCTGCGTGTTCAGCGCGACGAACGCGGTCATGAACGCGGGCGTCTGCACGACCTTCAGCGCGCTTTCGCCCTTCGCGGCGAGCACGTCCTGCGGCTTCGGCGACAGCGCGATCTGGCATTCGCCGGCCTTCACCTTCTGCAGGCGCACCGACGGGTCGGGCGTGATCGCATAGATCAGCCGGTCGACCTTCGACTTCGGGCCCCAGTACGTCGGGTTCGCGTCGTAGCGGATCAGCGCGTCCTTCGTATAGCTCTTCAGCACGAACGGGCCGGTGCCGACCGGCTTCGCGTTCAGGTCGGCCTGCTTGCCGGCCTTCAGCAACTGATCCGCGTATTCGGCCGAGTAGATCGACGCGAAGCCCATCGTCAGGATCGGCACGAAGGTCGCGTTCGGCTCGTTCAGCACGAATTTCACCGTGCTGTCGTCGACCTTCGTGACCGACTTCACGAGCTTCACGAGGCCCATCGACTGCGCGTGCGGGAAGCCGCTCGCGCCGGCGACCTTGTGCCACGGGTTCGCATCGTCGAGCATCCGCGTGAACGTGAACACGACGTCGTCCGCATCGAGCGCGCGGCTCGGCTTGAAATAGTCGGTGGTCTGGAACGCGACGTTCGGGCGCAGGTGGAACGTGTACGTGAGGCCGTCGGCGCTGGCCTCCCATTTGTCCGCGAGCGCGGGCACGACCTTTTTCGCGGCCTCGTCGTAGGACACGAGCGTGTTGAAGATCACGTCGGCCGATGCATTGGTCGTGACGAGCGAGTTGTACTGCACGACGTCGAAGCCGTCCGGGCTCGATTCCGTGCAAACGGTGAGCGGCTTGGCGGCGGCGAGGCCGGGGGCGGCAAGGGCGGCGGCGATGGCGGCCGCGGCGAACAGCTTGACGTGCATAGGATCTCCCACGTGGCTTGTGTTTTTCGCTGGATGATGGAGGCAGGCGCGGCCTGGAAGCGGCAGGGCCGGCGCGGCTGGCGAATAGCATACCGTCAAAGCGCGCGACGCGTGAAAAAAGGCGCCGGAACGCGGCGAATTGGCCGAAAAACGGCTGCGTTCGCGACGGAACGGGTGTTGATGCGGCGAAGGTGCCGCGGCAGGTGTCGCAAAACCGGCGCGTCGACGCTCCGGCGCAGCGATACGGCCCGGCGCGCGTCGCGCGGGCCGCGTCGGCGGATCGTCAGTGCGCGCCGGCCTTCGGCTTGCGCGGCGCCTTTTCGAACAGGCGGTCGTACAGCCAGCGCGGCAGCACGTGCAGCACCTTCGCGACGACGCCCATCTGCCACGGAATCACGCGGAACGCGTGCTGCCGGGCGATCGCCTGCGCCGCCCGTGCGGCGAAGCGGTCGGCGTCCATCAGGAACGGCATCCGGTACGGGTTGTGCGCGGTCATCGGCGTGCGAATGTAGCCGGGCGCGATCGTCACGACGCCGACGCCGGCCGGACGCAGCTCGACGCGCAGCGCTTCGAGATACTTGATCGCGGCCGACTTCGACGCGCTGTACGCGCCGGAGCCGGGCAGCCCGCGCACGCCGGCGACGCTCGCGACGCCGACCAGCGTGCCGTGGCGCGCGGCCGTCATCGGGCCGACGAACGGCTCGAACGTCGCGACCATCCCGTAGTAGTTGATGTCCATCACGTCGCGGAACGCCGCGAGATCGCCCTGGCCCGTGACGGCGCCCTGGCTTATGCCTGCGTTCGCGATCACGACGTCCGGGCAGCCGTGCGTCGCGATGAACGACGCGGCGGCCGTCGCGAGCGCATCGGCGTCGCGCACGTCGGCGGAATAGACGGAGATGGACAGCTTCGGGAAACGCCGCGCGAACGCATCGAGTGCATCGGTGCGCCGCGCGACGAGCGCGAGCGTGGCGCCCTGGCGGGCGTATTCCTCGGCCATCGCGAGGCCGAGGCCGCTCGACGCGCCGGTGATGAAGACCTTCAGCGGAGTAGTCATGCCGGCGCGCGGGCGGGGATCAGAGCTTCTTGTCCTGGACCTGCTTCACGAGGAAGTCGAGCACCTGGGCGGTACCCGGGATGCTGTTCGTGTAAGCGGGGCCCGTCTTGTACTTGCCCTGGACGACGACCGTCGGCACGCCGTCGATCGCGTAGTCCTTCAGCAGCTTGGCCGACTGGTTCACCTCGCCCTGCACGCTGAACGAGTTGTACGCGTCCATGAACTTCTTCTTGTCGACGCCCTGCGTGGCCAGGAAGTCGGTCTGCGCCTGCGGCGTCAGCAGGTAGTTCTTCTGCTTGTGGATCGCGTTGAAGATCGCCGGCGTGACCTTCTCGGAGATGCCGAGCGCGGACACCGCGTAGTACAGCTTCGAGTGCGGGACGAAATCGTCACGGAATGCGACCGGCACGCGCTTGAAGTCGATGTTGTTGCCCTGCTTCTTCACCCAGGCCTCGATCGTCGGCTCGAATTCGTAGCAGTGCGGGCAGCCGTACCAGAAGAACTCGATCACCTCGACCTTGCCGGCCGGCGCGGATACCGGCTGCGGCGACTTCATCACCTCGAAGTCCTTGCCGGCGGCCGGCGCGGCGGGCGAAGCCTGCGCGAGGCCGGCGGCCAGGCCCAGGGACAGAAGGAGCGTGCTAAGCAGTTTTTTCATGTTGTGAACGTCGAATCAGTTGCTCGGGTTACGGAACGTAACGGGTTCTGCGTGGGCTCGGCCGGTTGGCTTACTGCTTCGTGAAGCGGATCACCGCCGTGTCGACACCTGCATCGGACAGGCGCTGACGGGCCGAGTTCATATCCTCGAACTTCGAGAACGGGCCGACGCGCACGCGGAAATAGGTCACGCCGCTGACGTCGCGCTTCGACACCTTCGATTCGAAGCCCTGGAAGCCGAGGCGCGCGCGCTGCTGCTCGGCATCGCCTTCCGTCTTGTATGCGCCGACCTGCAGGAAGTAGCCGGTGTTCGCGTCGTTCGCGGTCGGCGGCTTCGCTGCCGCTGCGGCCGTGGCCGACGACGTCGGCTTCGGCGTGTTCGCGGCCTGCTGCTGTTGCTGCTGCTTTTGCGCGGCGGCTTGCTGCGCCTGCTTCTGCGCGGCGAAGCGGGCGAGGTCGTCCTCGCCGCCTTGCTGCTGTTGCTGCGCCTGTTGCGTCTTCTTCGGCGGCGGCGTGGTGTCGGCCGGCTTCGGCGCGACGGCGACGCCGTTGCCCGACGACGGAGTGTTCGACGCGGTGGTGTTGCTCGAGCCGGTCGCGCCGTTCGTGTTACCCGACGGCGGCACTTCGACGATCTGCGGCTCGGGCAGCAGGCCGCCCTGGGTCTGGTTCGCGGCCTGGCCCGGCGCCGTGTTCGGCGGGGCGGGCTGCGCGGCTTGCGGCACCGGCTGGCCGGGCGTCTTGCCCTGCAGCGCGCGGTTCGGATCGAACTGCTGCGGCTGGCTTGCGCCGTTGTCGGCCGGCGGCGGCGCGACCTTCGACACGAACGGCGACGGCGAACGCGTGATATAGAGCGCCACCACCACGGCGATCGCGAGGCCGACGATCAGGCCCAGCACGATTCCAAGAAATGTCCCTCCGGCTTGTTTCGATTGCTTCGAAGTTCGGCGTGGTTGTGCCATTGCTTGAGTCACCTGCAAAAAGAATCGTGAAAAGGCCGAGGCAGGCTCTCCTGCGGCGGGCGCTGCCGCGGCCATTCGCTGCCCGGTTCGGGGCCGCGCTTACATCCTTACATCTTGGCGGGTGCGGACACGCCGAGCACCGCCAGGCCGTTCTCGAGCACCTGCCGGGTCGCGGCGAGCAGCGCGGCGCGCGCATTGCGCGGCGCTGCGTCGTCGACCAGCACGCGCTCCGCATTGTAGAACGAGTGGAATTCGCCAGCGAGATCGCGCAGGTAGAACGCGACTGCGTGCGGCGCCAGCTCGTTCGCCGCGTGCGTGAGCATGTCCGGATACTCGGCCAGCTTCTGCATCAGCGATGTCGCCTGCGCGCTCGTCAGTTGCGACAGGTCGGCGCCCGGCAGTTGCGCGACGTCGACGTTGTAGCGCGACTTCAGTTCGTTGAGCACCGAGCAGATTCGCGCATGCGCGTACTGGACGTAATAGACCGGGTTTTCGTCGTTCTGTTTCAGCGCGAGGTCGATGTCGAACACGAACTCGGTATCGGCCTTGCGCGAGATCAGGAAGAAACGCACCGCGTCGCGGCCGCGCGTGATGGTCGCCTCGTCGATCAGGTCGGGGGCCGCTTCCTGGCCCGCCGCCGCGCCGCCCGACCATTCGATCAGGTCGCGCACCGTCACGTAGCTGCCCGCGCGCTTCGAGATCTTCACTTCCTGGCCGTCGCGCATCACGGTGACCATCTTGTGCAGCACGTAGTCGGGATAGCCCTTCGGAATCCCGATGTGCAGCCCCTGCAGGCCGGCGCGCACGCGCGCGATCGTGCCGTGGTGGTCCGAACCCTGGATGTTGATCACCTTCGTGAAGCCGCGCTCCCACTTCGTCACGTGGTACGCGACGTCCGGCACGAAGTACGTGTACGTGCCGTCCGACTTGCGCATCACGCGATCCTTGTCGTCGCCTTCGTCGGTCGTGCGCAGCCACAGCGCGCCGTCCTGCTCGTAGGTCATGCCGGCCTTGACCAGCGCGTCGACCGTCTTCTCGACGCGCCCTTCGCTGTACAGCGACGATTCGAGGTAGTACTGGTCGAATTTCACGCCGAACGCCTGCAGGTCCATGTCCTGCTCGCGACGCAGGTAGGTGACCGCGAACTTGCGGATCGCGTCGAGATCCTCGACGTCACCCGTGCCCTTGACCGGCTCGCCGTCCGAGGCGGCGACCGTTTCGCCGTTCAGGTAGTCGCGCGCGATGTCGGCGATGTACTCGCCGTTGTACGCGGCTTCCGGCCAGCCCGCGTCGCCCGGCTTCAGGCCGCGCGCGCGCGCCTGCGTCGAGATCGCCAGGTTGCCGATCTGCACGCCCGCGTCGTTGTAGTAGAACTCGCGGTGCACCGCGTAGCCCTGGCTCGCGATCACGTTCGCGAGCACGTCGCCGAGCGCGGCCTGACGGCCGTGGCCGACGTGCAGCGGGCCGGTCGGGTTGGCCGACACGAATTCGAGCAGCACCTGCTTGCCCTTCTCGCGATCCGACGTGCCGAACGCGCGGCCCTGGTCGAACACGGCGGCGATCACGGCCTGCTTCGCGGCGGCCGACAGGCGCAGGTTGATGAAGCCGGGGCCGGCGATCTCGGCGGCTTCGACGAGGCCTTGCGCGGCCGGCTGCGCGGTGAGGGCGGCGACGATCTGCTCGGCGAGCTGGCGCGGGTTCGTGCCGAGCGGCTTCGCGAGCTGCATCGCGACGTTGCACGCGACGTCGCCGTGCGCGGCGACCTTCGGGCGCTCCAGCGTGATGGCCGGGGCGACGAATGCTGCGTCGGCGCCTTTCAGCGCGTGTGCGACCTGCTTGACGCTATCCGCGAGCAGGGCTTCGAGGGTCTGTTTGTGTGCTGGCAGCATGCTGGTAGAAGGCTTCGTTGGTGGCGGCCGGAAACGCCGGCCCGCCGGCACGCTTTTTAAGCGCGCGTTTCAGGGATCGCAGAATTTTAACAGGTGCTAATATGCCGCTCAGGCGGCCCGCGTCCGCGAGGCCGGACGCCGGTCTGCCGGCGTTCCCCAACCGCGCCGCGCAGGCACAACAAGATGAAAAGGGAATTGTCATGATTACGTTCAAGAGCAAGGCGGCACAGGATCTCGACGTGCTGAAGGATTTCGCCGTGTATGTGCTGGGTCTCGTCGGCAAGCAGCTGGGCGAGCGCGGTGTGATTACGCACGACGAACTGGACCACGCGATCGCCAAGCTGGAAGGCGCGGTCGCGCAGGCGAAGCAGGAACGCGCCGAGCACGCCGGCCATTTCCATGAGGACGAAGCCGACCACGCGCACCACGAAGTGCCGCCGAGCCTGGCCCAGCGCGTCGCGCCGTTCCTGACGATGCTGCGCGAAGCGAAGGCCGGCCAGGCCGACGTCCACTGGGGCTTCTGAGCTTCCCTTGCTTGGCGGATCGAAAGGTTCGCCAGACAGGAAAAAGCCCGCTTTCGAGCGGGCTTTTTCTTTTGTCTGATGAAAGTTGCGCTCAGCGGAAGGCGGGCGCGAAATCGGGGCGGCAGCGTGGCACTTGCCTTGACCGAAAGATGAAATTCCTTATAATTCAACGCAAGACTATGTGAAAGCGGGTGCGAAAACATAGCGCCGCCCGGACAACCGGGTCCCACCTGGAGTGGGTATTTCGTCGAAAGACGGAAAGAGAATCCTGCATGCGACGGCTGCCGAAAGGCGGCCGTTGGTTTTTCTACGCCCGGATCTTGCGGCCTTCCAGGCTCGCGCGCAGCAACGTGCGCAACGCGACTTTCCGGGCTTCCCGCTGGCGCCGGTTCAGGCCGCCGTCCAGCATGTAGGCCGACTGTACGCGCAGGATGAGCCGGCGTTTCCTGATCCGGTCCTTCGACACCTCGAAGAACACGGCATACACGCGTTGCGTGCCGTCCGATGCGACCGCCTCCACCGTGACGAAATTGGGTTGCCGTTCATCCGCGACGACGATCCGGCGCGTCGCCAGCCCCACGATCACGCCGCGCAACAGCTCCCGTGACGCGCGATACCGGTCCGCGCAAAGCACGCGTGTCTCGCGGCCGTCGTCGTAGATCTCGCCGTCCGGAATGGTGTCGCGGCTGCGTCCGTCCCATTTGAAGCTGCGTGTGAAGCAGTGACACGAGAACAGGACAAGAACCGTCACATCGAAGCCGGTTTCCAGATCGCAGGTGAAGGTCAATGGACGCAGATGGTCCAGATCCCAGCGCTCGCCGCGGTAAATCGTCGGCGGGAACGGGCTTGCGCTGTCCGCTGGCGTTTCGGTGATCCGGATCTCGAAGGTCGACATGGCGGGAATGATTTAGAGAGAAGGGCGCGTCATGTCGCCCACGCGCGTTGGCCCGAAAGCTCGGCGTTACAGCCGCTTCGATCTTGATTATTGAGATTAGGTATCCTGATGAATTGAGCTGTTGTGCGACGCGCCCCTGGATCGGGGCGCGTGGCGATGGAAACGGTAGGTCGACGCGGTTACAGTTGCGGCGCGAGCGCGCGACGTGCGTCGTCGAGCGACAGCGCCATGCGCCGCGCATAGTCCTCGAGCTGATCCTGCCCGATTTTGCCGACCGAGAAGTAGCGGCTGTCCGGATGCGCGAGGTAGAAGCCCGACACGCTCGCCGCCGGCAGCATCGCCAGCGAGTCGGTCACGCTCATGCCGATCTCGTCCGCGTGCAGCACGTCGAACATGTCGCGCTTGACGAGGTGGTCCGGGCAGGCCGGGTAGCCGGGCGCCGGGCGGATGCCCGCGTACTTCTCGGCGATCAGCGCGTCGTTGTCGAGCGTCTCGCCGCTCGCATAGCCCCACAGCTCGCGCCGCACGCGCGCGTGCATCGCTTCGGCGAACGCTTCGGCGAAACGGTCGGCGAGCGCCTTCAGCATGATCGCGCTGTAGTCGTCATGGTCGGCTTCGAACTGCTTTTCCTTCGCGTCGACGCCGAGGCCGGCCGTCACCGCGAACATCCCGATGTAGTCGGCCACACCCGATTCCTTCGGCGCGATGAAATCGGCGAGCGAGCGGTTCGGCCGCATCACGCCGTCGACCACCGGGCGCACGCTCTGCTGGCGCAGGTTGCGCCACGTGAGCAGCACCTCGGAGCGCGACTCGTCGCTGTAGATCTCGATGTCGTCGTCATTGACGGTGTTCGCCGGCAGCAGCGCGATCACGCCGTTCGCGGTCAGCCAGCGGCCCTGGATCAGGCGCGCGAGCATCGACTTGGCGTCGGAGAACACGCGCCGCGCCGATTCGCCGACGATCTCGTCGTTCAGGATCGCCGGGTACGGGCCCGCGAGATCCCAGGTCTGGAAGAACGGACCCCAGTCGATGTAGTTCGCGAGCTCGTTCAGGTCGTAGTTCCTGAACACGCGGCGGCCGATGAACTTCGGCTTGACCGGCTGGTAGCCGGCCCAGTCGACCTTGGTCTTGTTCGCGCGCGCGTCGGCGAGCGTGACCATCGGCTGCTGCTTGCGGTTCGCGTGCTGGTCGCGGATGCGTTCGTAGTCGGACTTCAGCTCGTCGAGATACTTCGCCGCGCCTTCGTCGGACAGCAGGTTCGACGCGACCGACACCGAGCGCGACGCATCCGGCACGTAGACGACCGGGCCTTCGTAGTGCGGCGCGATCTTCACCGCCGTGTGCACGCGCGACGTCGTGGCGCCGCCGATCAGCAGCGGAATCTTCTTCACGCGGAAGTAGTCGTCGCGCTGCATTTCGGACGCGACGTACGCCATTTCCTCGAGGCTCGGCGTGATGAGGCCCGACAGCCCGATGATGTCCGCGCCTTCGACCTTCGCCTTCGCGAGGATCTCGTTGCACGGGACCATCACGCCCATGTTGACCACTTCGAAGTTGTTGCACTGGAGCACGACCGACACGATGTTCTTGCCGATGTCGTGCACGTCGCCCTTCACGGTCGCGATGACGATCTTGCCCTTCGCGCGCACGTCGCCGCCCGCTTCCGCGAGCAGCCGCTTTTCTTCCTCGATGAACGGGATCAGGTGCGCGACCGCCTGCTTCATCACGCGCGCCGACTTCACGACCTGCGGCAGGAACATCTTGCCCTGGCCGAACAGGTCGCCGACGATGTTCATCCCGTCCATCAGCGGGCCTTCGATCACGTTGATCGGACGGCCGCCGGCCGCGGCGATCTTCGCGCGCACTTCTTCGGTATCCTCGACGATGAAGGTCGTGATGCCGTGCACCAGCGCGTGCGAGAGCCGCTTCTCGACCGGCTGGTTGCGCCACTCGAGGTTCTCTTCCTTCTTCGCGCCGCCCACCTTGAACTTGTCGGCGATTTCGAGCAGGCGATCGGTCGAATCCGCGCGGCGGTTCAGGATCACGTCCTCGACGCGCTCGCGCAGCTCCGCGTCGAGATCGGCGTACACGCCGAGCTGGCCCGCGTTCACGATGCCCATGTCCATCCCGGCCTGGATCGCGTGATACAGGAACACGGTGTGGATCGCCTCGCGCACCGGGTCGTTGCCGCGGAACGAGAACGACACGTTCGACACGCCGCCGCTCACCTTCGCATGCGGCAGGTTCTGCTTGATCCAGCGGGTCGCCTCGATGAAGTCGACCGCGTAGTTGTTGTGCTCCTCGATGCCCGTCGCGACCGCGAAGATGTTCGGGTCGAAGATGATGTCTTCCGGCGGGAAGCCGACTTCGTTCACGAGGAAGTCGTACGAGCGCTTGCAGATCTCGGTCTTGCGCGCGTAGGTATCGGCCTGGCCGGTCTCGTCGAACGCCATCACGACCGCGGCCGCGCCGTAGCGGCGGATCAGGTTCGCGTGGTGGCGGAACGCGTCCTCGCCTTCCTTCAGCGAGATCGAGTTCACGATCGCCTTGCCCTGCACGCACTTGAGGCCGGCTTCGATCACGTCCCACTTCGACGAGTCGATCATGATCGGCACGCGCGCGATGTCCGGCTCCGACGCGATCAGGTTCAGGAAGCGCACCATCGCCGCCTTCGAATCGAGCATCGCCTCGTCCATGTTGACGTCGATCACCTGCGCGCCGTTCTCGACCTGCTGGCGCGCGACGGCGAGCGCCTCGTCGAACTGGCCGTTGAGGATCATCCGTGCGAACGCCTTCGAGCCGGTGACGTTGGTGCGTTCACCGACGTTGATGAAGAGCGTCCCGGGCGTGACGTTGAACGGCTCGAGGCCGGCAAGGCGCATCATGTGATCGGTCATGGCGGTGCGAATTCTTTTGAGGAAGGACGTGGGGCGGTCGGGTCAGGCGTTGTCGCTGTACTGGTTGGGCCAGCGGCGCGGCTTCACGCCGGCGAGCGCCTTCGCGATCTCGGCGATGTGCTCGGGCGTCGTGCCGCAGCAGCCGCCCGCGAGGTTCACGAGCCCGGCCTGCGCGAACTCCTTCAGCAGGCCCGACGTGACATCGGGGGTTTCGTCGAAACCGGTGTCGCTCATCGGGTTCGGCAGGCCCGCGTTCGGGTAGCACGACACGTAGGTGTCGCACAGCTTCGCGAGCTCGGCGATGTACGGGCGCATCAGCGCCGCGCCGAGCGCGCAGTTCAGGCCGAACGTGAGCGGCTTCGCGTGGCGCAGCGAATTCCAGAACGCCTCGACGGTCTGGCCCGACAGGATCCGGCCCGACGCATCGGTGACGGTGCCCGAGATCATGATCGGCAGGCGCTCGCCGGTGTCCTCGAACAGCTCGTCGAGCGCGAACAGCGCGGCCTTGGCGTTCAGCGTGTCGAAGATCGTCTCGACGAGGAACAGGTCGACGCCGCCGTCGAGCAGCGCCTTCGCCTGCTGGTAGTACGCCGTGCGCAGCTCGTCGAACGTGACGTTGCGGGCGCCCGGATCGTTGACGTCCGGCGAGATGCTGGCCGTCTTCGGCGTCGGCCCGATCGCGCCGGCGACGAAGCGCGGCTTGTCCGGCGTCGCGTATTTCGCGGCCGATTCGCGCGCGAGCTTCGCCGATGCGACGTTCATCTCGACGACGAGATCTTCCATCCCGTAGTCGGCCTGCGCGACGGTCGTCGCGCCGAACGTGTTGGTTTCGACGATGTCGGCGCCGGCCGCGAAGTACTGATCGTGGATCTCGCGGATGATCTGCGGCTGCGTGAGCGACAGCAGCTCGTTGTTGCCCTTGATGTCGCGCGGGAAATCCTTGAAGCGCTCGCCGCGATACGCGGCTTCGTCGAGCTTGTAGCGCTGGATCATCGTGCCCATCGCGCCGTCGAGGATCAGGATGCGCGATTTCAGCAGCGCGGGCAGGGCGGCGCCGCGCGTGTAGCGCGCGTCGAGCGGGGCGGAAGCGGCGAGGGGAGTCGCAGACATGGGCGGAAGACCGGCGAAGACGGAAAACCGTCATTGTAGCCGGTGCGTCAAGCAGTCGCCGACCCTCGCCGCGCCGGCCGGACGGCCCGCCAAATGAAAGCCCCCGCAGGCGAACCGGACGGGGGCAGGATCGGAGTGCACGCGGCGCCGCGTCGATGCGCGGCGAATGGCCCGGCCCGCGTGACGCGCCGGGCCGCGAGTCGTCAGTGCAGCACGACGGGCATCATCATCAGACTGTCGAATTGTCCGAGGAATTCGTCGACTTCGTCGAGCGACGGTTCATCCTCGATCAGCTGCTTCACGTGCGCGCGGAATCGTTCGGCAAGTTCGCCGTCGATGAAGATTTCGCGCTGCGCGTTCTTGTCGACGATTTCGTATCCGCCGGCATTCATCAGGTGATGGCCGGCCTGCGGCGCAAATTCGACGACGCAGTAGTTGGGGCTGTTGTAGATCATTTGCATGGCGGCACTCCTCTTCGCAGTGGCATCTGGCCTTGTTGTCCCCTAGGTGGGGCGAGCCTTGCCGGTTTCAAGGGGCTTGCGCTGCACACCCCGTTCTCCCGTTTGCGTGGGGTGTATCGGTTAGAAGCCGATGTCTATCAAACGTTTCTTATTGTGAGCCGGTGCACTGAAATAGTTGTTAAAGAGTGTCATCGGCCATTTTCCGGAAATCTGTAATCGGTCGAAATTGCCGATTCGTGCGCGTTCATGTGCGCGCGTTCACTGTGTGACAGTCGATGACGCCGGTGGTTGCACGGCGGCGGGCGGCGTGGAGGGCGCGGGTTCCGCGGGCGGCACGGCCGATGCATCGGGTGCCGGAGCGACGGCGGGCGCGTTCGTTGCGCCGCTGGGCGCGGCGTCGGCAGGCACGTTCGGTGCGGCGAGCCGGCCGTGCCACAGCAGTTCGATCTGCGCCCCGTTCGGCTCGCTCTGCACGAGCCGCGCGGGCAGCCAGCCGAGCGACGGCGCGAGCCACATGTCGATGCGGCGCGTATCGCCGTCGCGGCGCGGCAGGCGCATGAAGTGCCGCGCCGCGACGATGCCGGCCTGCGTCTGCACCTGTTCGTCGCCGATCACGGTGATCGGCCAGGTCTCGCCGCTGTTGTTGTCGATCACGAAGAACTGCTGCGTGACGCCCGGCTTGTAGGCGGCGGGATTGCCGCGCACGAGCCCCGACAACTGCATCAGCATGCTGAAGCGGTCCTGCACGCCGTCCGGCAGCGGCGCGTTGTTCGGCGTGCGCGTGAACACGACCTGCCGGATCTCGCGGTTGAAGATCGCGATGTCTTCCGGCCGCTTGCCGCGCTTCTCGACGTAACGGTCGGGTGCGACGCCGAACGCGTCGATGCGGCCTTCGCTGCGATAGGTGAACGGGCCGACGAACGGCACCGGCATCGACACCGACAAGTCGTAGGTATGCCCGTCGGTGCGCCAGTGGATCGTGCCGATCATGTTCTGCATGCCGTTGTAGAACGTGTCGTACTGCAGGTCGCCGGACGGCGGCGCCGCGAACTTCACGCCGCTCGTCGCGGGGCCCGGTGTCGCGGCGCTGGCGCCCGCGGCCGATGCGGCGTGCGCGCCCGAAGCCCCCGGTGTGCCGCTCGCCGCGGACGCGGCGGCAGCCGGCGGTTCGCCGTGCTCGGCGGTCTGCGTCGACGTGAGGACCGGCTCGTGCGACGGCGCGGGTTTCGGCGGGGCCACCTTCGGTGCGGCGGCCTTGGGCGCCGCCGATTCGGCCGGACGTTCGACCGGTTTCGGCGCCGGCGGGGCCGGCTGACGCTCGATCGGTTGCGGTTTCAGCAGCTCGATCTGCACCGGGATCTCCGTGGCCGGCGGCGGCGTGAACGATTCGCGGTTGCGCATCAGCCAGAACCCGGCGAGCGCATGCAGCACCAGCACGGCGACGAGCGCGACGCCCACGCGCAGCCAGCGGCGGGGCAGGGCGTGACGCGGGCGAAGATCGGCAGGCTGCATGGGCATCGGAACAGGGTCGGGGGCGCTGGCGTGACGTCGGGCGCGGCGCGCGCCACAGGAATCGGACCGTCGGATGCGCCGCGCGTTCGCGATGCGTGACGTGGCGTGAACCGGATGCGTCAGGCGTCGCGTGCGTCGGGACTATAGCCGAGTTCGTAAGACAGTTTCTGCGCGCAGGCGCGCAGCGCGGTGTCGATCTCGCCGCCCCATGCGATGTCGAACGAGCCTTCCTGGCCGAGCGCGACGATCGCGAGCGCGAGTTCGCCGACCGCGTCGAACACCGGCATGCAGAACGCATGGATCGTCGGCAGCAGCATCCCTTCGACGCGCGCGGCCTGGTGCTGGCGCACGTCGGCGAGCACCGTCTCGACTTCGTCGAGCGTGCGCGGGCCGCCGTGGTGCGGCGAGCGGCGCGTATCGGCGAGTTCGCGCTCCAGCATCGCGGCGGTCTTGCTGCGCGGCAGGTATGCGGCGAACAGCAGGCCCGTCGCGGAGCCGAGCAGCGGCATCACGTCGCCGAGCTTCAGCGACGCCTTCGCCGGATGGCTCGATTCCATCCAGTGCACGATCGTCGGCCCCTGGTTGCCCCACACCGCGATGCCGACCGTCTGGTCGAGGCGGTCGCGGAATTCGGTGAGCGCGATCCGCGCGAGCTTCACGCCGTCGACGCGCGCGAGCCGCGCGAGCCCCATTTGCAGCGCGAAGCCGCCCAGCTCGTAGCGGCCCGAGACGGGATCCTGCGACACGACGCCGAGCCGCGAGAAGCTGACCAGATAGCGATGCGCTTTCGCCGGGCTCATGCCCGCGCGCTGCGCGAGATCGCGCAGCATCATCGCGCGCGGCTCGCTCGTCAGCACGTCGAGCAGGCGGAAGCCGACCTCGATCGACTGGATGCCGGAACGGACCTTCTCGCCGGGTTCGCCGGAGGCGGCGTCGTCGGTATCGGAGTCGGCGAGATCGTCGTCGGGAAGCGGGCTGGCGGGCATGGGCAGCGGGTGCGCGAAAAGGCGACAGGAAACGGGGCGAAAACGGCGTGCGCGATCGCGGCGCGCCGCAGGGATTCACCATCGTAAAATAGATTCCCTCCATCGTCACTACAACGGCAGATCCCCCTATGAAACTTGCTTCGCTGAAGGACGGCACGCGCGACGGCCAGCTGATCGTCGTGTCGCGCGACCTGCACACCGCGGCGATTGCCGATGCGATCGCGCCGACGCTGCAGCGCGTCCTCGACGACTGGGCGTTCTACGCGCCGCAACTGCGCGACCTGTACGACGCGCTGAACCACGGCCGCGCGCGCAACGCGTTCGCGTTCGACCCGGCCAACTGCATGGCGCCGCTGCCGCGCGCGTTCCAGTGGGCCGACGGCTCCGCGTACGTGAATCACGTCGAGCTCGTGCGCCGTGCGCGCGGCGCGGAGATGCCGCCCGAGTTCTGGACCGATCCGCTGATGTACCAGGGCGGCAGCGACGATTTCCTGGGCGCGCGCGACGACGTCGTGTGCCCGTCCGAGGAATGGGGCATCGATTTCGAGGCGGAAGTCGCGGTGATCACCGGCGACGTGCCGATGAGCGCGTCGCCCGACGACGCGCTGAAGGCCGTGCGGCTCGTCACGCTCGTGAACGACGTGTCGCTGCGCAACCTGATTCCGGCCGAACTCGCGAAGGGTTTCGGCTTCTTCCAGAGCAAGCCGGCCACCGCGTTCGCGCCGGTCGCCGTCACGCCCGACGAGCTCGGCGACGCGTGGCGCGAAGGCCGCGTGCACCGCCCGATGATCGTCCACTGGAACGGCAAGAAGGTCGGCCAGCCCGACGCGGGCACCGACATGGTGTTCCACTTCGGCCAGTTGATCGCGCACGCGGCGAAGACGCGCAACCTGCGTGCCGGCTCGATCGTCGGCTCCGGTACGGTCTCGAACAAGGACGCGAAGCGCGGCTACTGCTGCATCGCCGAGAAGCGCTGCCTCGAGACGATCGAGCACGGCGCGCCGCAGACCGAATTCATGCGCTACGGCGACACCGTGCGCATCGAGATGTTCGACGCGGCCGGCAAGTCGATCTTCGGCGCGATCGAGCAGTCGGTCGCGCCGCCCGACGGCGCGGCGTAAGCGGCGCGGGGCAAGCAACGCAGCGGCGAAACCCGGCTTCGGCCCGCGCGCCGGGTTTCGCCCGATGTTTGACCGCGCGGGCTTGGCTACACTCGATTCAGGCGTTCGAGCGCCTCGCACAAGGAGCAGCAGATGGCCGATCTTGCCGCGTACGGCGGTTACGAAGCACTGAAGGTGACGCGCCGCGACCATGGCGTGCTCGACATCGTGATGAGCGGCGAGGGCGCGAACCGCAGCGGCCTCGCGACCGCGAACGCGCGCATGCATCGCGAGCTCGCCGACATCTGGCGCGACGTCGATCGCGATCCCGACACGCGCGTCGCGGTGATCCGCGGCGAAGGCAAGGGCTTTTCGGCGGGCGGCGATCTCGCGCTCGTCGAGGACATGGCGAACGATTTCGACGTGCGCGCCCGCGTGTGGCGCGAGGCGCGCGACCTCGTCTACAACGTGATCAATTGCAGCAAGCCGATCGTGTCGGCGATGCATGGCCCGGCCGTCGGCGCGGGGCTCGTCGCCGGGCTGCTCGCCGACATCTCGATCGCCGCGAAGGATGCGCGCATCATCGACGGCCACACGCGGCTCGGCGTCGCGGCCGGCGATCACGCGGCGATCGTGTGGCCGCTCTTGTGCGGGATGGCGAAGGCGAAGTACTACCTGATGCTGTGCGAGCCCGTGAGCGGCGAGGAGGCCGAGCGGATCGGCCTGGTGTCGCTCGCGGTCGAGCCGGCCGACCTGCTGCCGAAGGCATACGAAGTGGCCGAGCGGCTCGCGCACGGTTCGCAGTCGGCGATCCGCTGGACCAAGTACGCGCTGAACAACTGGCTGCGCACGGCCGGCCCGACCTTCGATACGTCGCTCGCGCTCGAATTCATGGGCTTTTCGGGGCCCGACGTGCAGGAGGGCATCCGTTCGCTGCGCGAGCGGCGCCCGCCCGCGTTCCCCGGCGACGCGCCGTTCTGACGTGCGCGCTATGATCGAATCACGCGCGGCTGCGCGACGCACGGCGGCCGCCTCGCTCCCCCAGTCAACCAGGATGCCCGTATGACGACCGATGCCTCCGGCGCCAACCCTTTCGCCGGCTTTGCCGGGTTCCAGCCCGCCGACATGATGGACCGGATGTGGGACATGATCCGGATGTCGCCGTTCGGCGGGATGGCGCCGTTTCCGGGCGCCACGCACGGGCTGCCGCCGTCGCTGTCGAGCATGTCCGACATGATGTCGCCGCTCACGAACGTCGAGGAGCTCGACAAGCGGATCACCGATCTGCGCGCGGTCGAGCAATGGCTGAAGCTCAATCTCGGGATGCTGCAGTCCGCGATCCAGGCGCTCGAGGTGCAGCGCGCGACGCTCGCGACGTTGCGTGCGTTCGGCGCGTTCGCGCAAAGCTCGATGTCGGCGGCCGAGGAAGCGGCCGTGGCCGCCGCGCAGGCCGCGAAGCCCGCGTCGGCGGGCGAGCCCGCGCCCGATGCCGCGGCGTCCGCGGGGGATGCGCCGGCGGGCGACCCCGCGCAGCAGCCGTTCGACCCGGCCGGCTGGTGGAACCTGCTGCAGACGCAATTCAATCAGCTCGCGAGCCTCGCGATGGCGCAGCCGGGCATGCAGCCTGCCGCGCCGGGCGCCGCGCCGCCGGAGGCCGCCGCGCCGGAGCCGGCCGCGAAGCCGGCCGGGGCCGCTGCCGCGCCGCGCAAGCCCGCCGCGAAGCGCGCGAAGCCGTCCGGTTCGGCCGCGGCGCGCGCGGCGGCCGCTTCGTCGCCCGAAACGCGTCCGCCGAAGCGCTCGACGTGATGCGGCGCAGGTAGCAGGTCGATCATGCGACTCGCGCTCGTTCTGATGGGAGGCGGCGCGCGCGCCGCATACCAGGTCGGCGTGCTGAAGGCGCTGGCCGAGATCGCGCGCGAGGCCGATCCGCAGCGGCACACGCTGCCGTTCGCGATCGTGTGCGGCTCGTCGGCCGGCGCGATCAACGCGACGTCGATCGCGAGCCACGCGGACGACTTTTCCCATGGCGTGCGCCGCCTGCTCGAATTCTGGGAGCCGCTGCGCGCCGATTACGTGTATCGCACCGACTGGCTCGGCATCGCGGCCGCCGGCGCGCGCTGGCTCGCGACGATGACGTTCGGCTGGGCGGCGCGCCGCTCGCCGCGCGGGCTGCTCGACAACACGCCGCTCGCGCACCTGCTGCAGCGCGAGCTGAGCTTCCACCGGATCGAGCAGATGCTCGAGGCGCGCCTGCTGCACGCGCTCGCGATCACCGCGCTCAGCTATTCGAGCGGCCGGCACCTCACCTTCTACCAGGCCGCCCAGCCGATCCAGGCGTGGCGGCGCGCGCAGCGCACCGCGCGGCTCGTCGACCTGTCGGCGTCGCACCTGCTCGCGTCGTCGGCCATTCCGTTCGTGTTCCCTGCGGTGCCGCTCGTGCTCGACGGGCAGATCGAGTACTTCGGCGACGGCTCGATCCGGCAGATCGCGCCGCTGTCGCCGGCGATCCACTTCGGCGCGGACCGGATCGTCGTCATCGGCGCGGCCGATCCGCGGCCCGAGATTCCGGCCGCGAACGGCGCGGGACGGGCCCGTGGTTATCCGACGCTCGCGCAGATCGGCCAGCAGGTGCTCGCGAGCGTGTTCCTCGACTCGATCGGCTCGGACATCGAACGGATCGAGCACATCAACCGGATGATCGAGCACCTGCCGCACCAGGTCGAGGTCGACAGCGGCTGGCGGCACGTCGACGTGCTCGCGATCGCGCCGTCCGAGCGCATCGAGCTGATCGCCGCGAAACACCTGAAGCAGATGCCGGCGACGATGCGCGGGCTGCTCGGTGCGATCGGCGGCAGCCAGCCGGCCGGCGCGTCGTTCGCGAGCTATCTGCTGTTCGAGGAAGCCTTCACGCGCGAGCTGATCGAGCTCGGCTACCGCGACGGCCGGGCGCAGCGCGAGACGCTCGCCGGCTGGATCGCGCAGGCCGACGGCAGCAGTGCGCCGGCGGCCGGCACGCCGCCGGAAGACGGTCTCGCGACCGGCGAAATACGGGTCTGACACGCGCAGGCGCAATGTAAGGTTGCGTTTTCGCGACGGTCGGCCGCGACCGATCGCCGCACCGTGGCTGGCGGCACGCGACGGGGCGAGCGTCTCGGAACCGTCATGCACGCGTGCTATCATGGCCGCCGCCGTATACACCATATCGAGCAGCCCGCCGATCCGGCATCCGCACGGGACCTTTCGGGGACCCGCCTGGGGCAGGGGACGGGCGCGCCACCGAGCCGGCCAGCGCCGGCCCCCACTCAGGCAAGCGCGGCCGGCTCCGTCCGAACGGAGCGGGGTTGCGGCATGCCCAACGGCGGCAACGCGGCCGCCAGGCAGCCGGACGAGGAATCAGCGTCCGGCGGGCCGGTTTCCCGCGTAAAATTAGAGTCTTGGCTGCAAAAAGCGCGCGTGGCGTGCTTGCGCGGCAACAGTCACGTTTAGAGAAGTCGCATTGCGCAGAACAGGGGTGGGACCATCATGAACACCATGCTTTATCCGGAACTTTACAGGTCGCTCGAAGCTGTCCGTTGGGACATGGAGAAGGACATTCCGTGGGACAAGTTCGACGCTTCGCTGCTCACCGACGAGCAGGCGAAGACGATCAAGATGAACGCGATCACCGAATGGTCGGCGCTGCCCGCGACGGAAATGTTCCTGCGCGACAACCAGCACGACAGCGACTTTTCCGCGTTCATGAGCGTGTGGTTCTTCGAGGAGCAGAAGCATTCGCTGGTGCTGATGGAATACCTGCGCCGCTTCAAGCCCGAGATGGTGCCGACCGAAGAGGAACTGCACGCGGTGCGCTTCCAGTTCGATCCGGCGCCGCCGCTCGAGACGCTGATGCTGCACTTCTGCGGCGAGATCCGCCTGAACCACTGGTACCGCTGCGCGGCCGACTGGCACACCGAGCCCGTCATCAAGCAGATCTACGAAACGATTTCGCGCGACGAAGCGCGTCATGGCGGCGCGTACCTGCGCTACATGAAGAAGGCGTTGAACAACTGCGGCGACGTCGCCCGTGCCGCATTCGCGAAGATCGGCGTGCTGATGGCGTCGGCGCGCCGCACCGAGAAGCCGCTGCACCCGACCAACCTGCACGTGAACCAGGCGCTGTTCCCGCGCGACACCGTGCAGTCGCGTCTGCCGGATCCGGAATGGCTCGAGCGCTGGCTCGACGAGCAGATCCGGTTCGACGGCGAGTGGGAGAAGAAGGTCGTCGAGCGGATCCTGCACAACCTGTCGATCCTGTTCGAGCGCACGTTCGCGACCGCGCAGGAATTGAACCGCTACCGCAAGGAAGTCACCGGCCGCCTGCAGGCACAAAGCGGCCCGTCGTCGGCCGCGCAGCCGGCCTGAGGCCGGCAGGGGCCGCCGTCGGCGCGAGTCGCACCCGATTCGCGCCCGGCGCGCGGCACCGTGTCGCGTTCATCGCATGAAGCCCGCCCGGCCGGTCCGGCGGGCTTTTTATCGGGTGCCGCCGTCGCGCGAGCCGTTGTCCATTCCGTCCGCTCTTCATCATGTCCGCCACTTTCGAACGCAAGCTGATCACCCGTGATGCCCTCGTCGCGCTGCGCGCGTCGCTGCCGTCGCCCGTCGTGTTCACCAACGGCGTATTCGACATCCTGCACCGTGGCCACGTCACGTATCTCGCCGATGCGAAAGCGCTCGGCGCCTGTCTGATCGTCGGCGTGAACAGCGATGCGTCGGTGCGCATGCTCGGCAAGGGCGACGACCGGCCGATCAACCGCGAAGAGGATCGCGCGGCATTGCTGGCGGCGCTGGAAAGCGTCGACTGGGTCGTGACGTTCGCGGAAAAGACGCCGGTGTCGCTGATCGAGGCCGTCCGTCCGGACATCCTCGTGAAGGGCGGCGATTACGACATGGATGCGCTGCCGGAATCGGCGCTCGTGCGCGGCTGGGGCGGCCGTGCGCTGGCGATCCCGTTCGAGCACGATCGCTCGACCACCGCGTTGCTGAAGAAGGTGCGCGCGCAACAGCCCTGAGCGCGACGCGGCGTCGTCACGGGGCGGACGCCGCGAGCGGTGCGGTCGTGACGGCTGGCGCCGCGATCGGGCCGCCGACGACGGGCTGATCGGTCGCCCGCAGGAGCGGCGTCACATGCAGCGCGTCGGGCCGTACCTGCCGCGACAGCACGCCGGGTTCGCGCGGGCCGGCCGCCGGCAGCGGCCCGAACACGCCGCGCGCCACCACGAACGCGAGCATGTTGGCGAGAAAGAGAACAGCGATCAGCCAGCGCAGCATCGTCGAAACTCCTTGTCGTCATTGACGTGGTTTACGTCGTTCAGTCGAGCCGGCCGCAGGGCCGGCTTTTTTCATGGCTTCCGTGGATCGTCCGTGCGGGCCGCTGGCGCGGCAGCGCGCGGATGGCATCGTCGGCGTGAAGCCGGCCCGTTTGGGCTTGCGTCGTCACGCGCCGGCGCGATGCCGGCGCCTTTGCATCAATCCGGCGCCGTTGCCGGGTCGGCCGCGTCCGCGGCGATCAGCGCGAGCCCGGACAGGATCAGCGTGTCGTGCCGGGTATGCGCGACCGTCAGCGCACGCGCGACGTCGTCCGCCGCGCCGCCTGCCAGCACGAGCCGCACGGGCGCCTGCCACGCCGCGACGAGATCGCGCCACGCGCGTTCGATCAGACCGGCTTGCGCGTACAGGCACCCGGCCGACAGCGAGCGCGGCGTATCGACCTGGAACGGTTCGGCCTGCGCGCCCGCGAGCAGGCCGCTGGCGATGTCGGTGGTCAGCGTCGGCAACTGCGCGGTGTGCGTGCCGAGCGCGCGCATCATCAGCGCCCAGCCCGGCGCGATCAGCCCGCCCGTGAAGCGGCCGTCCGCGCGCAGTGCCTCGAGCGTCGTCGCGGTGCCGAACGTCGCGATCAGCAGATGCTCGCCCGGAAACGCCGCGTGCGCGCCGATCAGGCCGGCCCACCGGTCGCTGCCGAGCTGCTCGGGTGTCGTATAGCCGTTCGTCACGCCGCATTGCGCGGGCCGCGAGCGGATCGTCGTGCGCGGCAGGCCCGGCCAGCGCGCGTCGAGCAGCGCATCGATCCGCGCGGCCACGTCGGCGCCCGCGACGTTCGAGATCCATGCGCCGCGCGGCCGCGGCAGGCGCGACCAATCGGGATCGGCGCCGCCGTCGCGCGTGTGGCCGAACGCGCCCGTGTCGACGAGCGTGCGCCGCGCGTCGGCGAGCGCCCACTTGATCCGGCTGTTGCCGGCGTCGATCAGCAGGTGCGGTTCGCTCATTGCGCTTCGCGCAGCGACACGTCGCCGGCCGCGATCGTCTGTACGCCGTTCGGCGTGTCGAGCAGCAACTGGCCGGTCGCGTCGATGCCCGTCGCGATGCCGCGCGCGCGTTCGACGCCCTGTTCGAGCAGCACGACTTCGCGGCCGGCGTACGCGTGCAGCGCGTGCCAGCGCGGCAGGAACGGCGCGAGGCCGTCGGTGCCGAACTGTGCGAGCGCGGGCGTGAGCGCGTTCAGCGACGCGGCGAGCGTATCGGTGAGGTTCGCCGACGCGCACGCGATCGACAGCGCGGCGGGCGGCAGCCCGCTCGCGAGCGTCGCTTCGCGCGCGCGCAGCGCGTCGACCTGCGCGGCCACGGCTTCCGCGCCGCGCACGTTGATGCCGAAGCCGATCACGACCGCGGTGGCGTCGGCGGTGGTCCAGACGGTTTCGATCAGGATCCCGGCGAGCTTGCCGACGATACGCGGCGTGCCGTCGTCGTCGGTCGTCAGCAGCAGGTCGTTCGGCCATTTGAGCGCGACCCGCATGCGGGCGTCGAGCGGCAGCGTGGCCAGCCCTTCGGCGAGCGCGACGCCGATCGCGATGCTGAGGCCGCCGAGCGCATCGATGGCGCGCGGCACGATGCAGCCGACCGAGCACAGCAGCGCATTGCCGGGCTGCGCGAACCACGGGCGGCCCTGCCGGCCGCGGCCGGCCGTCTGCTCGAACGCGACGCGCACGAGCGGCGCGGGCAACGCGCTCGCGGTGCGCGGCAGCGCCTTGAGCCGGGTCGCGACGTCGGCGTTGGTCGAGCCGGTGGCGGCGACGATGTCGAGCGGCCACGCGCGCGGCGTGGCGTCCAGGTGCGCCTCGAGCCGGTTGCGCGCGATGTGCGCGTCGCCGGATTCGGGCGTGTCGGAGGAGGTGGGGGCGTTCATGGCGCCTATTGTAGCGACAGGGGGCGTTGGCGCGCGCCGGACGGCGCACGCAACCTGCGGGACGACACGGCGGGCTTGGCGCGGCATCGCTATCCGCTCCCGCGCCTCGATGCCCGCTTCCGACGTCATCTCGCACGCGAGCAGCGTCTTGCCCTTCAGCGCCGGGCCTTGGCGGGTCGAAACGAGGATCGGCGCGCCGCCGACGCCGCGCGGCCGACGCATGCGAAGCAACCACCGTTCGGCCAGGTCACGCTCGCGCGTCCCCTGGCCGAACGGCCATCACGGCGCGACGACCGGGTGCTTCAGCGCATGCGCGGTCTCGATCCACTGCGCGTGGAACTCGTCCGCGTCGGGCCGAAGCCCGAGTTCGCCGTTGCGATAAGCCATCGCAAGCGTCTGCACGGCTTCGGGCAACTCGTGTTCGGCGGCCCGGCGATACAGCGCGAGCGCGCGCGCTTCGTCGCGCGGCACGCCGCTGCCGTCGCGGTACGCGTTCGCGAGCATGAAGTCGGCGGCCGGGATGTCCGCGCGCGACGCGATGTCGAACCAGTGCGCGGCCTGGACGGGGTCGGCCGCGATGCCGTAGCCGCTGCGGTAGATCAGCCCGAGGTAATACGCGGCGGCCGGGTCGCCCTGTTCGGCGGCTGCGCCGAGCAGCGCGCGGGCGCGTGCATAGTCTTTCGGGAGGTCGCCGCTGCCGAGCAGCAACGCCTTGCCGAGCGCGAGCTGCGCGCGCCGCGCAGCCGGCGCGTCGGCCTTGCCGGCGGCCGCCGCGGCGGTTTCCAGCCAGCCGCGCCCCTCATCGCGCAGCTCCGGCTCGTGCGCATCGACGAGCGCGATGCCGAGCGCCGCCTGCGCGGCGCCCGAGCCGCGGCGCGCGAGCGTGCGCAACTGGGCCAGCGCATGCGGCTCGTTCGCCTGCGTGACCATCGCCTGCCATTCGTCGAGCTGCGCGGCGCTCGGCGCGGGGCCGGCGCCGCGCAGGCCGGTCATCGTGACGACGGCCGCGACGGTCACGGCCGCCGCCGCGAGCAGCGCGGCGGGCGGGAGTTTCGCGCGCAGCACGCGCCGCGCGGCGGCGGCGAAGCCGGTTTCGGCGGGCCGCATCGTCCGGATCGGTTGCATCGCGTGTCTCATTGCGTGAGGTCGATCTCGTAGGTCGCGAGGTTCTTGCCCGAGCCGTCGTCGGCCGCGACCTGCGTGATGCCGGTCAGGCCGGCCGCCGCCGCATCGCCGAGGCGGTTCGGCGCGGACGCGAACTGCACGTGCGCGACCGAGCTCGCGAGTTTCGTGAAGCGCCAGCTGCGTTGCGCGCCGTCGGCCGCACGCGTGATCGCGCCGCGCTTCTTGATGAACGCGATCAGCACGTCGCGGTTCGCATCGGGCGACGCGAAGATCGTCTTGCTGCCGTCGAGGCCCGGGAAATTGCCGCCGCCGCTCGCGCGGTAGTTGTTGGTCGCGACGATGAACTGCGCGTTCGGGTCGATCGGCGCGCCCTTGTACGTCAGGTTCCTGATCCGGCTGCCGACCGGCTGCGTGACGTCGATTTCATACGCGAGGTCGGCCGACGTGAACATGTCGAAGTTGTAGCCGGGGAAGGTGCTGACGAGCGGCTGCACGGTCGCCTTGGTCGGGTCGATCCGGTTGAAGCGCTTGGCGGCCGTCTCCAGCCAGTTCTTCACGTCGGTGCCGTTCACCTTCACCGCGTACACGGTGTTCGGATACAGGTACAGGTCGGCCGCGTTGTTGATCGCGAGCGCGCCCGGCGCGACGTCGGTGTAGTCGGTACCGCCGCCGAAGCCGCTCTTGAACGGCGCGCTGACCGACAGCACAGGCAGCGACGCGTATTGCGGCAGGTTCGCCTGCACGTAGGTCTTCACGTAGTCGGCCTGCGCCTCGTTGACGATCTGGATCGCGCCCGGATCGCCGACGTCCGCGAAGTACGAGTTCATCCGGTAGTCGGTCGAGCCGATCGGCGTCTTCACGTAGTCGATCGTCGCCTGGTGCTCGGCCGCGATCGCGGCGGACACCGACGGGTCGGCCGCGACGTAGCTCTTGTCGGCGTTCTGGATCGGCCGCGCCTCGACGGTCGTCTGCGACTTGTCGACGATCCACGTCTTGCCGTCGAACTTCAGGCCGAGCTTGATCACGCCGAGATGCTTGCCCCAGTAGTTGGCCATCACGGTCGGCACGCCGTTGACGGTGCCCTTGACCTTGTCGACGCCCGGCAGGTTGAACTGCGACACGGTGCTGTTCGCGTCCGGGAACACCTGGTGCGAGTGGCCGATCAGCATCGCGTCGATGCCGGACACCTTCGACAGCCACCAGCTGCCGTTTTCCATCGTCGGCGAATACGCGGAATTGTCGAGGCCGCCGTGCGAGATCGCGACGACGAGATCGGCGCCCTTCGCGCGCATTTCCGGGATGTACTTCTCGGCCGCTTCCTTCAGCCCGGTCGTATAGACCTTGCCGTCGAGCCAGCGCTTGTCCCAGTTCATGATCGCGGGCGGCGTGAAGCCGATGATGCCGATCTTCACGGGCGCGCTGACCGTCTTGCCGTCCGGCGTCGTGGCCGTCACCGTGCGCGTCAGGATCGTGTACGGCGTGAACAGCGGCGCGTTGGTCTTCGCGCTGATCACGTTCGCGAGCACCTGCGGGAAGTTCGGGCCCGCGCACTTCTTCTGCTGGGCGGGCGCGGGCAGCCCGTCGACCTCGAAGGTGTTGCCGGTCACCTGCGACAGGTACGGCAGCCCGTAGTTGAACTCGTGGTTGCCGATCCCGCCGCCGTCGAATTTCGCGGCGTTCATCACCTTGTAGATCGCGAGCGTCTGGTCGCAGCCGACCGGCTTCACGAGCGCCTGGTAGTCCGACAGCGCGGTGCCCTGGATCGTGTCGCCGTTGTCGAGCAGCAGCGTGTTCGGGTACTGCTTGCGCGCCTGCGCGATCAGCGTCGACACGCGCTCGAAGCCGAGCGAATTGTCGGCGGCGAGCTTGAAATAGTCGTACGACAGCACGTTGGTGTGCAGGTCGGTCGTCTCGAGCAGCGCGAGCGTGGCCGTCGTGCCGACGGGCGCCTGGGCCTCGGGCTGCGACGGCGGCGTGGCGGTGACGTCGTCGCCGCCGCAGCCGGCGAGGACGAAGGCGAGGCTGGCGAGCGCGGCGGCGGCCGGTACGTGGCGGCGGGAAAGCGGGGGGAGACGCATCGGTTGTCCTGTTCGGTGTTCTGTTTTATGAAACGCGAGATACGCACGAATGGCGGCGCGGCGCGCCGACGGCCTGATGTGCGGCGCGTGAGAGTATCGAAAGGAAACGTGACGGAACAATGAAAGGTCGCGATGCCGGCGGCGGGCAGGCTCGTGGCGGCTTCGGGCTGATCGGCCGGCGCCCCGGCCCGGCGCTCCTGACCACGCGCGCCGAGCGCGGCGGCCCTCAGCTGCGCGCCCCCGCTCGCGCCCCGAGCTCGCCGCCCACACGGAAATCCTCACGTCGCGGCGCCGGGCGGTTCGCTACAATGGCCGCTGTCATCCTTTTGCAAACAACCTGCCCTTGGACTTCGAGACTCCTCCCGGCCTGTCGGTCGACGTCGGCGGCCAGGGCCAGACGGTGCGCCTGACCGGTCAGTGGACCGCGCTCGCGCTCGCGCGCAATCGCGGCGCCGTGGCGCGCCGCGTCGCGAGCATCGCCACCGGGCGCGTGAGCGAATGGGATCTGTCCGGCATCGAGCGGCTCGACCACGTCGGCGGCCAGGCGCTGTGGCGCGTATGGGGCCGCAAGCTGCCGGCCGGCGTCGCGCTGAGCGCCACGCAGCGCACGATCTTCGAGCGCATCGAGCGGCTCGACAGTGAACGCGAGGCGCCCGAGCGCGTGGTGCGCGTCGATCCCGTCACGCGGCTCGGCCAGGCGATCTTCTCGTTCGGCGAACACCTGCAGGGCGGCATCGCGATGTTCGGCCTCGTGATCCTCGATGCGCTGTCGGTGCTGCGCCGCCCGCAGACGATGCCGTGGAGGGAAACCTCGGCGAACATCTACAGCGCCGGCGCGCAGGCGCTGCCGATCACCGCGCTCGTCGCGTTCCTGATCGGCATCGTGCTGAGCTACCTGTCCGCGCAGCAGTTGCAGACGTTCGGTGCGAACCGCTACATCGTGAACATCCTCGGGCTGTCGGTGATTCGCGAGCTCGGCCCCGTGCTGTCGGCGATCCTCGTCGCGGGCCGCTCGGGCTCGGCGATCACCGCGCAGATCGGCGTGATGCGCGTGACCGAGGAACTCGACGCGATGCGCGTGATGGGCATCCCGCACGGGCTGCGGCTGGTCCTGCCGCGCGTGCTCGCGCTCGGCGTCGCGATGCCGCTGCTCGTGATGTGGACCAACATCATCGCGCTGACGGGCGGCGCGATCGCCGCGAAGTTCGTGCTCGGCATCGACGTCAATTACTTCGTGCGCTCGCTGCCGGGCGTCGTGCCGATCGCGAACCTGTACATCGGCCTCGGCAAGGGCGTCGTGTTCGGCATGCTGATCGCGCTGGTCGCGTGCCATTTCGGCTTCCGGATCAAGGCGAACTCGCAGAGCCTCGGCGAAGGCACGACCACGTCGGTGGTGTCGTCGATCACGGTCGTGATCCTCGCCGACGCGGTGTTCGCGATCCTGTTCCAGAACGTGGGGCTCGGATGAACGCATCGAACGAAACGACCGCGCATGCCGCGGCCATCGGCGCCGGGTCGGTCGGGGCCCGGCCCGACGTGGCCGGCGATGCCGGCGACCTCGTGATCGAGGTGCGCAACCTGACCAAGCGCTACGGGCGCAACATCATTCACCAGAAGCTCGACTTCGACGTGCGGCGCGGCGAGATCGTGTCGATCGTCGGCGGCTCGGGCTCCGGCAAGACGACGCTTGTGCGCCAGATCCTCGGCCTGGAGCGGCCGACGTCGGGCACGATCAAGGTGTTCGGCGAGGATACGGCGACGATCGACGACGCCAGCGCGCGGATGATGCGCACGCGCTCGGGGATGCTGTTCCAGCAGGGCGCGCTGTTCTCGTCGATGACGGTGTTCGACAACGTCGCGCAGCCGCTGCGCGAGCTCGGCCGCGTGCCGCCGGACCTGCTGCACGACATCGTGATGCTGAAGCTCGAGATGGTCGGGCTGCCGTGCAAGCACGCGTCGAAGATGCCGGCCGCGCTGTCGGGCGGGATGGTCAAGCGGGTCGGCATCGCGCGCGCGATCGCGCTGGAGCCCGAACTGCTGTTCCTCGACGAGCCGACGGCCGGCCTCGATCCGCAGGCGTCCGACGAATTCGTCGAGCTGATCGCGACACTGCACCGCACGCTCGGGCTGACCGTCGTGATGGTGACGCACGACCTCGACACGATGGTCGCGCTGTCGACGCGCGTCGCGGTGCTGGCCGACCGCAAGGTGCTGGTCGCCGCGCCCGTCGAGGAGGCCGCGAACGTCGACCATCCGTTCATCCACGAATATTTCCTGGGGCTGCGCGGGCGCCGCGCATTGCAGGCGCTCCCGCCCGAGCGGCGCGCGAAGCTGCCGAAGGCGGCCCTCGAACCGGCGCTGTCGAGCGTCGAGCTGTAGAAGCAAGGAACCCGCGAATGGAAAACAAATCACATGCGTTCTGGGCCGGCCTGTTCACGATCGCGCTGACGCTCGCGATCGCGGGCACCGTGTTCTGGTTCAACGTCGACCGTACCGTGCGCGTGCCGTACGACCTGCTCGCGCGCACCAACGTGACGGGGCTGTTCCCGGACGCGGCCGTGCGCTTTCGCGGCCTCGACGTCGGCAAGGTGCAGTCGATCGGCTTCGATCGCACGCATCCGGGTCAGATCCGGATCCGCATTCTCGTCGATCACGACGCGCCGATCACGCAGTCGACCTACGGCAGTCTCGGCTTCCAGGGCGTGACGGGCATCGCGTTCGTGCAGTTGGAGGATACGGGGCGCGATCTGTCGCCGCTGCCGTCGTCGCCGAAGGCGATCGCGCAGATCCCGATGCGGCCGAGCCTGTTCGACCAGATCCAGGAGCGCGGCGACGTGCTGCTGCGGCAGCTCGAGCTGGCCGCGAAGAGCGCGAACGCGCTGATGTCGCCCGAGATGCGCGAGCAGTTGCGCGCGACCGCCGAAAGCCTGCAGCACGCGGCCGACGGCGCCGCGACGCTGACGAAGCAGCTCGGCCCGGCGGTCACCGCGCTGCCGGAGACGATGCACGAGGTGAACCGCGCGATGGCGTCGGCGAACACGCTGATGCAGCCGAACGGGCCCCTCGTGTCGAATCTGAACAAGGCCGGCACGGCCGCCGAGCAGGTCGGCGTCGCGCTGAACGGCCTCAACGCGCGTGTGCAGTACGACACGCTGCCGCGCTTCAATGCGCTGGCCGACAGCGTCGGCGACGCGTCGCGGCAATTGAAGGACGTCGCCGGTGAACTCGGCCGCAACCCGCGCAGTCTGTTGTTCGGTTCGCCCGGCGCGGCGCCGGGGCCCGGCGAAGCGGGCTTCGTGTGGCCGGGTGCCGCGGCCGGGAAGTGAAGCGCAAACCCATCGAGGGTCCAGCCGGAAACGGCCGGGTCATGACGCCCATCGAAACCGGAAACATCATGCAGGAATACGCCATGCCACGAATCCTTGACCGCGCGCTGCGCCCGGCCGCGGCCGCGCTGGCCGTGCTGACGCTCGCACTGGCGGCCGGCTGCGCCGGCAACGACGCGGTGCTGTCGAACATCCGCTACGACCTCGGGCCTGCGTCGTCGGTGACGACCACCGGTTCGGGCCCCGCGCTGAAGGTGCTCGACGTCGCCGCGCCCGACGCGCTCGACTCGGACAAGTTCGCGTACCGGCTCGCGTACGCGGATGCGCAGCACGTGGCCGTCTATCGCGACAGCCGCTGGACCGCGCCGCCCGCGCAACTGCTCACGCAGCGGCTGCGCGGCGCGCTGTCGTCGCGTGGCACGGTGCTCGAAGGCGCCGACGGCGTGCGTGCGCCGACCCTCAAGGTCGACCTCAGCGAATTCGAACAGGTCTTCGACGGCCAGTCGCAAAGCCACGGCGCGGTGACCGCGCGCGCGACGCTGATGCTCGACGGCAAGGTGCTCGGCCAGCGCACGTTCGTCGCGCGCGCGCCGTCGAGCACGCCCGACGCCGCCGGCGGTGCGCGCGCGCTCGCGGCGGCCAGCGACGAACTCGTGTCGCAGATCGCCGCGTGGGTCGGCGTGCAGGCGTACGCGGGCACGCCGTGACGCACGCCGTGCAGCCGCGATGAACGTGCCGGGCCCGCATCGCGCGTCACCGCTCGCACGGCAGGCATTTGCCGCCTATGCGGCGCTGATCGTCTATGCGTCGCTGTATCCGTTCGAAGGCTGGGCGGCGCTCGGCATCGGCCCGTTCGATTACCTGTTCGCGCCGATGCAGCGCTACGTGACGACGTTCGACGTGGTCACGAACGTGCTCGGTTATCTGCCGTTCGGCGCGCTCGGCGTGCTCGCGCTGCATCCGCGCTGGCGCGGCGTGGCCGCGACGCTGATCGCGGGCGGGCTCGGCGTGCTGCTGTCGGGCGCGATGGAAGCGCTGCAGACCTATTTGCCGACGCGTGTCGCGTCGAACCTCGATCTCGGCGCCAACGCGTTCGGCGCGCTGCTGGGCGCGGCGCTCGCCGCGCCAGCCACCGGCGCGCTGCTCGACCGCGGCGTGTTGCGCCGGCTGCGCTTCGCGTGGCTGGAAGCCGATGGGTCGACGCCGCTGCTGCTCGCCGCGCTGTGGCCGTTCGCGATCGTGTTTCCGTCGCCGTTCCTGTTCGGCATCGGCGACTGGCCGGCCGCGCTGTGGGAGCGCGCCGACGCGTCGATGCAGGACGCGGTGCTCGCGTGGCTGCCGGCCGCCTGGCGCGTCAGCGAATGGCCCGAGCGGGTCGACGGCTGGTTGTCCGATTCGGCGTGGGAAGCTATGCTCGGCGGGCTGATGCTGTTCGCCGCGCTGGCGATCGCGTCGCTCGCGATGCGCCCGCACGCGCCGCGCATCCGGCTGCTGGTCGCGCTGGTGGTCGCCACGCTCGTGCTGAAGGCCGCGGCGACCTTCATGCAGTCGGCCACCGGCCTCGTCGTCGTGTGGGCGACGCCCGGCGCGCGGCTCGGCATCGAGCTCGGCTTCGCGGCGGCGCTCGTCGCCTTGCGCGTGCCGGCGACGTGGCGCGCGCTGCTCGCGGCGCTCGCGCTGCTGGCCGGCGTCGCGCTCGTGAACCTGCTGCCGGTCAATCCGTTCTTCGACTTCACGCTGTCGGGCTGGCGGCAGGGGCGCTACGTGCACTTCAACAGCCTCGCGCGCTGGCTCGCGTGGATCTGGCCCTACGCGGCGCTGATCTGGCTCGGCCAGCGCGTCGAGCACGCGTGGCTGCCGGCCGCGCTGCGCCGCTGACGCCGCAGTCCGGGCCGTGCGGCGGCGGCCGTGCCGCGGGCAGCCGCGTGCGCCGGTCGCTATAATCGTCCGCATCCTCCGTTGCCGCCTCGCGCAACGGCAATCCATCGCCCCTCTTTCCGCACGGCCTCGTGCCGGGCCGCTCGTCACCATCATGGATTCCTACTACCAGCACCACGTCTTCTTCTGCCTGAACCAGCGCGACCCGGGCGCCGAACGTCCGAGCTGCGCGCAATGCGATGCACAGACCATGCAGGAATACGCGAAAAAGCGCGTGAAGGAACTTGGCCTCGCGGGGCCGGGCAAGGTCCGCATCAACAAGGCCGGCTGCCTCGACCGCTGCGAGGAAGGGCCGGTGATGGTCGTGTATCCGGAGGGGACGTGGTACACGTACGTCGATCAGGCCGACATCGACGAGATCGTCGAATCGCATCTGCGCGACGGCAAGGTCGTCGATCGCCTGAAGATCTGAGCGGGCCGGCCGAATGAACGTTCATACGCAGAAATCGCTGATCGCGGGCCCGATCGGCCAGATCGAAATCGCGGTCGACCTGCCCGACGCCGTGCGCGAAGGCGGCGCCGCGCCGCGCGGCATCGCGCTCGTCGCGCATCCGCATCCGCTGTTCGGCGGCACGATGGACAACAAGGTCGCGCAGACGCTCGCGCGCACGCTCGTGCAGCTGAACTACGTCGTCTACCGGTCGAATTTCCGTGGCGTCGGCGCGACCGAGGGCGTGCACGACAACGGCACGGGCGAGGCCGACGATCTCCTCGCGGTGCTCGCGCACATGCGCGCGCAGCCCGCGTATGCGGACCTGCCGCTCGTGCTCGCGGGCTTCTCGTTCGGCACCTTCGTGCTGTCGCACGTCGCGAAGCGGTTGCGCGATGCGGGCGAGACGATCGAGCGGATGGTGTTCGTCGGCACGGCCGCGAGCCGCTGGCAAGTGGCCGACGTGCCCGAGAACACGCTCGTGATCCACGGCGAAACCGACGACACGGTGCCGATCGCATCGGTGTACGACTGGGCGCGGCCGCAGGAGCTGCCCGTCGTCGTGATCCCCGGCGCCGAGCATTTCCTCCATCGCAAGCTGCACGTGCTGAAGCGCATCATCGTCGACGCGTGGCGCTAGCCGCCATGCGGGCGTCGGCGTAGGCGCCGGCGGCCCGTACCGCGCATCGGCCTCGGCCGGACGATGCGCGACCCTTCCCGAAACTTCACGCGACAGCGCGCCGCACAGCGCGGTGCGCCGCCTACGGCATCGTGGCGCAACCCGACTTGCACACCGCCTGCGCATGCCTTTCGCGCGGCTTCGAGCGCACGTGCCCGCCGCGTCTCCACGCTATGCTCTCGCAGCCGGTATGCGGGCGTCCGCTGCCAGGTTCGCGAAAACGCCGTTCGCGGCCACGTATAATGGCCGCATTCCGCGTCGCCCGCGGCCCGGCTGGGCCCATGCCGCGCTCGTTTCGCCGCCTGTCCGCCCGCTCGCGACGGCCGCGAACCGAACGCGTCCGCACGAGTCCAACCGGCGCGTTTCGCGTCGCCCGACGGTGTCGGGCGAGTGCCCGACACGCCCGTCGCCTTGCCGTTCAACCCTGCGCGTTTCGCACCGCACTTTCTGCCATCAGCCTGAATCGATCATGCGTCTGTCTTCCCAAGGCCTCAAGTCCCTCGCTTCCTCCATCGCCTTCGGCACCGCCGCGCGCAACGTAGCGCTCGGCGTGATGCTGCCCGTCGCGCTCGCGTCGACGATCGTCGTCGCCGAGGCGAAGCCGGCCGCCAAGGCCAAGGCCGCGCATGCGGCGCCGGCCGCCGAGCAGTTCACCGGCGCGCCCGCGACCTACATGCCGGGCGCGGTGCCGCCGCCGGGCGTGAACGCGCGCTCGTGGGTGCTCGTCGACGCGACGAGCAACACGGTGCTCGCATCGGGCAATGCGGACGAACGCGTCGAGCCGGCGTCGCTGACGAAGCTGATGACCGCGTACCTCGTGTTCGAGGCGCTCGACAAGAAGAAGATCTCGATGGAGCAGATCGTCACGCCGAGCG
Organism: Burkholderia sp. 9779_493; assembly: GCF_015712215.1. Taxonomy (NCBI): domain Bacteria; kingdom Pseudomonadati; phylum Pseudomonadota; class Betaproteobacteria; order Burkholderiales; family Burkholderiaceae; genus Burkholderia; species Burkholderia sp. 9779_493. Next base: position 92,750 of record NZ_JACCQA010000017.1, read on the forward strand.
ACGCGGTGCGCCGCGTCGGCCGCGACGAGTCGCGCATGTTCATCGAGGCGAACAAGCCGGTGTCCGTGCACGACCTCGTGTACGGGATGATCATCCAGTCGGGCAACGATGCCGCGATCGCGCTGGCCGAACTCGTCGGCGGCAGCGAAGGGCAGTTCGTCACGCTGATGAACGACGAGGCGGCGCGTCTCGGCATGAAGGGCACGCACTTCGCCGACGTGAACGGCATGCCCGACCCGAACCACTACACGACGGCCGGCGACCTCGCGAAGCTGTCCGCGCACCTGATCCGCGATTTTCCGCAGTACTACGGCATCTTCTCGGAGAAGGAATTCAAGTACAACAACATCCGCCAGGGCAACCGCAACCGGCTGCTGTGGCTCGACCCGACGGTCGACGGCCTGAAGACGGGCCATACGCAGGCGGCCGGCTTCTGCCTGATCGCATCGGCGAAGCGCGCGATCCCCGGTGTCGACGGCCAGCGCCGTCTCGTGTCGGTGATGATGGGCGAGCAGAAGGAAAACGACCGCACGCAGGACAGCATGAAGATGCTGAACTACGGCTACAGCGCGTTCGATTCGGTGCGCCTGTTCAAGGGCGGCCAGGCGATCTCGACGCCGCGCATCTACAAGGGCAAGGACAACACCGTGCAGGTCGGCGTGAAGGGCGACCAGTGGGCGACTGTGCCGCGCGGCCTCGGCGACAAGGTCAAGACCGAAGTCGACGTGAACGCGCCGCTGATCGCGCCGCTCGCGGAAGGCCAGCAGGTCGGCACCGTGAAGATCGTCGCCGACGGCAAGACGCTGTCCGAATTCCCGGTCGTCGCGCTGCAGGCCGTGCCGGAAGCGGGTATCTTCGGACGTATCTGGGACTCGATCCTGCTGATGTTCAGCAAGAAGAAGTAAGCACGACGGGCCTTTGTTTTCACGACTTCATCCCCATCTGTCATAGCCATGAGCCAAGCCGAATTCGAACCGATCGTCTACCTCAGCGTCTCGGCGCAGGAGGAACTGGTGCCGCTGTCCGAAGCCCGTGTGCCGGTGCTCGACCGCGGATTCATCTTCGGCGATGGCGTGTATGAAGTCGTCCCCGTTTATGCGCACGACGGCGCGCACGTGCCGTTCCGGATCGAACAGCATCTGGACCGGCTCGCGCGCAGCCTGAAGAAGATCGGCATCGACAACCCGCACGATGCGGCGGGCTGGCGCGCGTTGATCGAGCGGGTGGTCGCGGCGAATGCCGAAGGCCTCGGCGACGGCAACGCGCTCGTCTACCTGCAGGTGACGCGCGGCGTCGCGAAGCGCGGCCACGCGTTCCCGGCGAACGCGGTGCCGACGGTGTTCGCGATGACGAGCCCGCTGCGCCTGCCGTCGGAAGAGGAGCGCGCGAAGGGCGTGCGCTGCGTGACGGCCGAGGACCGTCGCTGGCTGCATTGCGACATCAAGTCGATCTCGCTGCTCGGCAACGTGTTGATGGCGCAGCATGCGGCCGAGCGCGATGCGTTCGAGACGATCCAGCTGCGCGACGAAAACGTGACGGAAGGCTCGTCGTCGAACGTGTGGATCGTGAAGAACGGCGAACTGTTCGCGCCGCCGCGCAGCAACAAGATCCTCGAAGGGATCCGCTACGCGCTGGTCGAGCAGCTGGCCGACGAATGCGGGATCCGGTTCGTCGCGCGCGAGATCAGCGAGGTCGAACTGCGCTCGGCCGACGAGATCATGCTGACGTCGGCCACGAAGGAAATCCTGCCTGTGACGTCGCTCGACGATCTGCCCGTGCAGGGCGGCAAGCCGGGCCCCGTGTTCGCGGCGCTGTATGACGCGTACCAGCGTGCGAAGGCACGCGAGTTTGAACAGTTTGACCTAACCCGGAGAAAATGATGAGCGAACCGACCAAAACCGTCGAGGTCACCGGCGCGATCGAGACCCGGAAGGAGTCGCTGCTGGAGTTTCCGTGCGATTTCCCGATCAAGATCATGGGCAAGGCGCATCCCGAGTTCAAGGACACGATCTTCAAGGTCGTGGCCGTTCACGACAACGAGATCGACGTCGAGAAGATCGAGGAGCGCGCGTCGAGCGGCGGTAATTACACGGGCCTGACGATCACCGTGCGCGCGACGAGCCAGGAACAGCTCGACAACATCTACCGCGCGCTGACCGGCCATCCGATGGTCAAGGTCGTGCTCTAAGGGGCCGTTCCGGTGGCCCGGGATCAGCGCAAACGGCCGCTGATCCCTTTCCATCCTCCCTCCAGCGCGCACTCGGCGGGGCATTTTCCCGCCGCGCGCCGCGCGTCCAGCTCGTCGCACAGCCGCTTGTATTCGGCGACCTCCTCGAACAACCAGGTCCGGAACGCCTGCACGCGCGGCGTGTTGAGCAGCGGCGGCGGACACACGAAAAAATAGTGCCACGGGCTCGGCCCGTCGATGTCGAACAGGCGCACGATGCGCCCGTCGAGCAGGTCGTGGACCGCGAGCGAGCGGCGCACCAGCGCGATGCCCTGGCCCTCGATCGCGGCCAGCAGCAGGTTCGACGAATCCTGGTACAGGATCCCCCGTTTCGGCTCGGTCAGCGTATCGAGCCCGGCCGCGTCGAACCACGGCCGCCACAGCTCGTCGTCCGAGCGCAGCAGTGGGTAGTGCACGAGATCGGCGGGCGTCTGCGGCAGCTTGCCGCCATTCAGCGTCGGCGCGCAGGCCGGAAAGAACACCTCCTCGAACAGCGGCTCCACGTGCAGCCCCGGATAGCTGCCGAAGCCGAAGCGGATCGCCAGATCGACGTCGTCGCGCGCGAAATCGGTGAGCGAGTTGGTCGACTGCAGTTCGACGTCGATTTCCGGATGCCGCTCGATGAACGTGCCGATGCGCGGCGTGATGAAGCGCGCGGCGAACGACGACAGCATCGACACCACCAGCCGCCGGTCGCGGTCGCTCGCGCGCACGTCGCGCGTCGCGTCGGCGATCACCATCAGCGCGGTGCGGATCTGCTGCGCGTACCGCATGCCGGCGTCGGTCAGGCACAGCCGCTTGCCGTTGCGCGTGAACAGCTGCACGCCGAGCTCTTCCTCGAGCGCGCGCACCTGGTGGCTGACCGCGCCGTGCGTGACGAACAGCTCGTCGGCGGCGCGCGAGAAGTTCTCGTGGCGCGCGGCGGCTTCGAACGCGCGAATCGCGTTCAGCGCGGGGAGCTGGCGGAGGTCCATTTGCTAATTTTCCTCACATCGACGTGAAAATTGGTCGTTTGGTCGGACGCCTTCGAGTGACTACGATTGTAGCCATCGGAGCACTTATTGGCGGAGTCGATCATGCAAGAAATCTCTTCAAGCATCACCTTCGAAATTCCCCCGGGCGAGACCGTGCCGATGAGGGTGCAACGCAGCACGCGGCTGGTCGTCCAGTGCGGGCCGGTCTGGGCGACGCGCAGCAACGACGTCGACGACTACTTCCTGGCCGACGGCGAGACGCTGAAGCTGCGCCGCGGCGAGCGGCTGTGGCTCAGCGCGGAAGGCCGCGAGGGCGCGTGCGTCGCGTTCTCGGTGTCGCGGCCGCCGCGGGAAGTCGCGCTCGGCGGGCTGACCCGGCTGCGCCAACGCGTGAGCGCGCTGTTCCATGACGGCTGGCGCACCGTCTGACCATCATTTCATCCGACGGATACCGGCGATCCGTCCCCCTCCCCAGGCCGGCGAGACCCACGGGTTTTCGGTAAACTACCGCCCATGTCCGTTTCGCCGGTTTCCATCGTGTCCACGCCTGTCGCCGTTTCCGCATCGCCCGCCGAAGTCCCGGATCAGCCGGTCCAGCCGGTCACCGTGCGCTGGCGGGGCAGCGAGGCGTACGAGGCGAGCTTCGACGCGATGCGCGCGTTCACCGATACGCGCACGGCCGACACCGGCGACGAGATCTGGGTGGTCGAGCATCCGCCCGTCTACACGCTCGGCCAGGCCGGCGACCCGGCGCACCTGCTGGTGGCCGACAGCGGCGTGCCGCTCGTGAAGGTCGACCGCGGCGGACAAATCACTTACCACGGCCCCGGCCAGATCGTCGTCTACCTGTTGCTGGACCTGCGCCGGCGCAAGCTGATGGTGCGCACGCTCGTGACGAAGATCGAGGAGGCCGTGATCGAAACCCTCGCGGCGTATAATCTCGCTTCGGTCCGCAAGGCGGGCGCGCCGGGGATCTACGTGGCATCCGGCGTGCACGAGGGCGCGAAAATCGCGGCCCTCGGCCTGAAGATCCGTAACGGCTGCAGCTATCACGGGCTGAGCCTGAACGTGAAGATGGATCTGCGCCCGTTTCTTGCGATCAACCCGTGCGGCTATGCCGGACTGGAAACCGTCGACATGGCGAGCCTCGAGGTTGCCGCCGACTGGAACGACGTCGCCCGCACGCTGGTGCGCCGTCTGATCGCCAACCTCGACGGCGCATCCGCGGCCGCCGACAAGCCGCACGCACTGGAACAATCGAATGACTGACGTTACCGCTTCTCCCGCACCGGCCGATACGGCCGCGACCCCTGCCTACGATCCGACCGCCAAGCAGAAGGCGCAGGCGAAGACGGCGCGCATCCCGATCAAGGTCATTCCGATCGAAAAGCTGAAGAAGCCCGAGTGGATTCGCGTGAAGGCGGCCACCGGCAGCTCGCGTTTCAACGAGATCAAGACGATCCTGCGCGAGCACAACCTGCACACCGTGTGCGAGGAGGCGAGCTGCCCGAACATCGGCGAATGCTTCGGCAAGGGCACTGCGACGTTCATGATCATGGGCGACAAGTGCACGCGCCGCTGCCCGTTCTGCGACGTCGGCCACGGCCGTCCCGATCCGCTCGACGCGGATGAACCGAAGAACCTCGCGCGCACGATCGCGGCGCTCAAGCTCAAGTACGTGGTGATCACGAGCGTCGACCGCGACGACCTGCGCGACGGCGGTGCGGCTCACTTCGTCGAGTGCATCCGCGAAGTGCGCGAGCAGTCGCCGGACACGCGCATCGAAATCCTGACGCCGGACTTCCGCGGTCGTCTCGACCGAGCGATCTCGATCCTGAACGCCGCGCCGCCGGACGTGATGAACCACAACCTCGAAACGGTGCCGCGCCTGTACAAGGAAGCGCGCCCGGGTTCCGACTACGCGCATTCGCTGAAGCTCTTGAAGGACTTCAAGGCGCTGCATCCGGACGTCGCGACGAAGTCGGGCCTGATGGTCGGCCTGGGCGAAACCGAAGAGGAAATCCTGCAGGTGATGCGCGACCTGCGCGCGCACGACGTCGACATGCTGACGATCGGCCAGTACCTGCAGCCGTCCGAGCACCACCTGCCGGTGCGCGCGTACGTGCATCCGGATACCTTCAAGATGTACGAGGAAGAGGCGTACAAGATGGGCTTTACGCACGCGGCCGTCGGTGCGATGGTGCGTTCGAGCTATCACGCCGATCTGCAGGCGCATGGGGCCGGGGTGGTCTGATCGCTCGCTGACGCTCCACGCATAAAAAGACCCGCTTTGCGGGTTTTTTTATGCATTTCTTTGTCTCGCTGTCCTGACGAAGCGAAGCATCGCCTTCTAGCGCAGCACAATTTCGTCAGTGCTTCCAGCAGCAGTCAGCATTCGGTCGATCTTGCGTCATTCCGCCTTCACACTCCTGCTGGTCATGGCAAAGTGTCGCGATCCGTTACTGATTGACGTGAATCAGCCATAGCTGAAGAGACCAGATCGGGTAAGCGCGGGGCCATCACGTCGCATCGTGCCATTACCGGACACGGGCTCTTAGTCTTCAAGCTCGCGAAAACGGGCATCGCGCATTCTGATACTCTGGATCCACAGTTTCCAGTCCTCGGCCGAGATATAGGCGCCAGCCTCTTCCCTTCCTTCTTTCAGAAAGCTCGTCTGTTCATCCAGGCTCAGGCTTTCCCAGAACGAGTCCCATACATAGTTCAGCCAGTAGTGAGGGTCGCCCTGACCGATATGCAGAACCGGTCCGAACTCATACAACGCGATCCACGGCGGGGTGGGGTGGAAGCCTTGTTCCGAGAGCTTCGCAATCAGTTCAATATCGTTGGAGAGCAAGCGCACGACTCGCTCTGCAAACCTCCATGTGGGGGAGATGATGGTGCTCAGCGACTGCCCGTCGACTTCGCGGATGAAATGGAAATACGTAACCTCGTCCCTGCCTTGCCGCACGAGATTGAGCAAAGCTGGAAACTGGCCAGGCTGAACATGATGAACCAGACCAAAAGCATTGATACCTGCATCGCCTTGATATATCGGCTTGGGATAGGTGGGAAGTTGCTGCTGTTCCAGATCGATCGCGCCTGAGCCGAAAATAGCTTGCAATTCACCGAGCGACCTTCCAAAGGCATCTTCCAGACTCTTCAGACTTTCCCGCTCCGCACGCTTCGTTTGCAACTCTTCAACCTTGCGCTTGAAGAAAGACACATCTCCTCCCTCATCATTTATCCGGGATCTGGCCGGCAATCATAGAACCGCCGAAATAGCCGATGGCGCCAAAGACGATGCCACCGATGGCGCCGGTTATTACGGCACCAGGCCCAAGTTCAATACCAACCATCGCACCCGCTGTAGCCCCCACCCTGGCTCCAGCAACGGCGCCGGCCCAACTACCTGCCCATCCACCAGCCTGGCGAATGACTTCCTTTTCCAGAGGACGAATGGACTTTAGACGAATGGATTCATTGGATGCCACCGAGAGGTCATAGCCGGTAAAAGCGAGGCCGACAACCCGCACAACCCGAGCATATTTGACGATGCCGAGGCTGATAGCCAAACCACGCTGCGAGAACACACCTTCACCTGGCACCATTGGCCGTGGTTGAACCAGAACCTCCTTGTCCATGGCCAGGACTTTTTGTTTGATATGTTCCGCCCACCGCCTGTCTTTTGAGCGAGCCTTGGCGGCATATTCATCGATGGCTCGAACGATTTCGTCGGTCGTCACGAGCCTCGCTCCTGCTCGCCTGGCTTTGGCGATGTCGACATACACAGTCTTGCCCGCCATTCTGCCCGCGCCTTCAGGGTAGGTGCGACTGGGAGAGGCATAGGAAGTTAGCTTGTCGTATTCCAGCACGTGCTCAACCACGCTGCCTGGAGCTTTGGGACCGCCCTTGCTCCACAGACCATATTTCTCTGGATAGACTTCGCGCATCTCACCAAGCGGTGAGAGCTCAAGTTGCTTGAGATATGGATCGTTGATCGTGCTGTACGTGCGACGGACCAACATGCCGTCCTTTCCGACTTCTTCAACAGTAACAAAGAAGAAAATGCGAGCAGGCATGTGATGCCCGAGGACATCATACTTGGAGTCAGCGGTAGTGTTTGTCGTTGTACGATATACGAAGTTGCTCATTGCTCCCACCGCTCCAGAGCTTGCAGGCCGACTGCAATGTCCAGCTTTGACACATCTTTCGTGTAGACGCGAGGACAATAACCTTGGGCGTCCGTCAGCCCCTTATAGACTGCCCCTGTTGACGTGCGAATGTGATAGGGCGAACTGCAAACAGGTTGACTATTGGCGTCGAGTACGCGGACGCGCTCATCGTAGTTGCCTCGATACTCTTCCGTCAGAGATTGCACTGAAGATCTGTATCCCATCTCGGCGAGGTTATGAGACTCGACGCTATGAATGCTATCGGTTTGGGAAGCGATCATTACAGGAGGAGGGTGGCATTTGCAAAGGCACAAGTCGCCATCAAGCGCCTGTTCTTTACCCATCAAATGATCCGGCCAACGAGGACCTTGTGCCGCGATCACACCCGTGGACCGGCACGCGTTACAAACGACCTGAGCGCCAACAAAAGTCAGGGCTGTGCCGTGATGCGTGCAACTGTCTACCCCCTCGATGACGATGCCGCCGGTAGTCGACTTGTCGCCAACTTTAAGCAAGTACCGTTTCATGCTCCTCACCTGTTTTCGCAACAGGCGAAGAATTATCATGGTGGCATAGTGCGCAGCAATCAGACAGGTACTAAAAAATCTGCAATCCGAATTTTTGCGAAATCTTCCGGGTTTACCTATTTTTCATAGCGAATGTGTGGAGCTTGGAAGTCTTGCAAGTTCGCTAAGACTTTGCATCGACTGACGAGCGAGGGGTACGCGCGGCAACGACCCGCCACCGCACGACAATCGTCGTCGGACCGGACGCGCGATCCATTTCAGCGTGGAAAGCAAAGCTGAAACGACATCGATAGCTTCGCAGGATAAGTTCGCTCCCGCCGCGCGCAAAGCCCGTAAAGTCGGCTCTCCCGCAGCAATGCCCGCATTCCGAAGGAGAGCCGCATGTCCCGTTTCAGCTTCATCCGCCGCGCCGTCGTCGCGCTGACCGCCTTTGCCGCGCTCGGCGCGGCGCACGCCGAATCGCGCGAAGTCGTGATCGCGTACCAGGACATGGTCGTGCCGTGGCGCTACGCGCAGGCGAGCGGTGAAGTCGAAAAGGCGACCGGCTACAAGGTCACGTTCCGCAAGCTCGACAGCGGCGCCGACGTGATCCGCGCGCTCGCGTCGGGCTCCGTGCAGCTCGGCGAAGCCGGCTCGAGCCCGATCGCGGCCGGCCTGTCGCAGGGGCTCGACATCTCGCTGTTCTGGGTACTCGACAACATCAACGACGCCGAGGCGCTCGTCGCGCGCAACGGCTCGGGCGTGACCAGCATCGCCGCGTTGAAGGGCAAGAAGATCGGCGTGCCGTTCGTGTCGACGTCGCACTTCCATACGCTCGTCGCGCTGCAGGCCGCGGGCGTCAATCCGAACGACGTGAAGATCGTCAACCTGCGTCCGCCCGAAGTCGCGGCGGCGTGGGCGCGCGGCGACATCGACGCGACCTATATCTGGGATCCGGTGCTCGCGAAGGTCAAGCAGTCGGGCACGGTGCTGACGACGTCCGGCCAGGTTGCGAAGGAAAGTGGCAAGGCGACCTTCGACGGCTTCGTCGTGAGCCGCAAGTTCGCGCGCGAGAACCCCGAGTTCGTCACGCGTTTCGTGAAGGTGCTCGCGGCGGCAGACGCCGACTACCGCGCGCATGCGGCGGCGTGGAAGGTCGGCTCGCCGCAGGTCGCGGCGGTGGCGAAGGTGTCCGGCGCGAACGCGCAGGACGTGCCGGCCAGCCTCGCGCTCTACGCATTCCCGACGGCGGCCGAGCAGGCATCGCCGACGTGGCTCGGCGGCGGCGCGCAATCGGGCGCCGCGAAGTCGCTCGCGGCCACGGCCACGTTCCTCAAATCGCAAGGCACGATCCAGACGGTGCTGTCCGACTATTCGGCCGGCGTCGATCCGCAGTTCGTGCAGAAGGCCGCGCGCTGAGCGCGGCCATTCAGCCCACTCATCGCGGAGCCCCGATCATGAGCACGCTGGAAGTCCGTCAGGTATCGGTCGCCTATCCGGGCGAACGCGGCAGGCCGACGACGCAGGCGCTCGCGCAGGTCGACCTGCGCATCGATGCCGGTGAATTTGTCGTCGCGCTCGGCGCGTCCGGGTGCGGCAAGACCACGCTGCTGAACTGCATGGCCGGCTTCGTCGCACCGACGACGGGCGATGTGCGGGTCGACGGCGTGCCGGTCACGGGCCCCGGCGCCGATCGCGGCGTCGTGTTCCAGAAATACGCGCTGCTGCCGTGGCTCGACGTGCTCGACAACGTCGCGCTCGGACTGCGCTTCGCGCGCGTGTCGAAGGCCGAACGCGATGCACGGGCGCGCGAGATGCTCACACTCGTCGGCCTCGAGCGTCATGCGCGTGCGCGCGTGTACGAGCTGTCGGGCGGGATGCAGCAACGCGTCGGCATCGCGCGTGCGCTCGCGAGCGACCCGCGCGTGCTGCTGATGGACGAGCCGATGGGCGCGCTCGACGCGATGACGCGCGGCACGATGCAGGCGCTCGTGCTCGACGTGTGGGCGCGCACCGGCAAGACGGTGTTCTTCATCACGCACGACGTCGAGGAGGCGTTGTTCCTCGCGACGCGTCTGATCGTGATGACGCCGGGCCCCGGTCGCATTGCCGAAACCTTCGAGCTGCCGTTCGCGCGGCGCTACGTCGAATCGCGCGATGCGCGCGCGGTGAAGTCGTCGCCGGACTTCATCGCGTGGCGCGAGCGGTTGATCGCGTACCTGCATCGCGACGAGGCGGCGGCGGAGCCCGCGTGATGAGTGAACTCGCACGGCACGGGGTGGCCGTGGGGCGCGGCCGGAACAGCACTTTGCACAGGCAGGACAGCATGAGCACACAGGATTCTTGGACGGCCGATCGTGCGGCCGCCGATTTCGAACGGGACGATCGCACGCCGCGTCGGGCGGCGCAGCGCCGTGCGCCGTCGTCGCGCCGTTACCGGTTGCCGGGGCAGGGGAAGACGGCCGGGTTGAGCGCCGCGACGGTCGCGGCGCTGGCCGTGCTGTGGTGGGTCGCGACGCATCTGCAGTGGCTGCCGCCGCTGTTCCTGCCCGCGCCGGAAGCGGTGTGGACCGCGTTCGTCGATGCGTGGCACGGCCGCATCCAGGGCGGCCTGCCGTTGTCCGACCATCTGTTGTGGAGCGCGGCCCGCGTGTTCGGCGCGTTCGCGCTCGCGACCGCGATCGGCGTGCCGGCCGGCATCCTGATGGGCGTGAGCCGCATCGCACGCGGCGTGCTCGATCCGCTGCTGGAGTTCTACCGGCCGCTGCCGCCGCTCGCGTATCTGCCGCTCGTCGTGATCTGGTTCGGCATCGACGAGACGGCCAAGCTCGTCGTGATCTTTCTCGCGTGCTTCGCGCCGATCGCGATGGCCGCGCGCGCCGGCGTGCGTGCTGCAACCGTCGAGCAGATCAACGCCGCGTATTCGCTCGGCGGCAGCTTCGCGCAGATCGTGCGCCATGTCGTGCTGCCGGCCGCGCTGCCGGAAATCCTCACCGGGCTGCGGATCGCGATCGGGTTCGGCTGGACGACGCTCGTCGCGGCCGAGATGGTCGCCGCGACGGCCGGGCTCGGGCAGATGGTGCTCAACGCGTCGAGCTTCCTGCGCACCGACATCGTCGTGATGGGCATCCTGCTCATCGGCGCGATCGCGTGGCTGTTCGATCTCGCGATGCGGTGGGTCGAGCGGCGGGTGGTGCCGTGGAAGGGGAGAGGGTGACGTCACACTGACGGCACGGGCAACGGGCGCGTACGCGCCGCCCGCGCCTTTCACGCTCAATCGCCCATCGCGATCCCTTCGCGTCGCGGATCCGCGCCGCCGAACCACACCGTCTGCCCCTGCACGTTCAGCCGCTGGATTCCCTGCAGCCCCGAGTTCATCTCGACGATCTGCACGTCGTGCCCGCGTCCCTTCAACCCGTCCACGAGCGCGTCCGACACGCGGCCCCGTTCGAGCTGCGTCGGCCCGTTCATCGACCCGAAGTTCGGTAGCGCGATCGCCTGCTGCATCGTCATGCCCCAGTCGAGCACGCCGACCAGCGTCTTCGCGACGTGATTGATGATCGCCGGGCCGCCGGCCGAGCCGACGATCATCGTCACCTGCTTCGTCTTCTTGTCGAACACGAGCTCCGGCGACATCGCCGAGCGCGGCCGCTTGCCCGGCTGCACGCGGTTCGCGACCGGCCGGCCGTTGTCGTTCGACACGAACGAGAAATCGGTGAGCTGGTTGTTCAGCATGAAGCCGCGCACCATCAGCCGCGAGCCGAACGCGTCCTCGATGCTGGTCGTCATCGACAGCGCCTGGCCGTAGCGGTCGACGATCGCGATGTCGGAGGTCGACGGCCATTCGGGGCTGCGGTCATCGGCCATCGCGAGCGTCGCACCCTGCGGCGTGCCGGCCTGCGCGACGCCCATGCTGGTGTCGCCGATCAGCCGCGCGCGCTGTGCGAGATAGGTCTTGTCGGTGAGGCTCGCCCAGGTGCCGCCCGGCAGCGGCACGAAATCGGGATCGGCCACGTAGCGTGCACGGTCCGCATACGCGAGGCGCCCGGCTTCGCTGAACAGGTGCGCGGCGAACGGCGTCGGCTCGTAGCCGACGTCGTTGCGCACCGGCTTCTGCGCGCCGATCTGCTGCCAGTCGGGCATCGCTTCGAGCATGCCGAGCATCTGCGCGATCGCGAGGCCGCCCGACGACGGCGGCGGCATCCCGCACACGATCGAGCGCCGGTAGTCGGCGCACAGCGGCGCGCGGACCTTCGCCTTGTAGCGCGCGAGATCCTGCAGCGACAGCAGCCCCGGGTTGGTCGGGTGCTTGCGCACCTTCGTGACGATGTCGCGCGCGATCGCGCCGCTGTAGAACGCGTTCGCGCCGCGGTCGGCGACCTGGCGCAGCACGGTCGCGAGCGCCGGGTTCTTCAGCACCGTGCCGGCGGCCTTCGGGGTGCCGTCCGCGTTGTAGAAGTACGCGCGGGCCGCCGGGTCGTTCTTCAGGTACTTGTCGTTCGCGATCAGCATCGCGAGCCGCGGGCTGATCGTGAAGCCGCGCTCGGCGAGCCGGATGGCCGGCTGGAACAGCCGGCGCCACGGCAGCTTGCCGTGCGCGCGGTGCGCGGCGTCGAGCATGCGCAGCACGCCCGGCGTGCCGACCGAGCGCCCGCCGACGACACCTTCGTAGAAGCTCATCGGCTGGCCGGTCGGCCCGTAGAACAGCCGGTCGGTCGCGGCGGCCGGCGCGGTTTCGCGGCCGTCGTACGCCTGCGTTGCACGGCCGTCGAAGTACAGCATGAACGCGCCGCCGCCGATGCCCGACGATTGCGGCTCGACGAGCGCCAGCACCATCTGCGTCGCGATGGCCGCGTCGATCGCGGTGCCGCCGGCCTTCAGCATGTCGTAGCCGGCTTGCGTCGCGAGCGGGTTCGCGGCCGCGATCATGAAATGCTGCGAGGTCCAGCCCGACTTGTCCGTCCAGCCGGACGACAGTTCGGGCGCGTGAACGCCCGGCAGCGGGACGGCCGCGCCCGATGCGGCGGTGACCGGGACGACGGCGCCCGATGGCGCGGACGGGGACGTGCAGCCGGCGTTGAACGCGACGAGCGCGACGGCGGCGAGCAGCGTCCAGGGACGCGAATACGGACGAATCCGGTCGAACATTGAACCCTCGGCAGCAGTGAATTCGAAGGAGACGGCGGCGTGGACGTCGGCGCGGGCGCAACGGCGCTGCCCGCCCCGGCGCGCTATTGTCGCCGCGCGCCCGGCGGCTTGTCATCCGACAGGAAACCCTGACGCATCCCGCCGGGCCCGCCCCGGCCGGTCTTTCCGGCCTGTTCGAGGATGAACTCTATGAACGTCGAGGTCGCGCGCGTGTGGTGGCGATTCGGCATGTACAGCATGTACATGTGGGTGCCGAAGATGCTGAGCCGGTACGCGTCGAGCGACGTGACGACGGCGCCGTGCCGCAGGTCGTCCTGCATCACGTAGTCGGGCACGATGCCGACGCCGATCCCCGCGAGGATCGCCTGGCGCAGGAACAGGAAGTTCTCCGAAATCAGCGTCGGTTCGAGCAGCACCTCGTGGCGTTCGTCGCCGAGATAGGCGGCGATGCGGAGCTGCCGGCCCATCACCGTCGCGGTGACGACCGGCGCGGCGGCCAGCGCGCCGAGGCTCGCCGGCATCCCGTGCGCGGCCGCGAACGCGGGCGACGCGCACGCGACGTAGCGCACCGCGCCCATGTCGCGCGCGACCAGGTTCTGCGGCGGCTCGGACATCACGCGGATCGCGATGTCGACTTCGTCGCGCATCAGGTCTTCCACGCGATTCTCGAACACCACGTCGAGCACGATGCCCGGATGCCGCCGCTTGAACGCGAGCAGCCATTCGGACATCACGATCTGCCCGTAGCCGCTCGGCACCGACAGCCGCACGCGGCCCTGCAGGTCCTGCCCGAGCGTCGTCACCGATTCCTGCGCGGCGAGCAGTTCGTTGCGGATGCGCCGGCCGTGTTCGTACAGCTTCAGCCCGATCTCGGTCGGCTCCATGCGCCGCGTCGTGCGCCGTACCAGTTGCTGGCCGATCGAGCGCTCGAGCTGGTTGAGCCGGTAGCTGACGTTCGCCCGGCTCATCTTGAGCCGCTGCGCGGCCTTGCTGAGATTGCCGGCGTCGAGGATCTCGACGAGCAGCGTCAGCGCGTTCAGGTCCATGCCCGTGTTCTCCTGATCCGGCCCGTTTAACGGTCGGAAAGCATCCAGTGTCAAGTCAGACTTGACAGCTTGTAAAGGCGTGCGGGAATTGTCAATGAATCTCGATCAATCGAGAATCGGGTCATGCCTGCTGCATCGACAGCTTCGACAGGAGACGCCATGAATTCCCCCGCCACGCCCCCAACCGGCACCGTCACGCGCGAGCGGCGCGACAAGGTGCTCGTCGTCACGATCGACCATCCGCCCGTCAACGCGCTGTCCGCCGACGTGCGGCGCGGCCTCGCCGACGCGATCGACGCCGCGCAGGCCGACGACGCGATCCGCGCGGTGCTGATCGTCGGCGCCGGCCGCAACTTCATCGCGGGCGCCGACATCCGCGAATTCGGCAAGCCGCCGGTGCCGCCGTCGCTGCCCGACGTGTGCGAGCGGATCGAGTCCGGCACGAAGCCGGTCGTGGTCGCGCTGCACGGCGCGACGCTCGGCGGTGGCCTCGAAGTCGCGCTGGCCGCGCATTACCGGCTCGCGGTGCCCGGCGCGAAACTCGGGCTGCCCGAAGTGACGCTCGGCCTGCTGCCCGGCGCGGGCGGCACGCAGCGCGCGCCGCGCCTGATCGGCGCGAAGGCCGCGCTCGACCTGATGCTGACGGGCCGTCATGCGAGCGCGGAGGAAGCGCTCGCGCTCGGCCTCGTCGATCGCGTCGCGCACAGCGACGACACGCTCGCCGAAGGGCTCGCCTATGCGCAGGAACTCGTGTCGCTCGGCGCACCGGTGCGCCGCACGCGCGATGCGCAGGGCCTGGCGGACCGCACGGCCGCGCAGGCGGCGATCGACGCGGCCCGCGCCGAATTGCCGAAGAAGTCGCGCGGCCTGTTCTCGCCGGCGAAGATCGTCGACGCGGTCGAGGCCGCGCTCACGCAGTCGTTCGACGCGGGAATGAAGTTCGAACGCAGCCTGTTCCTGCAATGTCTGGACAGCCCGCAGCGCGCGGGCCTCGTGCATGCGTTCTTCGCGGAACGCGAGGCGGCGAAGGCGCCCGAGGCGCGACGCGCGAGCGCACGGCCGGTCGGGCGGATCGGCGTGGTCGGCGGCGGCACGATGGGCGCGGGCATCGCGGTCGCGGCGCTCGACGCCGGGCTGCCGGTGACGATGATCGAGCGCGACGAAGCCTCGCTCGCGCGCGGCCGGGCGCACGTCGAGAAGGTGTACGACGGCCTCGTCGCGAAAGGGCGGATGACGCCCGCCGCGCACGCGGCGCGCCTCGCGCGCTTCAAGGGCAGCACGTCGTACGACGCGCTCGCGCAGGTCGACGTCGTGATCGAAGCCGTATTCGAGGACATGGCCGTGAAGCAGGCCGTGTTCGCCGAACTCGCCCGCGTGTGCAAGCCGGGCGCGGTGCTCGCGACCAACACGTCGTATCTCGACATCGACGCGCTCGCGAGCATCGACCGGCCGGCCGACGTGATCGGCCTGCATTTCTTCTCGCCGGCCAACGTGATGAAGCTGCTCGAGATCGTTGTGCCGGCGCGCGTGAGCCCGGACGTCGTCGCGACCGCGTTCGCGCTGGCCCGGCAGTTGAAGAAGACGCCGGTGCGCGCGGGCGTATGCGACGGCTTCATCGGCAACCGGATCCTCGCCGTCTACCGGACGGCGGCCGACTACCTGATGGAAGACGGCGCGTCGCCGTACCAGATCGATCGCGCGGTGCGCGAATTCGGCTTCCCGATGGGGCCGTTCCAGGTCGTCGACCTCGCGGGCGGCGACATCGGCTGGGCGACCCGCAAGCGCCGCGCGGCGACGCGCGATCCGAATGCGCGCTACGTGGAGATTTCCGACCGGCTGTGCGAGCGCGGCTGGTTCGGGCAGAAGACCGGCCGCGGCTACTACCTGTATCTGGACGGCGCGCGCGTCGGCACGCCCGACCCGGAAGTCGACGCGATCGTCGCGGAAGAACGCGCGAAGAAGGGCATCACGCCGCGCACGTTCACCGACGACGAGATCCTGCGCCGCTACCTCGCCGCGATGATCAACGAAGGCGCGAACGTCGTGCACGAGAAGATCGCGCTGCGCCCGCTCGACGTCGACGCGGTGTTCCTGCACGGCTACGGCTTCCCGCGCTATCGCGGCGGCCCGATGCACTACGCGGACACGCTCGGCCTCGCGAACGTGCTCGCCGACATCCGCACGTTCGCGAAGGACGATCCGCTGTTCTGGAAGCCGTCGCCGCTGCTCGTCGATCTCGTCGCGCGCGGCGCGGATTTCGCGAGCCTGAACCACATCGACTGAACGCCAACCGCATTTGCCACGGACCGAAGATGGACCTCGATTTCACTCCCGAAGAGGAAGCCTTTCGCGCTGAAGTGCAGCGCTTCCTCGCCGCCGAACTGCCGGCGCGCACCGCGCGCAAGGTGAAGGGCGGCCTGCACCTGACGCGCGACGACATGCGCGAATGGCACGCGATCCTCAACGCGCGCGGCTGGCTCGCGAGCCACTGGCCGCGCGAATACGGCGGCCCCGGCTGGAGCGTCGCGCAGAAATTCCTGTTCGACAACGAATGTGCACTCGCCGGCGCGCCGCGCATCGTGCCGTTCGGCGTGAACATGCTCGGCCCGGTGCTGATCAAGTACGGCAACGACGCGCAGAAGCGCCACTGGCTGCCGCGCATCCTCGACGGCACCGACTGGTGGTGTCAGGGCTACTCGGAGCCGGGCGCCGGCTCCGATCTCGCGTCGGTGAAGACGAGCGCGGTGCGCCACGGCGATCACTACGTCGTGAACGGCCAGAAGACGTGGACCACGCTCGGCCACTACGCGAACATGATCTTCTGCCTCGTGCGCACCGCGACCGACGTGCGCAAGCAGGAAGGCATCAGCTTCCTGCTGATCGACATGAATACGCCGGGCGTCGACGTGCGTCCGATCATCACGCTCGACGGCGAGCATGAGGTGAACGAGGTGTTCTTCACCGACGTGCGCGTGCCGGTCGAGAACCTGGTCGGCGAAGAGAATCGCGGCTGGACCTGCGCGAAATACCTGCTCACGTACGAGCGCACCAACATCGCGGGGATCGGCTTCTCGACCGCCGCCCTCGACCGGCTGCGCGCGGTGGCCGCGAAGGTCACGAAGAACGGCCGGCCGCTCGCGGACGATCCGTTCTTCGCGGCGCGGCTCGCGCGCGTCGAGATCGAGCTGGAAAACATGCGCACGACCAACCTGCGCGTGCTGGCCGCGGTCGCGGGCGGCGGTGTGCCGGGCGCGGAAAGCTCGATGCTGAAGATTCGCGGCACCCAGATCCGCCAGGAGATCACCGCGCTGATGCGGCGCGCGATGGGGCCGTACGCACAGCCGTTCGTCGACGACGCGCTCGACGCCGATTACGACGGCGAACCGGTCGGCCCGGAAGAAGCCGCGAGCGCCGCGCAGCAGTATTTCAACAACCGCAAGCTGTCGATCTTCGGCGGCTCGAACGAGATCCAGAAGAACATCATCGCGAAGATGATGCTCGGGCTGTAACGAGGGACGCGACGATGGATTTCCAGCACACAGAAGACCGCCGGATGCTGGCGGACACGTTGAACCGCTTCATCGCCGAACAGTACGCGTTCCCGGTGCGCGACCGCATCGCGCAGTCGGCCGAAGGGTTCGACCGCGCGATGTGGCAGCGCTTCGCCGAACTCGGCACGGTCGGCGCGCTGTTCGCCGAAGCCGACGGCGGCTTCGGCGGCGCGGGCTTCGACATCGCCGTGGTGTTCGAATGCCTCGGGCGCGGGCTCGTCGTCGAGCCGTTCCTCGGCGCGCTGCTCGCGGGCCGCGCGCTGTCGCTCGCCGGCGGCGATGCGCATCGCGACCGGCTCGCCGCATTGATCGACGGCAGCGCGAGCGCCGCGTTCGCGCACGACGAACCGGGCTCGCACTATGAACTGACGACCGTGCGCACGCGCGCCGAACGGTCCGGCGACGGCTGGGTGCTGACCGGCGCGAAAGGTGTCGTCGACCAGGCCGCGCAGGCGGCGTTCTTCGTCGTCAGCGCGCGCGTGTCCGGCAACGACGACGACGCGGCCGGCATCGGCCTGTTCGTCGTGCCGGCCGATGCGCCGGGCGTGTCGCTGCGCGACTACCGGAAGATCGACGGCGGCCGCGCGGCCGAAGTGCGCTTCGAGCGTGTCGCGCTGCCGGCCGACGCCGCGCTCGGCGCGCCGGACGCGCTCGACGGCGAAGCGGGCGCCGAGCTGCTCGAACGCGTGCTCGGCTACGGGCTGCTCGCGCTGTCGGCGGAAGCGCTCGGCGCGATGGACGTCGCGAAGGAGCACACGCTCGACTACCTGCGCACGCGCAAGCAGTTCGGTTTGCCGATCGGCAGCTTCCAGGCGCTGCAGCACCGGATGGCCGACCTGCTGCTCGAAGTCGAGCAGGCGCGCTCGGCCGTGATCAACGCGGCTGCGCAGCTCGACGCGCCGCGCGCGGTGCGCGAGCGCGCGCTCGCGGCGGCGAAATACAGCATCGGCCGGATCGGCACGCTCGTCGCCGAGGAAAGCATCCAGCTGCACGGCGGGATCGGGATGACGTGGGAGTTGCCGCTGTCGCACTACGCGAAGCGGCTGGTGATGATCGATCACCAGCTCGGTGACGAGGATCATCATCTCGCGCGCTACATCGCACTGTCGAAACAGTAACGGCGAAAACGCGAATGGAGGAGACAAGGATGACGAACGAACCGCGCGCGTTGCCGCTGGCGGGCGTGAAGGTGCTCGATTTCTCGCGCGTGCTGGCCGGCCCGTGGTGCGCGATGGTGCTGGCCGATTTCGGTGCGGAAGTGATCAAGGTCGAGCACCCGGCGCGCGGCGACGATACGCGCGACTGGGGGCTGCGGATCGGCGACACTGAAACCACGTATTTCAACAGCGTGAACCGCAGCAAGCGGTCGATCTGCGTCGACCTGCAGACGGACGCCGGCCAGCGCATCGCGCGTGAGCTGGCCGCGCAGGCCGACGTGCTGATCCACAACTTCAAGTTCGGCGGCGCGGAGAAGCTCGGCCTCGGCTACGACGCGCTGGCCGAGCTGAACCCGCGCCTCGTGCACTGCGCGATTTCGGGTTACGACCGGTCGGGCGCCGAGGCCGCGCGGCCCGGCTACGACCTCGTGGTGCAGGGCGAGGCCGGGCTGATGGCGCTGAACGGCGAGGCCGGCCAGCCGCCGCTGAAGTTCGGCGTCGCGGCGGTCGACCTGTTCACCGGCATGTATTCGGCGCAGGCGATCCTGGCCGCGTTGTACGAACGCCATGCGACCGGGCGCGGGCGGCGCATCGAGATGGCGCTGTTCGACTGCGGGCTGATGATCACCGCGTACTACGGGCTCGACGCGCTGCTGATGGGCGAGGACCCGCCGCGCTACGGCAACGCGCACCCGTCGATCGTGCCGTACGGCGTGTTCGACGCGGCCGACGGCCCGCTCGTGATCACGGTCGGCAACAACACGCAGTTCGCGCGCTTCTGCGACGCGATCGAGCGGCCCGACCTGGCGGCGGACGAACGCTACAGGACCAACCTCGGCCGCTCGGAGAATCGTGCCGACCTGCTGCCCGAGATTCGTCGCGAACTGGCACGCCGGTCGCGCGCGACGCTGCTCGCCGCGCTCGCCGATGCGGGCATCCCGTGCGGCGAAGTGCTCGGGCTGCACGAAGCGCTGACGTCCGAACGTGCGACGAGTGCCGGGCTCGTCACGCGGCAGCCGCATCCGGTCGCGGGCGGCGTCGACGTGCTTGCGCCGCCGTACCGCTTCGACGGCGCGCGGCTGCCGGTGCGCGGCGCGCCGCCGGTGCTCGGCGCCGATACCGAGGCGGTGCTGGGCGGCTGGCTCGGGATGTCGGCGGAGGACGTCGCGCGGCTGCGGGCGGATCGCATCGTGTAATTCAATTTACCGCCGCGGCGCGGGCGGAACAGTCGACGCGCGCCGACCATTCCACAAAACACCGCTCGCCATGACGAGCTGGAAATGGAGACACCATGGAGCTTTCCGTCATCGAATCGGTCACGGCGCGCCGCGACTACCAGCAGCTCGTGCGGGCACGGCGCCGCTTCAGCTTCACGCTGACGGCGCTGATGATCGCCACCTACTACGGCTTCATCCTGCTCGTCGCGCTTGCGCCGCACGTGCTCGCCGCGCCGCTGTACCGCGGCGCGACGACGACGGTCGGGATCGCCGCGGGTGTCGCGATCATCCTGATCGCGATCGGCCTGACCGCGTGCTACGTGCTGCGCGCGAACCGTGCGTTCGACCGCCGCGTCGACGCGATCCTGCAACGTTCGTGACGGAGGCCCGCATGCGACGCATTGCGCGCGCGCTCGGCGCGCTGACCGTTCTCGTCTCCTCCACCGCCCATGCGACCGGTGTCGCCGGCCCGATGCCCGACAAGGTCGAGCTGAACCCGGTCGCGATCGCGATGTTCTTCGCGTTCGTGTTCGCGACGCTCGCGCTCACGCGCTGGGCCGCGCGCCGCACCCGCTCGACGCGCGACTTCTACACGGCCGGCGGCGGCATCACCGGGCTGCAGAACGGGCTCGCGATCGCCGGCGACTACATGTCGGCCGCGTCGTTCCTCGGGCTGTCGGGGATGGTGTTCATGTTCGGCTTCGACGGGCTGATCTATTCGATCGGCTTCCTGGTCGGCTGGCCGTTCGTGATGTTCCTGATCGCCGAACCGCTGCGCAACCTCGGCAAGTTCACGTTCGTCGACGTCGTCGCGTACCGCTTCGCGCAGCGGCCGATCCGGCTGCTGACGTCGGCGAACGCGCTGACCATCGTCGTGCTGTACCTCGTCGTGCAGATGGTCGGCGCGGGCAAGCTGATCCAGCTGCTGTTCGGGCTGTCGTACGGCACGGCCGAGCTGATCGTCGGCGTGCTGATGGTCGTCTACGTGTTCTTC
The DNA here is from genome assembly GCF_015712215.1 of Burkholderia sp. 9779_493. Taxonomy (NCBI): domain Bacteria; kingdom Pseudomonadati; phylum Pseudomonadota; class Betaproteobacteria; order Burkholderiales; family Burkholderiaceae; genus Burkholderia; species Burkholderia sp. 9779_493. Next base: position 113,742 of record NZ_JACCQA010000017.1, read on the forward strand.
GGCGGGATGACCGCGACCACCTGGGTGCAGGTGATCAAGGCCGTGCTGCTGCTGTGCGGCGCGACGCTGCTCGCGGTGCTCGCGCTCGGCGAGTTCGGCTTCAGCATCGACGCGATGTTCCGCCGCGCGGTGGCCGTGCATCCGGGCGCGCTGTCGATCATGGGGCCCGGCAAGCTGATCCGCGACCCGGCCAACGCGCTGTCGCTCGGCATCGCGCTGATGTTCGGCACGGCCGGCTTCCCGCACATCCTGATGCGCTTCTTCACGGTGCCGAACGCGAAGGAGGCGCGCAAGTCGGTGCTCTACGCGACGGGCTTCATCGGCTACTTCTACCTGCTGACCTTCGTGATCGGCTTCTCGGCGATCGTGCTGCTCGCGCAGCATCCGGAATTCTTCCGGCTCGGCGCGAACGGCACGTTCAACCTGACGCGCGACCTGCTCGGCGGCTCCAACATGGTCGCGGTGAAGCTCGCGCAGGCAGTGGGCGGCAACTGGTTCTACGGGTTCATCGCGGCCGTCACGTTCGCGACGATCCTCGCGGTGGTCGCGGGCCTGACGCTCGCCGGCGCGACGACGATCTCGCACGACCTGTATGCGCAGATGTGGGCGCGCGGCAAGCCCGACGAGCGGCTGGAGATGCGGATCTCGCGCGCGGCGACGATCGTGCTGTCGGCCGTCGCGATCGGGCTGTCGATCCTGTTCGAGCACGTGAACGTCGCGTTCATGGTCGGGCTCGTCGCGGCGGTGGCCGCGAGCGCCAATTTCCCGGTGCTCGCGATGTCGATCTTCTGGCGCGGGATGACCACGCGCGGCGCGGTGCTCGGCGGCGGCCTCGGCCTCGTGTCGGCGGTCGCGCTCACGGTGCTGTCGAAGTCGGTGTGGGTCGACGTGCTGCACCACGCGCATGCGCCGGTGTTCCTCGACAACCCTGCGCTCGTGTCGGTGCCGCTCGCGTTCGTCGGGATCGTCATCGGTTCGCTCGCGGATCGCGGCGAGCGCGCACGCCGCGAGCGCGACGCGTTCGCGCAGCAGGAGTTCTACGCGCAGACCGGCGTGCTGGCCAGCCAGGCCGTGCAGCACTGATTCGTCTGACGAAGCGACACATCCGTCCGGATCGCCGGACGGATATTTTCCGGAAATCCGGAATCCCGGATTTTCTTGCCTGCCGCATTATGAGAAATACAATGAAAACAACGGCTTGAGGGGTTCCGGAAACCTGGCATCGACCTTGCAATATAAAGCGCATGGCCGGCCCCCGGCCTGACTATTAAACCAAGGAGACAACCGATGACCACTGCCTTCCTCCCCCTCCGGATGTTCTGAGGCATCGCTTGTTGCGGCACGGCAGCCGCGCGGGCGAGTGACTTTCCCCTGAGACATTCGCCTGCGCGCGTGACGCCGTTTCCACCGGCTCATCATCTACTTCAGCAGGAACCATCGTGAAGAAGAAACCCTTCTACAAAGTGCTCTATGTGCAGGTGATCTTCGCCATCATCGTCGGCGTGATCCTCGGCCACTACTACCCGGCGCTCGCCACCGACATGAAGCCGCTCGGCGACGGGTTCATCAAGCTGATCAAGATGGTGATCGGTCCGATCATCTTCTGTACGGTCGTCACCGGCATCGCCGGCATGGAGGACATGAAGAAGGTCGGCCGCGTCGGCGGCAAGGCGCTGCTGTACTTCGAGATCGTGTCAACCTTCGCGCTGCTGCTCGGCCTCGCGGCCACGCACCTGCTGCGTCCGGGCGTCGGCTTCAACATCGATCCGGCGACGCTCGACGGCAAGGCCGTCGCGTCGTACGCGGCGAAGGCGCACGGGCAGTCGACGGTCGACTTCCTGATGCACATCATCCCGAACACGATGGTCGACGCGTTCGCGCAGGGTGAAATCCTGCAGATCCTGCTGATCGCGCTGCTGTTCGGCAGCGTGCTCGCGCACCTCGGCGAGCGCGGCCGTGTGGTCACCGACTTCATCGACGGCCTGACGCGCGTGCTGTTCGGGATCGTGCACATCGTCACGAAGCTGGCCCCGATCGGCGCGTTCGGCGCGATGGCGTTCACGATCGGCAAGTACGGCGTCGGCTCGCTGGTGCCGCTGCTCAAGCTGATCGGCACGTTCTACCTGACGTCGGTCGTGTTCGTGCTCGTCGTGCTCGGCGCGATCGCGCGCTTCACCGGCTTCTCGATCATCCGCTTCGTGTCGTACATCAAGGAAGAGCTGCTGATCGTGCTCGGCACGAGCTCGTCGGAAGCCGCGCTGCCGCAGCTGATGGAAAAGCTCGAGAAGGCCGGCTGCTCGCGTTCGGTCGTCGGCCTCGTCGTGCCGACCGGCTATTCGTTCAACCTCGACGGCACCAACATCTACATGACGATGGCCGTGCTGTTCATCGCGCAGGCGACCAACATCGAGCTGACCTGGATGCAGCAGCTCACGCTGCTGGCCGTCGCGATGCTGACGTCGAAGGGCGCGAGCGGCGTAACCGGCGCGGGCTTCATCACGCTGGCCGCGACGCTGGCCGTCGTGCCGACGATCCCGCTGTCGGGCATGGTGCTGATCCTCGGCATCGACCGCTTCATGAGCGAATGCCGTGCGCTGACCAACATCGTCGGCAACGGCGTGGCGACGGTCGTCGTGTCGGCCTGGGAGAAGGAGCTCGACCGCAACAAGCTGCGCCAGGCGCTGAAGGGCGGCAGCGAAGTCGCGCCGACCGAGACGGCCGGCGTCTGACGCGATGAACGAGCAGGCGGCGGCGCCGCCCGCCGGCCGTGCGGCCCGCGGCGCCCGGGGCATCGAGGCGGAGGCCTATGACACAATAGGCGATCCGCATCGCCAGGAAGCCTCGACCGTGACGCGCCGCCTGCTCATCCTCGTCGTGCTCGCCGCCGCGCTCGTCGCGGCGTGCGCGCTCACGTGGACGGTCACCTGGCAGCGCGGCGTCGCCGAGCTGCAGCGCAATGCCGCGGTGCGCGTCGACCGCACCACCAACGCGCTCAAGAGCACGCTCGATCGCTACGAATCGCTGCCTTACCTGCTCGGCAGCCATCCGTACGTGCAGGATCTGCTCGCGGAGCCCAAGCGCGGCGACTACACCGCGCGCGTCAACCGCTATCTCGAAGACCTCAACGAACACGCGCACGCGACCGTCACCTACGTGATCGGCGCGGACGGCCTGTGCGTCGCCGCCAGCAACTGGCGCGCGCCCGACAGCTTCGTCGGAATCGAATACCGTTTCCGCCCGTATTTTCTCGACGCGATGAACGGCCAGGTCGGCCGTTTTTTCGGGATCGGCACGATCTCGCGCGACCCCGGTTACTACATCTCGCAGCCCGTGTGGCACGACGGCAAGATCGCGGGCGTCGTCGTCGTGAAGCTCAACCTCGAATGGTTCCAGGGCGCCGACGCGTCCGAGCCGCTCGTCGTCGTGGACGATCACGGCGTCGTGTTCCTGTCGTCGGTGCCCGCGTGGAAGTACCACACGCTGCGCCCGCTCACGGGACCGGTCGCCGCGTCGATCTACGAAACGCGCCAGTACGCGCAGCAACCGGTCACGCCGTTGCCGTTGCGTGTCGAGCAGACGCTCGGCGCCGACGCGGAGATCGTGCGCCTCGGCGCCGGCCGGCGCGCGCCGCGCTTTCTCGCCAGCAAGCGGCGGATCGGCGAGCCCGACTGGCTGCTCGTCACGCTCGCGCCGATCGCGCCGATCGATGCCGATGCGCGCAACGCGACGATCGTCACCGGCTTCGGCTTCGTGTCGGTCGCGCTGCTGGCGTTCTACTGGCGAATGCGCCGCGCCCGCGTGCGCGAGATGATCCGCGGCCGCGCGCTGCTGCAGCAGGCGTACGCGGAGCTGAACCGGCGCGTCGAGGAGCGTACGGCCGATTTGTCGGAAGCGAACGAGCAATTGCAGAAGGAAGTCGGCGACCGGATCCGCGCGGAGCAGGAGCTGCGCGCCGCGCACGACGAACTGATCCAGGCGAGCAAGCTCGCCGCGCTCGGCCAGATGGCGGCCGGCATCACGCACGAACTGAACCAGCCGCTCGCGGCGCTGCGCAGCTTCTCGGACAACACGCGCGTGCTGCTCGATCGCGGCGAGCAGGCCGCCGCGCGCGAGAATCTCGAGGCGATCGCCGCGCTGACCGAGCGGATGGGCAAGATCACCAACCAGCTGAAGCTGTTCGTCGGCCGCGCGAAGCCGCGCAACGAGCAGGCCCTCGTCGTGCGCGCATTGCGCAGCGTGCTGTCGCTGCTCGACGAGCGCCTGCGCGGCGTCGCGCTCACGCTGACGCTGCAGGACGCGACCGTGTCGCCCGCGCGCGATGCGCCGCTCGACCTGGCGCGCGACTATCCGGAACTCGTCGCGCGCTGCGAGGATCTGCGCCTCGAACAGGTGCTGATCAACCTGCTCGGCAACGCGCTCGACGCGGTGGCCGGCGTCGCGGCGCCGGCGATCGAGGTGACGATCGCGGTGTCGGCCGCGACGCTCGCGGTCGAGGTGCGCGACAACGGCTCCGGGATCGCGCCCGATCTGCTGCCGCGCCTGTTCGAGCCGTTCTTCACGACCAAGGAAATGGGGCGCGGGCTCGGGCTCGGCCTCGCGATCTCGTCGTCGATCGCGAGCGACGCGGGCGGTGCGCTGACCGCCCGCAACGCCCCGTCGGGCGGCGCGCTGTTCGTCTTGACGCTGCGGCGCGCCCGCACGCATCATCCGGACTCCGTGTCCGAGCCGGCGGGTTCGCATTAGCGTGAACAGGCCCGGTCGGCGACCGACCGGCATCAATCGAGAGCCGCGTGCGAGCGCTGCGCGGCCTGTCAGGAGCAAGTGACCAAGATGGCCAACCGGCTGCAAGTGATCTATATCGAAGACGATGCGCTCGTGCGCCGGGCGAGCGTGCAGAGCCTTCAACTGGCGGGCTTCGACGTCGCCGGCTTCGAGTCGGCCGAAGCGGCCGAGAAGGCGATCGTCGCGGATACCGCCGGCGCGGTCGTCAGCGACATCCGGCTGCCCGGCGCGAGCGGGCTCGACGTGCTCGCGCAGTGCCGCGAGCGCGTGCCCGACGTGCCGGTGATCCTCGTCACCGGGCACGGCGACATCTCGATGGCCGTGCAGGCGATGCGCGACGGCGCGTACGACTTCATCGAAAAGCCGTTCGCGGCCGAGCGCCTGATCGAGACGGTGCGCCGCGCGCTCGAGCGCCGCGAGCTCGTGCTCGAGAACCACGCGCTGCGGCGCGAACTGGCCGGACAGCACGTGGTCGCGCCGCGCATCATCGGCCGCAGCCCGGCGATCGAGCAGGTGCGCAAGCTGATCGCGAACGTCGCGCCGACCGACGCGTCGGTGCTGATCAACGGCGACACGGGCGCCGGCAAGGAACTGATCGCGCGCAGCCTGCACGAGCTGTCGCCGCGCCGCGACAAGCCGTTCATCGCGGTCAATTGCGGCGCGCTGCCCGAGCCGATGTTCGAGTCGGAGATGTTCGGCTACGAGCCCGGCGCGTTCACCGGCGCGGCGAAGCGGCGCGTCGGCAAGCTCGAGTACGCGTCCGGCGGCACGCTGTTCCTCGACGAAATCGAAAGCATGCCGCTCGCGTTGCAGGTCAAGCTGCTGCGCGTGCTGCAGGACGGTGTGCTGGAGCGGCTCGGCTCGAACCAGCCGATCCGCGTGAACTGCCGCGTGGTCGCGGCCGCGAAGGGCGACATGAGCGAGCTCGTCGCGGCCGGCACGTTCCGACGCGACCTGCTGTACCGGCTCAACGTCGTGACGATCGCGCTGCCGCCGCTCGCCGAGCGCCGCGAGGACATCGTGCCGCTGTTCGAGCATTTCATGCTCGACGCGGCCGTGCGCTACGGGCGGCCCGCGCCGGTGCTGACCGACCGGCAGCGCGCGAGCCTGATGCAGCGCGACTGGCCGGGCAACGTGCGCGAGCTGCGCAATGCGGCCGACCGCTTCGTGCTCGGCGTGGCCGACATGCCGCAGGAAACGGGCGCGGGCGACGACGCCGACAACGACCAGACGCTGAAGGAGCGCATCGAGCAGTTCGAGCGCGCGGTGATCGCCGAGGCGCTGAACCAGACGGGCGGTGCGGTCGCGGCAACGGCCGACCGGCTGCACGTCGGCAAGGCGACGCTGTACGAGAAGATGAAGCGCTACGGGCTGTCGGCGAAAGGCGACACCGAGCGCTGAAAAGCAAACGGACCGCGGAACCGGGTTGCCCGGTCATGCGGTCCGTTGTCTTGCCGGAAGGGCGCGGTGCGCGCGCCTGCGAGCCGGATCGGGCGGCGCTCAGGCCGCGTTGCCGTCGAGCGCCTTCTTGAGCAGTGCGTCGAGCTCCGCGAATTGCGGCGCGCCGACGTAGCGCTTCAGGATCTTGCCGTCCTTGTCGACGACGAAGGTCGTCGGCGTGAGCTGCACGTTGCCGAACTGCTTCGCGACGCTGCCGTCGTCGAGCGCGACCTTGAACGGCAACTGGCGCGTCTGCGCGTAGTTCGCGACGTACATCGGCGGATCGTAGTTCATCGCGACCGCGACGAATTCCAGCCCCTGACCCTTGAAGCGATTGTAGGTATCGACCATCTGCGGCATTTCCTGCATGCAGGTCGCGCAGCTCGTCGCCCAGAAATTCACGAGATAGACCTTGCCCTTCAGGTCGCCGGCGGTCGAGACCTTCTGGCCCGACAGCAGCGTGAAGGTCGCGTCCGGCACGCTGGACTTGCCGTTGAACGCGAAGAAGCCGGCGACGGCGATCGCCGCGACGACTGCGGCCGCGACGATATAGCGGACGGGGCCGGTACTGCGGCGGGCGGGGGGCGTGGTGTTCATCTGGTGCTCTCGGAGTCGATGACGCGGATCGATGCAAGGGACGTCGAAATTCGGCGCTCATTTTAGCGCGAATGCGGCGCGCGCACCGGCGGCGGCCCCGCATCCCGGTTGTCAGGTTCGGCGGATAATGGCCGTTTTGCCTGCCGCGATCCACGCCATGCCGAAGGAAGTCACCGATTCGTTGCGCCCCCTTTTTCGCCCGCTGCGACACTTCGCCGCGCTCGCCTGCCTGAGCGCCGCGCTGGCCGCGTGCTCGCCGTCGTACGACTGGCGCACGCTGCACAACGACGCCGGCTATACGATCGACCTGCCGGCGAAGCCGACCGTCGAGCAGCAGCCGGTGGCGCTCGGCGGCGCGTCGATGCCGATGCGGATGCAGGCCGCGCACGTCGACGGCGCGGTGTTCGCGGTCGGCACGCTGACGCTGCCCGACGACCGCGACGACACGCGCCGCGCGGCGCTCGACTTCCTGCGCGCCGGGTTGTCGCGCAACCTCGAGGGCGTGCCGCAGACGGCGTCGGTGCCCGTGCCGCTCGCGGCCGGCGGCGCGGTGAACGGGCTCGAGCTGCGCGTCACGGGCGCCGCCGCCGGCGGCGATCGCGCGCGCAAGACGATCGTCGCGCGGCTCGCCGCGCGCGGCCGGCATGCGTACCAGGCCGTCGTGATCGCCGACGGGCCGCTCGCGCAGGAGCAACTCGACCAGTTTTTCGGCTCGTTCAAGCTCGATTGACGACGGCCGGCGCGGCGCCCGGACACACTGTGACAACTGAAAGTTCGTTCGCAGCTTTCGACGCTAATCGCCGGATTTTGCGAGGGTTTTTCGGCTATCCACAGCGCATGTGGATAACTTTGTTGAAAAGTCGCGCGCATTTCCCGCAGAGCCGCGCCGGACGGCCTTCCGGCCCGTTTGGTCGTCTGTACGCCCTTTGAGAAAAATCAATCAAAACAACGGGATACGAATTCCGTCCGGCAAAGGCCGCGGCGAGTCGCGAACCGGGGCCGGATTCGCGAAATTGTGCATAAGTCAAGTCTTGACAGCCTGATTTTGTCCTCCCAGCGCGCTCACAGCGCCGTCAGCGCGCGCCGGTAGCGGATCGCCTCGGCGATCTGCGCGGCCGTCGGCAGCGGGTCGCCGGCCAGGTCGGCGATCGTTCGCGCGACTTTCAGCACGCGGAAATACGCGCGCGCCGACCAGCCGAAGCGCTCGCCGGCCTCGCGCAGCAGCCGCTCGCCTTCGTCGGTCGGCCGGCACAGGTCGTCGGTTTCGCGGCCGCTCAGCATGTGATTCGTCTTGCCTTGCCGATCGAGCTGCAGCGCCCGCGCCTGTGCGACCCGGGCGGCCACCGCCGCGCTCGGCTCGCCGGGTGCCGTCGCGCGGGTCGCGAGTTCCGCTGGCGACAGCGCGGGCAGGTCGATCTGGATGTCGATGCGGTCGAGCAGCGGCCCCGACAGCTTGCGCAGATAGCGGGCGGCCACGTCCGGCGAGCAGCGGCAGCGCCCGGACGGATCGCCGTGCCAGCCGCACGGGCACGGGTTCATCGCGGCGATCAACTGGCACGCGGCGGGGAAGTCGGCCTGCTGGGCCGCGCGCGAGATCGTGATGCGGCCGGCTTCCAGCGGCTCGCGCAGCATTTCCAGCACGTGCCGGTCGAATTCCGGGAGTTCGTCGAGAAACAGCACACCGAGGTGCGCGAGCGTGATTTCGCCCGGCTGCGGCGGATTGCGGCCGCCCACCAGCGCGGCGGCGCTCGACGAGTGATGCGGCGCGCGGAACGGCCGGCGGCGCCACTGCGCGGGCGAGAAGCCGAGCCGGCTCGCGGACAGCAGCGCGGCCGAGGTCAGCGCCTCGTCGTCGGTCAGCGGCGGCAGGAGCCCGGCCAGCCGCGCGGCCAGCATCGACTTGCCGGCGCCGGGCGGCCCGACCATCAGCATGTGATGGCCGCCCGCGGCCGCGACTTCCAGCGCGCGCCGGGCGCCGCGCTGGCCGACGACGTCCGCGAGGTCGGGCGCGGCGGGCGCCGGCAGGCCGTCGAGACAGGGCGCCGCGACCGGCGTGAGCCGCCCGTCCGGCGCATCCGCGAGGTGCGCGCACAGCGCGGGCAGGTCGCGCGCACCGAATACGGTCACGCCCGGCACGAGCGCGGCCTCGGCGGCGCTGTCGAGCGGCAGGTACAGCTCGGGCGGCCGCGAGGTCGCGACGGAATCGCGCGCGGCGCCGGAATCCGGGCTCGGGCCGCCGGCGAGGCCCGCGCCGGATTCCGCCGCACGCCAGTCCCGCGCGGCGCCGCACGCCATCGCGAACGCGCCGCGCATCGACCGCAGTGCGCCCGTCAGCGACAGTTCCCCCGCGAATTCGCGGCCGGCCAGCGCGTCGGCCGGGATCTGGCCGTTCGCGGCGAGGATGCCGAGCGCGATCGGCAGGTCGAAGCGGCCCGATTCCTTCGGCAGGTCGGCCGGCGCGAGATTGACGGTGATGCGGCGTACCGGGAATTCGAATCCGCAGTTCTGCAGCGCGGCGCGCACGCGCTCGCGGCTTTCGCGGACTTCGAGATCGGGCAGCCCGACGATCGAGAACGACGGCAATCCGTTGGCGAGATGGACTTCGACGGTGACGTCCGGCGCGCGGCCGGAGGCGGGCGCGCGACTGCGCACCACGGCGAGCGACATGGCGAGGCTCCTGTGAACGGGCGGACGACGGCCGTTCGGGGCCGCATGCCGCGGGAATCGGAGGAATCGGGTGCGCGCTTGCCGGCGTGGCGCGGGGGAAAGAACGAGGTGTTGCGGAACGACGTACTGCGAAGAGCGATGGACTGCGAAGAGCGGAGGGTGCTGCGAAGAACGACGGACGACGAAGAGCGGGACCGGCTTCGGGGGTGGGGGCGCGGGCCGCACGAGGCGGCCCGCGCCCGGACCGTTTGGCCGGGTGGGGCGTCAGGCCTGCGGGGCGGCGAGCTTCTGCTCGAGTTCCGCGACGCGCTTTTCGAGTTCCTCGAGGCGCACGCGGGTGCGGGCGAGCACCTGTGCCTGGGTGTCGAATTCCTCGCGCGTGACGAGATCGAGCTTCGAGAAGCCTTGCGACAGCATGGCCTTCACGTTGCGCTCGACGTCCTTGGCCGGCGAGTTTTTCAGCAAATCGCTGACGCGCGACTGCAGATCGTTGAAAACGTCGCTGGGTTGCTTCATGTGATTTCCCTTCCTTGCACAAAAAATGTGCATCTTCAGTTGCGTACGTGCCCATGATGCACGCATGACCGGAAATGGTGCGCGCGGGGCGCGAATTCCGGGCATGGCGCCCGCATGGGTGAATGGCCCGGCGATCCGGGACGTGCGTGCACTCTAGCAACGATCCTTTCGCCGCGCCAGCAAACCGGGCCATGTTGGCCATTCGGCCGGGCTTCCGCGCCTTACACCGCGGGATGCGACCCCGCTTCGAAGCCCTTCGAGACGGTGTTCGGACGAACATGGCATGCGAGTTGCTGAGAAGAGTCCGTTACAACATTCCAACTCATTCGACGGGACAACCCAGCGAGAGGACTTCATGAAACTCATTACCGCAATCATCAAGCCGTTCAAGCTCGATGAGACGCGCGAGGCGCTGTCGGCGCTTGGCGTCTCGGGCATCACGGTGACGGAGGTGAAAGGGTTCGGGCGCCAGAAGGGGCACACCGAGCTGTATCGCGGCGCCGAATACGTGGTCGATTTCCTGCCGAAGATGAAGATCGAGGCGGCCGTGTCCGACGATCTCGTCGACCAGGCGGTGGAAGCGATCGAGCGGGCCGCGCGCACGGGCAAGATCGGCGACGGCAAGATCTTCGTCACGCCGATCGAACAGGTGATCCGGATTCGCACCGGGGAGACGGGCGCGGACGCGCTGTAACAGAACACACAAGACAAGCGACAAGAGGAAACCCAAGATGCGCAAACTTCTGATGTCCCTGCTGATGGCCGGCTCGCTGATCGCGGCCGGCGTCGGCTCCGCGCTCGCGGACGACGCGGCGTCCGCCGCGGCCGGTTCCGCGCCTGCCGCCACCGCTTCCGACGCATCGGCTGCCGCCGCACCGGCCGCTTCGGCGCCGAGCGCCGACGCATCCGCCACCGCCGCTGCGGCCGCACCGGCTTCGGGCGCGACCGACGCATCGGCTGCCGCTGCCGCCTCCGCGCCGGCCGCCCCGGCCGCGCCCACCGCACCGTTCTCGGTCGATTCGTCGAAGATCAGCGCGGGCGACACCGCGTGGATGCTGACGTCGACCGCGCTCGTGCTGTTCATGACGATCCCGGGCCTCGCGCTGTTCTACGCGGGCATGGTCCGCAAGAAGAACGTGCTCGCGACCGTGATGCAGAGCTTCGCGATCACCGCGGTGATCACGGTGCTGTGGACGGTGGTCGGCTACAGCCTCGCGTTCACGCCGGGCAACGGCTTCATCGGCGGCCTGTCGCGTGCGTTCCTGCACGGCATGAACTACATCAAGGGTGACAAGGCGACGACGCTGACGGTCAGCCATCTCGCGACGACGATTCCGGAATCGGTCTACTTCGTCTACCAGATGACGTTCGCGATCATCACGCCGGCGCTGATCTGCGGCGCGTTCGCCGACCGGATGAAGTTCTCGGCGATGCTCGTGTTCATGACGCTCTGGTCGCTGATCGTCTACGTGCCGATCGCGCACATGGTGTGGGAGCCGACCGGCTGGCTGTCGGCCGACGGCGTGCTCGACTTCGCGGGCGGCACGGTGGTGCACATCAACGCCGGTATCGCGGGCCTCGTGTCGTGCCTCGTGCTCGGCAAGCGCGTCGGCTACGGCCGTGAATCGATGGCGCCGCACAACCTGGTGCTGACGATGATCGGCGGCTCGATGCTGTGGGTCGGCTGGTTCGGCTTCAACGCAGGCTCCGCGGTCGCGGCCGATGGCCGTGCCGGCTTCGCGATGCTGACCACGCAAGTGGCGACCGCCTGCGCGGCGCTCGGCTGGATGTTTGCCGAGTGGATCGCGAAGGGCAAGCCGTCGGTGCTCGGCATCGTGTCGGGCGCGGTCGCGGGTCTCGTGGCGATCACGCCGGCCGCCGGTTTCGTCGGCGTGGCGGGCGCACTGGTGATCGGTATCGCGGCGGGCGTCGTCTGCTTCTGGTCGGCGACCTGGCTCAAGTCCAAGCTCGGCTACGACGATTCGCTCGACGCGTTCGGCGTGCACGGCATCGGCGGGATTCTCGGCGCGTTGCTGACGGGCGTATTCGCGGTCAAGGACATCGGCGGCTTCGACGGCAGCCTGCTGCTGCAGGCCAAGGGCGTGCTGATCACGCTGGTCTACAGCGGCGTGCTGAGCTTCGTGCTGCTGAAGCTGATCGACCTGACGATCGGCCTGCGCGTGACCGAAGAGGAAGAGCGCGAAGGTCTCGACGTGATCCTGCACGGCGAGCACGTGGAATAAGTCATACGAATCAACGGCGGGCCGCCGCGACGACGGCGCCCGCTCCGAATGAGCGCAGCGACTTCGGCCCGCCCACCCGGCGGGCTTTTTTTCTCCTGTCACCCGCTGTCGTAGCGGATAACCCTTCACTCTATCGGGTCAATAGCCGAAAAGTTCCTCGATATCCTTGCGAAGCCGGGAACAATCCCCAAATGGGCAAGGCAATTGCTCTACAATCTTCATTCTCCCGCTCGCGAGTGATTCATGGTTCCCCACCTCGTTACCGCGTTGAACGGTCCGCTGCTCGAACTCGAGCAGAAGATCCTCGACGCGACGCCTGCGATCGAACGCTGGTTCAGGCTCGAATGGCAGGAACACACCCCGCCGTTCTATTGTTCGGTGGACCTGCGCAATGCCGGCTTCAAGCTGGCGCCCGTCGACGCGAACCTGTTTCCCGGCGCATTCAACAATTTGCCGTCCGAAGTGCTGCCGCTCGCCGTGCAGGCCGCGATGGCCGCGATCGAGAAAATCTGCCCGGACGCGAAGAATCTGCTCGTGATTCCCGAGCTGCCGACCCGCAACGCGTTCTACCTGGAAAACGTCGCGCGCCTCGCGACGATCATGCGCCAGGCCGGCCTGAACGTGCGCTTCGGCTCGCTCGACCCGAGCATCACCGACATGACGCCGATCACGCTGGCCGACGGCCAGAAGATCGTGCTCGAACCGCTCGAGCGTTCGCAGCGCCGCCTCGGCCTGAAGAATTTCGATCCGTGCTCGATCCTGCTGAACAACGACCTGTCGGCCGGCATCCCGGCCGTGCTGGAAAACCTGCACGAGCAGTACCTGCTGCCGCCGCTGCACGCAGGCTGGGCCGTGCGCCGCAAGTCGACGCATTTCTCGTGCTACGACGACGTCGCGAAGAAGTTCGCGAAGATGGTCGGCGTCGATCCGTGGATGGTGAATCCGTATTTCGCGCACGTGGAAGGCGTCGACTGGCAGGCGCATGAAGGCGAGCAGGCGCTCGCCGACGCGATCGACGGCGTGCTGAAGAAGATCGCGCGCAAGTATCGCGAATACGGGATCAGCGAGAAGCCGTACGTCGTCGTGAAGGCCGACGCGGGCACCGCCGGCCGGGGCGTGATGACCGTGCACGACGCGGCCGAGATCGGCCGCATGACGAAGGCCGAGCGCGCGCAGATGGCCGAATCGAAGGCCGGCCTCGCGGTGCGCGACGTGATCGTGCAGGAAGGCGTCTACACGTTCGAGCGCGTCGGCGACGAAGTGGCCGAGCCGGTCGTCTACATGATCGACCGCTACGTGGTCGGCGGCTTCTACCGCACGCACGGCGGCCGCGAGCGCGACCAGAACCTGAACGCGCCGGGCATGCACTACGTGCCGCTCGGCTTCGAGCACACCGCGCTGCCGGATGCAGGCGCCAAGCCGGGCGCCGCGCCGCCGAACCGTTTCTACATGTACGGCGTCGTCGCGCGGCTGTCGCTGATCGCGTCGTCGATCGAACTGGAAAAGACCGATCCCGAAGCCATCCAGGTGTAACGGCTTCGCTACGTACAGGACCCGCATGGACATTCTTTTTATCGCCGACCCGCTCGAGCATTTCAAGATCTACAAGGATTCGACCTACGCGATGATGGCGGAGGCCGCCCGGCGCGGGCATGCGGTGTACGCGTGCGAGCCGCGCCACCTCGCGTGGACGGGGTCGGCCGTCGAGGCCGACGTGCGGCGCATCACGTTCGTCGGCGAGCTGGACGACCTGCATCGCGACACCTGGTTCGACGCGGGCCCGGTCGACGCGCGCCGTCTCGAATCGTTCGGCGCGGTGCTGATGCGCAAGGATCCGCCGTTCGACATGGAGTACGTGACGTCGACGTGGCTGCTCGAGCTGGCCGAGCGCGCGGGTGCACGCGTGTTCAACAAGGCGCAGTCGATCCGCGACCATTCGGAGAAGCTCGCGATCGGCGAGTTTCCGCAGTTCGTCGCGCCGACGCTCGTCACGCGCGACGCGAAACGGCTGCGCGCGTTCCACGCCGAGCACGGCGACGTGATCCTGAAGCCGCTCGACGGGATGGGCGGGATGGGCGTGTTCCGCGTGAAGCCGGACGGCATGAACCTCGGTTCGATCGTCGAGATGCTGAGCCACGACGGCACGCGCTCGGTGATGGCGCAGAAGTTCATTCCCGAGATCAAGGCCGGCGACAAGCGCATCCTGCTGATCGGCGGCGAGCCGGTGCCGTATTCGCTCGCGCGGATTCCGCAGGGCAGCGAGGTGCGCGGCAATCTCGCCGCGGGCGGGCTCGGCGTCGCGCAGCCGCTGACGGCCCGCGACCGCGAGATCGCCGACACGCTCGGGCCCGTGCTCGCATCGCGCGGGCTGCTGCTGGTCGGGCTCGACGCGATCGGCGACTGGCTGACCGAGGTGAACGTCACGAGCCCGACGTGCTTCCGCGAGATCATGGAGCAGACGGGTTTCGACGTGGCCGCGATGTTCATCGACGCGCTGGAGCGTGCGGCCGCGTAGGCCCGACCCGTTTCCCGCGCAACCCCGGCGGCGGCCGCGCAGGTCCCCCGTCGCCGGAGCAGCTTGACCGGCCTGCTACAATGCCCGCTCGCCCGGTGCCGTGATCGGCGCACCGAAGGCCCGGCGGTCGGGCCGACACTGTTGCAAGGCTGAACATGAAACGTTCCCCACACTCGCTACGCTCATTGCCCCGCCGCGGGGTATCGGCCCGCCAGGGGCGGCCGGGAGCGATCTGACATGGCCGGGATCCTGATCATCGCGCACGCCCCGCTCGCCACCGCGCTGCGGGACTGTATCGCGCACATCTACGGCGGCGTACCTGCCCGCATCGGCTGCATCGACGTGATGGCGGACAGCGATCCGACCCAGGTGATGGCGTTTGCGCACGCGGAACTCGCGCGGCTGCGGGAAGAAAACGGCGTGGTCGTACTGACCGACATGTACGGCGCGACGCCCGCGAACATCGCGGGCCAGCTCGCGAAGCTCGACAACGTGCGCGTGCTGGCCGGCGTGAATCTGCCGATGCTCGTGCGGGCCGTCTGCTACCGCACCGTGCCGCTCGACAAGCTGGTCGACAAGGCGCTGTCCGGCGGCGCGAAGGGCGTCCACGAGGTGTCGTCCGGCACGCCGCCGCCGCCGACGGAAACCGGCTGCGGCCAGTGCGCGCCGATTCCGCCGGAGCCGCAACCGCGCACCGAATCGCACTGAGCCGCCGTTTTCCGTTTTAGACCGACCCGCCGACGCGTGCCGCCGGCGGTCCAGACCGACCCGACCGAGAATCATGCTTCAACAAGAAACCACCATCGTCAATAAATTGGGGCTCCATGCGCGCGCATCGGCCAAGCTTACGCAACTGGCCGGCAACTTCCAGTCCGAAGTCTGGATGACACGCAACGGGCGCAAGATCAATGCGAAGAGCATCATGGGCGTGATGATGCTGGCGGCCGGCATCGGCAGCACCGTGACGATCGAAACCGAAGGGCCCGACGAGCGGGAAGCGATGGACGCGCTGCTGAAGCTGATCGCCGACAAGTTCGGCGAAGGCCAGTGATCGCGACGCGGAATCATTGCCGTTTCCAGTCAGAATGCCGCGGATCTCGCGGCATTTTTTTCGTCGGAAGCATTGATGCGGAATGCGCAATGCTGCGCTGCATGCAGTCAGCAGGGAGTCGCGGAATTTATAATCGCTAACCGGGGTCATAAGCGCATCGCAGCAGTGTGCCGCGGCTTTACTTGTACAGAGGAGGTGCGCGTGTCCTTCACGCTGCATGGCATTCCCGTCTCACGAGGTATCGCGATCGGGCGAGCGTATCTGATCGCGCCGGCGGCGCTCGACGTCGCCCATTACCTGATCGAGGCCAACCAGATCGACGCCGAAGTGGAGCGATTCCGCACGGCGCTCGACGTCGTGCGTCGCGAGCTCGAAGCGCTGCGCGCCGACCTGACCGACGACACCCCGAGCGAAGTCGGCGCATTCATCGACGTCCACACGATGATCCTGAGCGACGAGATGCTCGTGCAGGAAACCATCGACCTGATCCGCACGCGCCGCTACAACGTCGAATGGGCGCTGACCGAGCAACTCGAACTGCTGACGCGCCATTTCGACGACATCGAGGACGAGTACCTGCGCGAGCGCAAGGCCGACATCGAGCAAGTGGTCGAGCGTGTGCTGAAGGCGCTCGCCGGTGCGCCGTCCGCGTCGCAGGCGCTCGACGGCGCGGCCAGGAACGGCACGAACGACATGATCGTCGTCGCGCACGACATCGCGCCAGCCGACATGATGCAGTTCAAGACGCAGTCGTTCCAGGCGTTCGTCACCGATCTCGGCGGGCGCACGTCGCACACGGCGATCGTCGCGCGCAGCCTCGGCATTCCGGCCGCGGTCGGCGTCCAGCATGCGAGCTCGCTGATCCGCCAGGACGACCTGATCATCGTCGACGGCGACCAGGGCATCGTGATCGTCGATCCGGCGCCGATCGTCCTCGAGGAATATTCGTACCGCCAGTCCGAGAAGCTGCTGGAGCAACGCAAGCTGCAGCGCCTGAAGTTCTCGCCGACGCAAACGTTGTGCGGCACGAAGATCGAGCTGTACGCGAACATCGAGCTGCCCGACGACGCGAAGGCGGCCGTCGAGGCCGGCGCGGTCGGCGTCGGCCTGTTCCGCTCCGAGTTCCTGTTCATGCATCAGAAGGAGATGCCGGAAGAGGAGGAGCAGTTCGCCGCGTACAAGCGGGCCGTCGAGTGGATGAAGGGCATGCCGGTGACGATCCGCACGATCGACGTCGGCGCCGATAAACCGCTCGAGGCGCTCGACGAAGGCTACGAAACGGCGCCGAACCCGGCGCTCGGGCTGCGCGCGATCCGCTGGAGCCTGTCCGAGCCGCAGATGTTCCTCACGCAGTTGCGTGCGATCCTGCGCGCGTCCGCGTTCGGCCAGGTGAAGATCCTGATCCCGATGCTCGCGCATGCGCAGGAGATCGACCAGACGCTCGACCTGATCCGCGAGGCGAAGCGCCAGCTCGACGACGCGGGGCTCGCATACGATCCGAACGTGCGCCTCGGCGCGATGATCGAGATCCCGGCCGCGGCGATCGCGCTGCCGCTGTTCCTGAAGCGCTTCGACTTCCTGTCGATCGGCACGAACGACCTGATTCAGTACACGCTCGCGATCGATCGCGCGGACAACGCGGTCGCGCACTTGTACGATCCGCTGCATCCGGCCGTGCTGCATCTGATCGCGTACACGCTGCGCGAAGCGAAGCGCGCGGGCGTGTCGGTGTCGGTGTGCGGGGAGATGGCGGGCGACCCGGCGCTCACGCGCCTGTTGCTCGGGATGGGGCTCACCGAGTTCTCGATGCACCCGAGTCAGTTGCTCGTCGTGAAGCAGGAGATCCTGCGCGCGCACCTGAAGGCGCTCGAAAAGCCGACGGCCGACGTGCTGGCCGCGTTCGAGCCGGAGGAAGTGCAGGCGGCGCTGCAGCGGCTGTCGGTCGCCGAGCCGCGGGCGGACGCGGCCGCGTAGGCGTTTTCGTCGCCGCCAACTGTCGCGAAGTGTCACGCATGCGCGTCCAGCGCATGCCCGTCGCGTGTCAGTGCCGACCCCCGCACACGGGGCAGTCGGCCTGGCGCGCGATTTTCATCGTCGTCCATTCCATCCGCAGCGAATCGAGCATCATCAGCCGGCCGTTGAGCGTCTTGCCGATGCCGCCGATCACGCGCAGCGCCTCGGCCGCCTGCATCGCGCCGATGATCCCGACGGTCGGCGCGAACACGCCCATCGTCGAACACGCGACTTCCTCGAACGGCTGGTCTTCCGGGAACACGCACGCATAGCAGGGCGCGGCCGCGTCGCGGAAGTCGAACGTGCTGATCTGGCCGTCGAAGCGCAGCGCGGCGCCCGACACGAGCGGCACGCCGTGTGCGACGCACGCGCGATTGATCGCGTGCCGCGTCGCGAAGTTGTCGGTGCAGTCGAGCACGACGCTCGCATGCGGCACGTGCGCGTCGAGCCACGCATCGTCGACGCGCTCCGCGACCGCGTTCACCGTCACCTCGGGGTTCAGTTGCGCGAGCGCGTCGCGCCCCGACTCGACCTTGCTGCGGCCGACCGAGGCCGTCACGTGCAGGATCTGCCGCTGCAGGTTCGTGAGGTCGACCGTGTCGGCGTCGACGAGCGTGAGCGTGCCGACTCCGGACGCCGCGAGATACATCGCGGCCGGCGAGCCGAGGCCGCCCGCGCCGACGACGATCGCATGCGCATCGAGAAAGCGCTGCTGCGCCTCGATACCGATCTCGTCGACGAGGATGTGGCGGGAGTAGCGAAGGAGTTGATCGTCGTTCATGGGGAGTCGTGAGCGAGGCGGGCGGACGTTCGTTATTTTAGGCGCGCATGAAAAACGGGCCATCGCGGTCTTCCCGCGATGGCCCGTTCGATGCCGGCCGGCGCTTACTTCGGCGCGGATGCGGGCTTCGGTGCGGAAGCCGGCTTCGCGGCGCTTGCGCCCGATGCCTTCGACGCCGTCGCCGCCTTCGCGGCCGGGCTCTTGGTCGTGCTCTCGGCGAGCAGCGACTTCGATTCCTGGACCGGCTTGCCTTCGAGCTTGTTGAGCGCCTGCTGCATCATGAAGTCGTCGGCGCTGCCGAACTCGATCGGCTTGCGATCGCGATCCTTCTGGCGTTGCTCCGGTGTCTTCTTGTCGTTCTGCTCTTCGAGAATGCGCAGCTGATCCATCCGGCGCTGTTCGCGTTCTTCCTGCTCCTTCTTCTCGTTCGGATCCTGCGTGTTCGCGAGGTGGTTCGTGTAGTCGACCTCGCGCGTCACGAGCACGTCGTCCGGATCGCCGTCCGCGTACTGATCGACCGGCACGTCCGGCGTGATGCCCTTGTTCTGGATCGAGCGGCCGCTCGGCGTGTAGTAGTACGCGGTGGTCAGACGCAGCGCGGTGTCGGCCGTCATCGGGCGCACCGTCTGCACCGAACCCTTGCCGAACGTCGTCTTGCCCATGATCTGCGCGCGCTTCGAATCCTGCAGCGCACCGGCGACGATTTCCGACGCGGACGCCGAATACGCGTTCGTCAGCACGATCATCGGCACGGTCTTGAAGATCGGCGGCAGGTTCTTCAGCGGATCGCCGTCGAAGGACGGCAGGCGATAGTTGTCGTACGTATCGCGGTAGACCTGCTTCGAATCGGGGATCTGGCCGTTGGTCGACACGACGACCGAGTCGGGCGGCAGGAACGCGCCGGCCACGCCGACTGCGCTCTGCAGCAGGCCGCCGCCGTTGTTGCGCAGGTCGAGGATGAGGCCCTTCAGGTTCGGCTGCTGGCGCGCGATGTCCTGCAGCTTCTGCGCGAGATCGGGCGTCGTGCGCTCCTGGAAGCTCGTGATGCGGACATACGCGTAGCCCGGATCGAGCATCTTCATCTTCACGCTCTGGACCTTGATGATCGCGCGCGTGACCGTGACCGGGAACGTGCGGTCGTCGCTCTTGCGGAAGATCGTCAGCGTGACCTTGGTGCCCGGCTCGCCGCGCATCTGCTTGACGGCCTTGTCGAGCGTCATGCCGCGCACCGGCTTGTCGTTGATGCGCGTGATCAGGTCGCCCGGACGGATGCCGGCGCGGAACGCGGGGGTGTCCTCGATCGGCGAGATCACCTTGACGAGGCCGTCTTCCTGCGAGATCTCGATGCCGAGACCCGCGAAGCGGCCCTTCGTCTGCTCCTGCAGCTCGTCATAGTCGGTCTTGTCGAGGAACGACGAGTGCGGATCGAGGCTCGACACCATGCCCTTGATCGCCGCCGTCAGCAGCTTCTTGTCGTCGACCGGTTCGACGTACTCGCGCTTGATCTGCCCGAATACCTCCGCGAACAGGCGGAGCTGGTCGAGGGGAAGCGGCGCCGTGGCGGTCTGCTCGGCCGATGCGGAAACCTGCAGCGTGGCGAACACGCCCGTGGCGAGGCCCGCGGCAATCAGGCCGATGTTCTTCAAATTCATTCGCATAGAGAGTCTGGTGCGGTCGGGAAGCGCGTGGCGGTAGCGGGGATGTAGCGGACAAGTATAACTGTTCGTCCGATAACTCAGTGGAACGGCGCGAAAAGCGTCGAAAAGGCCGCAGAGGCCCCGGCGGGGGCGCTGCGGTTCGAAAGCGGGTTCGACCGCAGCGGGGCCGCGAAGGTTCGCGCGGCGTGCAGCGTGCAGCGTGCAGCGGGCGACCGGGGCCGGGCGCGCCGCGCCGGAACCGGGCCTGCCCGCCGCGTCGGGCGTCAGCCCGCCTTGCCTTGCTTCGCGACGGCGGCCTGCGCCTGCGCGATCGCTTCCTGGTCGCCGAGGTAATAGTGCTTGATCGGCTTCAGGTTTTCGTCGAGCTCATAGACGAGCGGCACGCCGTTCGGGATGTTCAGGCCGACGATGTCGCTGTCCGAGATGCCGTCGAGGTACTTGATCAGCGCGCGCAGCGAGTTGCCGTGCGCGGCGATCAGCACCTGCTTGCCGGCGCGCACCGCCGGCGCGATCGACTCGTTCCACAGCGGCAGCACGCGCGCGACCGTGTCCTTCAGGCACTCGGTGAGCGGCAGCTGCTCGCGCGGCACCTTCGCGTAGCGCGGGTCGTTGAACGGCGCGCGTTCGTCGGTCGGCTCGAGCGCGGGCGGCGGCGTGTCGTAGCTGCGACGCCACACGAGCACCTGCTCGTCGCCGAACTTGGCGGCCGTTTCCGCCTTGTTCAGGCCCGACAGCGCACCGTAGTGGCGCTCGTTCAGGCGCCACGAATGGACGACCGGCAGGTACATCAGGTCCATCTTGTCCTGCACGTGCCACAGCGTGCGGATCGCGCGCTTGAGCACCGACGTGTACGCGATGTCGAACGTGTAGCCGGCCTCCTTGAGCAATTCGCCGGCCTGATAGGCCTCGTTGCGACCCTGTTCGGTCAGGTCGACGTCGACCCAGCCGGTGAAGCGGTTTTCCTTGTTCCACGTCGATTCGCCGTGGCGGATGAGAACGAGTTTGTACATGGATCTTGCGGTCGGTAGTGATAGGGAAGCGGGGCGCGTCGCACGGGACCGAACCGGGGCCCGACATCGCGCAAGACGGTTATTTTATAATGGCGGGATTGTCCTCATCCGATTTCTCTTTTTCCGGCGGCATTCCGTGACGTTCTTTACCAATTACACGAACCTGGCCCTTATCGCGATCCTGCTGGTTTCCGGCGGCCTGCTCGCATGGCCGGCCCTGCGCCGCGGCCGCGGCGGCCTGTCGGCCGCCGAGGCGACGCAGCTCATCAATCGCCGCAACGCGGTCGTGATCGACCTGCGCGCCGCGTCCGACTTCGCCGCCGGCCACCTGCCGTCGGCGCGTCAGGTCGCGGCGGGCGAGATCGGCGCGAAAATTGCGCAGGTCGCGAAGAACAAGAGCACCCCGGTGCTGCTCGTCTGCCAGAACGGCCAGCAGTCGCAGAAGGCGGCGCGCGAGGTCGAGGCGGCGGGTTACGCCGAGGTGCACGTGCTCGAAGGCGGCGTGGCCGCCTGGCAGCAGGCCGGGATGCCGGTCGTCAAACAAGGAGTGGCGAAGTGAACAAGGTTTTGATGTACAGCACGCAGGTGTGTCCGTATTGCATGCAGGCCGAGCGCCTGCTGAAGCTGCGCGGCGTCGAGCAGATCGAAAAGGTGCTGATCGATCGCGATCCGGCCCGCCGCGAGGAAATGATGACGCGCACGGGGCGCCGCACGGTGCCGCAGATCTATATCGGCGACACGCACGTCGGCGGCTACGACGATCTGTCGAAGCTCGACCGCGAAGGCGGCCTCGTGCCGCTTCTGCAAGCGGCCTGATTAGGGCAGAATGGCCGCCGGCCGCGCCGCGGCTTGGGCGCGCAGGATTCATCCGTGGCGGCCGGCGAACAGCCGGGCCGCCCCGTCACCACTTTTAGGGAAACACCATGTCCGACGTCGAAAACCAACCGTTCTTCAACATCCAGCGCGTCTACCTGAAGGATATGTCGCTCGAGCAGCCGAATTCGCCGGCGATCTTCCTCGAGCAGGACATGCCGTCGGTTGAAGTCGAAGTCGACGTCAAGGCCGATCGCCTCGCGGAAAGCGTGTTCGAAGTCGTCGTGTCGGGTACCGTCACCGCGAAGGTGAAGGACAAGGTCGCGTTCCTGATCGAAGCGAAGCAGGCCGGCATTTTCGACATTCGCAACATTCCGGACGAACAGCTCGACCCGCTCGTCGGCATCGCATGCCCGACGATCCTGTTCCCGTACCTGCGCTCGAACATCGCGGACGCGATCACGCGCGCCGGCTTCCCGCCGATCCACCTCGCGGAAATCAACTTCCAGGCGCTGTACGAGCAGCGTCTCGCGCAGCTCCAGCAGCAGGCTGGTGCGGCAGGCGCACCGAACGGCGCGCCGAATGGCACGACGCTGAACTGACGTTTCGCTCGGACCGGTGCTGGGTATGAAAGTAGCCGTTCTCGGCGCCGGTGCCTGGGGCACCGCGCTCGCGGGCCATCTGGCCGCGCGGCACGATACGCTTTTGTGGGCGCGCGACGCCGCGCTCATCGCCGGGCTGCAGGCCCGGCACGAAAATTCCCGCTATCTGGACGGCATCGCGTTGCCTGACGCGCTGCGCTACGACGCCGATCTCGGCGTCGCGCTCGCGCATGGCGCCGCGGACGACGCGCTGTGCGTGATCGCCGCGCCGGTGGCCGGGCTGCGCACGCTGTGTCACGCGATGCGCGACGCCGGCTGCGTGCCCGCGCATATCGTCTGGGTCTGCAAGGGCTTCGAGGCCGACACGCACCTGCTGCCGCATCAGGTGATCGCGGCCGAGCTGCCCGGACAGCAGAGCAACGGCGTGCTGTCGGGCCCGAGTTTCGCGCGCGAGGTCGGGCAGTCGCTGCCCGTCGCGTTGACGGTGGCGAGCACGTCGGCCGGATGCCGCGAGCGCACGCTCGCCGCGTTCCATCACGGCGCGATGCGGATCTATACGGGCGACGACGTGGTCGGCGTCGAGGTCGGCGGCGCGGTGAAGAACGTGCTGGCGATCGCGACCGGCATTTCCGACGGCCTCGGCCTCGGGCTGAACGCGCGCGCCGCGCTGATCACGCGCGGCCTCGCCGAAATGTCGCGGCTCGGCGTGGCGCTCGGCGGCCGCGCGGAAACCTTCACGGGCCTCACGGGCCTCGGCGACCTGATCCTCACCGCGACGGGCGACCTGTCGCGCAACCGCACGGTCGGCCTGCAACTGGCGGCCGGCCGCACGCTCAACGACATCCTCGGCGCGCTCGGCCACGTGGCCGAAGGCGTGCGCTGCGCGCAGGCCGTGCTGGCGCTCGCGCGCGCGCAATCGATCGAAATGCCGATCACGGAAGCCGTGTGCGGGGTGCTGTTCGACGGCATCGCGCCGCGCGACGCCGTCAGCGGCCTGTTGCGCCGCGACGCGCGCGCCGAGTAGCGCGAGCCGGGTTCGCCCGGCACGGTTGCGCCGGGCGCGCGGCGCCAAAGCGGACTACGCTTGAACAATCTCCGGCGTTCCGCGAGGTCGTCATGCTGCAGATCCATTCCACCACGCTCGATGCGCAAGTCGTCGACATCACGACGCTCGAGGTCGACGCGATCGTCAACGCCGCGAACGGCTCGCTGCTCGGCGGGGGCGGTGTCGACGGCGCGATTCACCGCGCGGCCGGCCCCGGCCTGCTCGCCGAGTGCCGCACGCTCGGCGGCTGCGACACCGGCGACGCGAAGCTCACGCGCGGCCACGGGCTGCCGGCGCGCTATGTGATCCACGCGGTCGGGCCGGTCTGGTACGGCGGCGCGCGTGGCGAGGCCGAGTTGCTCGCGTCGTGCTACCGGCGCGCGATCGAGCTGGCTGAGGAAGTCGCCGCGACGTCGATCGCGTTCCCGGCGATCAGTTGCGGGGTCTACCGCTATCCGGCCGAAGCCGCCGTCGATATCGCGGTCGGCACCGTCGCCGAGATGCTCGCGCAGGCGCCGAACCTCACACGCGTGGTGTTCGCGTGCTTTTCCCCCGATATCTACGACCTGTACCGCGCACGGCTCGCGCGAACCTGACGCGTTCGACGCCGCGCGCGGCGAGCGTCAGGCGCCGCCTTCGAAGCCGGCCTGGCGCCACGCCTCGAACACGACCACCGCGACCGTGTTCGACAGGTTCAGGCTGCGGTTGTCGGGTCGCATCGGCAGGCGCACGCGCTGTTCGTTCGGGAAGCGTTCGAGCAGCTCGGCCGGCAGGCCGCGCGTTTCCGAGCCGAACACGAACCAGTCGCCGGGCAGGAACGCACGATCGTGGAAGCGGCCCGAGCCGCGCGTCGTGAACGCGAACATTCGCGCGGGATCGGGCGCTTCGGAGGCGACGAATGCGTCCCAGTCGCGGTGCACGCGCATTTGCGCATACTCGTGATAGTCGAGGCCGGCGCGACGCATGCGCGCGTCGTCGAGCGGAAAGCCGAGCGGCTCGATCAGGTGCAGGTGCGCGCCGGTGTTCGCGCACAGGCGGATCACGTTGCCGGTGTTCGGCGGAATTTCGGGGGCGACGAGGACGACGTTGAACATGTTTCGGTTTGGCTGGGCCGGCCGGAGCCGCGCAACGCGCGCGGGCTCCCGGCCGACCGGTTCGTGACGGCCGCATTCGCGGCGGCCGGTCTCTCTCTCTCTCTAATTAATCCCTGGCGGTGCGCAGCGCAACCAGATTCGTCACGCGCGCGGCGCCCGCCGCCTTCAGCGCCTGCGCGGCCGCCGCGAGCGTCGCGCCGGACGTCATCACGTCGTCGACGAGCGCGATGTGGCGGCCGGCGACGCCGCCGGCCACCGCGAAAGCCGTCATCACGTTGTCGCGCCGTGCGTGCCGGTCGAGCCGCGACTGCGGCGCGGTGTCGGCGACGCGCGTGAGCAAGGTTGCGTCCGCTTGCACGCCGAGCCGGCGCGCGAGCGGACGTGCGATCGCCCACGCCTGGTTGTAGCCGCGCGCGACGAGCCGCCGGTGCGACAGCGGCACCGGCGCGACGAGGTCGAAGCCGCTCGCGCCGTGCGTATCGTCGACCAGCCGGGCGAGCCGGGCCGCGAATTCGCCGCCGAGCGCGAGTCGCGCGTGAAACTTCAGGCCGCGCGCGAGCCCGTCGAGCGGTGCGCGGTAATCGGCAAGCGCGAGCGTCGCATCGAACGGCGGCGGCGCGGTGCGGCACGCGTCGCACCGGTACGCGGTCGCGCGGCCGGCGCCGGTACGACGGCCGCCAGGCGATCGCGCATGTCCGACACCGAGCGGCAGCGCGCAGACCGCGCAGCGCAGCCTCGCTTCATTCCAGTACGCGGCATCGCAGGCGCCGCAAATCACTCCGTGTGACAAATTGCCGCACAACGCGCAGCGATTCGGCAATGCGACCGCGGCAACGCGCACGACCAGCGTTCGAACCTGCGACAAAACGACGCGCATCGTGCGCTCGGCGGAACCGCGGACCATCGCAACACTCCTGGCACGCCGCCTCAATGAAGCTTGCGAGGCGAGCGAGTATACTTCGGGCTCTTCGCCAGTGTGCCCGACATGTCCCCAGCTTCGACTTCAACCGGCCGTCCGGCCAATGACACCCGGCGCCTGCGGCGGATCTTCGACCGCCGTGCCGCCACGTTCGATGCGGTCGCGTTCCTGCCGCGCGAGATCGCGCAGCGGATGAACGAGCGCCTCGAATACATCAAGGTGAGCCCCGCGGCCGTACTCGACGCGGGCTGCGGCCCGGGCGACGACCTGCCGGCGCTGCGCGCGCGCTTTCCGGAGGCGCCTGTGTTCGGCGTGGACCTGTCCGGCGCGATGCTCGCGCGGGCCGGCCAGCGCGAGGTCGAGCAGACCAACTGGCGCCGCTGGCTGCCGGCGTCGCTCGGCCGGGCGCTGGGCCAGCGCGGCCCGCGCGTCGCGCAGGCCGACTTCGCCGCGCTGCCGTTTCCCGGTGGCGCGTTCGACCTGATCTGGTCGAATCTCGCGCTCCACTGGCATTCGCGTCCCGATACGGTGTTTCCTGAATGGCAGCGCGTGCTGCGCGTGAACGGCCTGCTGATGTTCAGCACGCTCGGCCCGGACACGCTGCGCGAGCTGCGCGCGGCCTGCGCGGACGCCGAAGCGGCGCTCGGCATCGCGCCGCCCGCCGCGCGCGTGATCGATTTCGTCGACATGCACGACCTCGGCGACATGCTCGTCGAGAGCGGCTTCGAGATTCCCGTGATGGACCAGGAAGTGCTGACCGTCACCTACAAATCCCCCGACTCCCTGCTGGCCGACGTGCGCCGCTGGGGCGCCTATCCGTTCGAGCGCACGGCGCCGCAGCACGCGACGCGACGCTTTCGCGCGGCGCTCGGCGACGCGCTGGACGCGCGCCGGCGCGAGGACGGCACGATCCCGCTGACCTTCGAGGTGATCTACGGCCACGCGTGGAAGGCCGTGCCGCGCACGACCGCGGAAGGCCACGGGATCGTGCGCATCGAGGACATCGGCAAGGGGCGTCCGAAGAATCGGTAAAGCGGTAAAGAGGGGTTTTGTTATGTCTGAAATTAGCGGCGCAAAGCGGGGTCGAATTGGCGCCAAAAACGGCCGGAAAGCTTGTCGCACTTGGCTTGGCGGGCGATAGGCGCTTGCTTGTGGATGCCATTGAACCCGCCTATAATGCGTCAGCTTGTCGTCCCGGGGTCCCCGCAATACGGGGCGACGAGTCCGATGCAGGCATGCATCGCATGCCATTCGCGTGAGGCGGCGATGGAAGCAGCGAGGGTTTTGGCGGAGACGGCGGACAGCGAACCGGTCCTCGAAGACTGGCTCATGAAACGCAACTGTTCGGTGTCGCCACGCCAGTTCGTGCTGTTTTACGCGTCGCTCGCGGGCTTCTCGCTGGCGATCGCGGCGTTGCTGATGTGGAGAGGGGTCTGGCTCGTCATGCCCTTCACCGGAATCGAGTTGCTGGCGGTGGGTGTCGCATTTGCGATCTATGCTCGCCATGCGGTCGATTACGAGCGCATCAGGCTGTTTCCGCACCGGCTCGTGATCGAGCGGATGGATGCGGAGCGGCTCACGCAGATCGAATTCAACCCGCGCTGGGTGCGGGTCGAGCCGGGTGCGACGCCACGCGATCCGATTCGGCTGGTATCGCGCGGGCAGACCGTCGTAATCGGGCAGCATCTCGCGCAGTACAAGCGTGCGCAGTTCGCCGACGAACTGCGCGTGTCGCTCAGGCGCTGCGGCTGACGAGGCGCGGTCATCGGCCGGACGAGGCCGGTGGCTTGCGACGGGGGAGGGTTTGAATGGAAATTTTGGGTAAGGATGCTATGAAAACAATCAAGCGAGCCCTCACGGGCGTGCTGGCATGCAGCGGATTGCTCTTTGCCGGTGCGGCCCTGGCGGTCGGTGATAGCCCGGGCGGCCCCCGTGTCAACGAGATCAACTTTCAGCCGCCTGTCACGAAGATCGCCGAGGAGCTCTACGATCTCCATACGATGATGCTGATCCTGTGTACGGTGATCTTCGTCGGCGTGTTCGGCGTGATGTTCTATTCGATCTTCGCGCACCGCAAATCCAAGGGCCACAAGGCCGCCAATTTCCATGAAAGCACGACCGTCGAGATCATCTGGACGATCGTGCCGTTCGTCATCGTCGTGCTGATGGCGCTGCCGGCGACGAAGGCCGTCGTCGCGATGAAGGACACGACGAACGCCGATCTCACGATCAAGGTCACCGGCTACCAGTGGAAGTGGGGCTACGACTACGTGAAGGGCCCGGGCGAGGGCATCGGCTTCCTGTCGACGCTGACCACCCCGCGCGACGAAGTGATGGGCAAGAAGCCGATCACCGACACCTATCTGCAGGAAGTCGACAACCCGCTCGTCGTGCCGGTCAACAAGAAGATCCGCATCATCACGACCGCGAACGACGTCGTCCACTCGTGGTACGTGCCCGCGTTCGGCGTGAAGCAGGATGCGATCCCCGGCTTCGTGCGCGACACGTGGTTCAAGGCCGACAAGGTCGGCACGTTCCGCGGCTTCTGTACCGAGCTGTGCGGCAAGGAGCACGCGTACATGCCGGTCGTCGTCGAAGTCCTGTCGGACGACGACTACGCGAAGTGGGTGACGGCGCAGAAGGCCAAGCTGGCCAGCGCGGCGGTCGACCCGAACAAGGTTTACACGATGGCCGAACTCGTCGCGCACGGCGAGGAAGTCTACAAGGCGAACTGCGCGGCTTGCCACCAGGTGAACGGCAAGGGCCTCGGCGCATTCCCGGCGATGGACGGCAGCCCGATCGTGAACGGCCCGATCGCCGCGCACGTCGAGCGCGTGCTGCACGGCAAGGGCGCGATGCCGTCGTGGGCGTCGCTGTCGGACCTCGACATCGCTTCGGTCGTCACGTACGAACGCAACTCGTGGGGCAACCACAAGAACGACCTGCTGCAGCCGAAGCAAGTGGCCGACGCACGCAACGGCAAGCTGCCGGAAGACACGGCAGGCGCGGCAACGGCAGCGGCCCCGGCGGAAGCGGCTTCGGCGCCGGCGCAAGCCGCGTCGGGCGCCGAGCAGCCGGCGGCAGCGGCATCGGCCGCGCTGTCGACGATCTACTTCGAGACGGGCAAGAGCGTGCTGCCGGCCGACGCGAAGGCGGCGATCGCCGCCGCGGCCGACTATGCGAAGGCGCATCCGGACGCGAAGCTCGCGCTGTCGGGCTTCACCGACAAGACGGGCTCGGCCGACGCGAACGCCGAACTGGCGAAGCATCGGGCGCAGGCCGTGCGCGATGCGCTGAAGGCAGCAGGCGTGGCGGAAGACCACATTATTCTCAAAAAGCCGGAAACGATCACGGGCGGGGCTGACGCGAAGGAAGCCCGGCGTGTCGAGATCGGCCCGGCGGCTTGACGTGTCGCTGAGTTAGTCGACGTATTCGCATTAGGAGATTCTCATGTCTAGCATCGGGCACGACGTAGCCGCGGACCACGCGCACGACGACCACGCGCACGAAGCCCCGCACGGCTGGCGTCGCTGGCTGTTCGCCACCAACCACAAGGACATCGGTACGCTGTACCTGCTGTTCTCGTTCATCATGTTCCTGTCGGGCGGCGTGATGGCACTCGGCATCCGTGCCGAGCTGTTCGAGCCGGGCCTGCAGATCATGCGTCCGGAGTTCTTCAACGAACTCACGACGATGCACGGCCTGATCATGGTGTTCGGCGCGATCATGCCGGCGTTCGTCGGCTTCGCGAACTGGATGATTCCGCTGCAGATCGGCGCATCCGACATGGCGTTCGCGCGGATGAACAACTTCAGCTTCTGGCTGCTGCCGGTCGCGGCCGTGCTGCTGGTCGGTTCGTTCTTCGCGCCGGGCGGCGCGACGGCGGCCGGCTGGACGCTGTACGCACCGCTGTCGACGCAGATGGGCCCGGGCATGGACTTCGCGATCTTCGCGGTCCACATCATGGGCGCATCGTCGATCATGGGCGGGATCAACATCGTCGTGACGATCCTGAACATGCGCGCACCGGGCATGACGCTGATGAAGATGCCGATGTTCGCGTGGACGTGGCTGATCACCGCGTACCTGCTGATCGCCGTGATGCCGGTTCTGGCAGGCGCGATCACGATGGTGCTGTTCGACCGCCACTTCGGCACGTCGTTCTTCAACGCGGCAGGCGGCGGCGACCCGGTGATGTACCAGCACATCTTCTGGTTCTTCGGCCACCCCGAGGTGTACATCATGATTCTGCCGGCGTTCGGGATCGTGTCGCAGGTGATCCCGGCGTTCGCACGCAAGACGCTGTTCGGCTATAGCTCGATGGTGTACGCGACGGCGTCGATCGCGATCCTGTCGTTCATGGTCTGGGCGCACCACATGTTCGCCACGGGCATGCCGGTCACCGGCCAGCTGTTCTTCATGTACGCGACGATGCTGATCGCGGTGCCGACGGGCGTGAAGGTGTTCAACTGGCTCGCGACGATGTGGCGCGGCTCGATGACGTTCGAAACCCCGATGCTGTTCGCGATCGGCTTCCTGTTCGTGTTCACGTTCGGCGGCCTGACGGGCCTGATGCTCGCGATGGCGCCGCTCGACATCCAGTATCACGGCACCTACTTCGTGGTCGCGCACTTCCACTACGTGCTGGTGGCCGGCTCGCTGTTCGCGCTGTTCTCGGGCTGGTACTACTGGGCGCCGAAGTGGACGGGCTGGATGTACAACGAGACGCGCGGCAAGATCCACTTCTGGGCGTCGATGATCTTCTTCAACCTGACGTTCTTCCCGATGCACTTCGTCGGTCTCGCGGGCATGCCGCGCCGCTATGCGGACTACCCAGCGCAGTTCACGGACTTCAACCAGGTGGCGACGATCGGCGCATTCGGCTTCGGCCTCGCGCAGGTGTACTTCCTGTTCGCGGTCGCGCTGCCGGCCTACCGTGGCGGCGGCGAGCTGGAAAAGGCGTCGGACAAGCCGTGGGATGGCGCGACGGGCCTCGAGTGGACGGTCCCGAGCCCGGCTCCGTTCCACACGTTCGAGCAACCGCCGCACGTCGAATAAGTTTCACCTAGCGTTCCGCCGCTGCCTGCCGCGCAGGCAGGCGCGGCGGGCGCGAAACGGAAGTTTCAGCGAAGTTTCAGATGACCCGGAATCCACAAGAAAGACGAACGCCCGAGCAGATCCGCGCGGGCAACAAGCGGCTCGGCCTCACCCTGCTCGTCATCGCCGCCGTTTTTTTTGTGGGT
Source organism: Burkholderia sp. 9779_493 (assembly GCF_015712215.1). NCBI lineage: Bacteria > Pseudomonadati > Pseudomonadota > Betaproteobacteria > Burkholderiales > Burkholderiaceae > Burkholderia > Burkholderia sp. 9779_493. Next base: position 144,731 of record NZ_JACCQA010000017.1, read on the forward strand.
GTCGTGATCAAGCAGTGGTGGCTGTCCACCCACTGATGCAGTAACTGACGCAGTAGCGAGGAAGTCGTCGTATGTCGAAGCCGGAAGAGGGCGCCGCGGATCGCGCGTTCAATCGTTCGATGCTGGTGAAGCTCTTCGTCGTGGCCGGGCTGATGTTCGGTTTCGGCTTCGCGCTGATCCCGATGTATCGGGCGATCTGCCAGATCACCGGCATCAACAACCTGGTGCAGCGCGATGTCAGCGAGCGCGAGGTGAAGAACTCGCAGGTCGACTACAGCCGCACGGTGTCGGTCGAGTTCGATGCGAACGCGCGCGGGCCGCTCGGCTTCAAGCCGGAGCACAACAGTCTCGACGTGCATCCGGGCGAACTGACGACGATCGTGTACGACGTGACGAACGGGCAGGGCCGGCCGGTCGTCGCGCAGGCGATTCCGAGCTACGCGCCGAAGCAGGCGACGGAGTTCTTCAAGAAGATCGAGTGCTTTTGCTTCACGCAGCAGACGCTGACCGCGAACGAGTCGCGCAAGATGCCGGTGGTGTTCGTGATCGACCCGAAATTGCCGAAGGACGTGAAGACGATCACGCTGTCGTACACGTTCTTCGAGCTGAATACCCCGGCCACGCCGGCCCCGGCGCAGCGCAGTACGGCGGCGCAGGGTGCGGCGAAGCCGGATGCATGACGACGGAGGCGGGGCGATGACGGAGGTCAAGCGGAGCGGTACGTTCGGTCAGGCGCTGAAAGCGGTGCTGTGGTCGTTCTTCGGGGTGCGCAAGCGGCGCGACCTGGAGGCCGACGCGACGCAGCTCAATCCGCTGCACGTGCTGATCGTCGCGTTGATCGCGGCCGGCGTGTTCATCGGCGTGCTGATCCTGATCGTGCGTGCCGTCGTGGGTTGAGGGCGCAGTTAGCAGCTAGCGGCCCGCGGCGACGAAAGAATGCAGTGCGCGGCGCCACGGCGCGGCGTGCAGGAAAGAGCGGTGGCGGTCTCGCCGCGCAAGAAATAAAGCCGGAGCGGTTTCCGGTACACAAATTGGACTGAAGTGGAGAATCAAGCATGAGCGGTCAAAACCAGACCCCGTACTATTTCGTGCCGCATCCGTCGCAGCATCCGATCAGCGCGGCCATCGGCCTGCTGGTCATGCTCGGCTCGGTAGCGCTGTGGATCAACGGTCACGACTGGGCGCCGTTTACGGCGCTGCTCGGCCTGCTGTGGTTGCTCTTCACGCTGTATCACTGGTTCGGCGACGCGATCGCCGAATCGGAAGGCGGTCATTACGGCAAGAACGTCGACAAGTCGTACCGCTGGAGCATGAGCTGGTTCATCTTCTCGGAAGTGATGTTCTTCGGCGCGTTCTTCGGCGCGCTGTTCTATGCGCGTGAAATCGCGCTGCACCAGCTCGGCAGCCTCGACTACAAGCTGATCTGGCCGGACTTCTCCGCCGTGTGGCCGAACGAAGGCCCCGCCGCGCTCGCCGGTCACTTCAAGACGATGGGCCCGTGGCCGGTCCCGACGCTGAACACCGCGTTCCTGCTGTCTTCGGGCGTGACGCTGACGATCTCGCACCACGCGCTGCGTGACGATCATCGCAAGAAGGCGATCGCGTGGCTGGCCGCGACGCTCGTGTTCGGTATCTGCTTCCTGTTCCTGCAGGGCTTCGAGTACTACCACGCGTACAACGAACTGAACCTGACGCTGAACTCGGGCGTGTACGGTTCGACGTTCTTCCTGCTGACCGGCTTCCACGGCTTCCACGTGTTCCTCGGCGGCACGATGCTCGCGGTGGTGCTGGTGCGGATGATCCGCGGCCACTTCAAGCCCGATCACCACTTCGCCTTCGAAGGCGCCGCGTGGTACTGGCACTTCGTCGACGTCGTCTGGCTCGGCCTGTACGTCGTCGTCTACTGGCTGTAAATGGAACGACGGCCCGCGCAGCAATGCGCGGGCCGTTTTCATTGGTGTCGAGCGCGCGGCGGCGAAGCCGCGACCGACACCACCCTGGCGCCGCCGCGACTCAGTCAGGCGGCGCTTTTGCTTGGTGGCGCGGCCGTGCGGCGAAATGTCACAGCGGCCGGCGCGGCAACGGCATCAACGCCCGATCGGCAGGCCGGTCGAATGGATCCAGCCCATCCAGTTCGCGAACAGGATGAGCAGAAACAGCGACACCGACAGCCCGACGCGGGTGGCGAGCGACCAGACCATGCGCTTCGTATGGCCGCGGTCGTGCATCATGAAGTAGAGCGCCGAGCCCATGCTGGCAATGATGAGGACGAAGGCGATGGGAACGAGTATGTGCATGACACGAACCGGACGACGGCAATTCGAAAGGAAGAGGATAATTATCGCACTTCGCTTTCGCGCAGGTGCCGGGCGGGCCGCATGATGAAGATCCGCTGGCTGCCCGCGTTGCTGATCCTCGTCGTCGTCGCCGTCACGGTCCGTCTCGGTTTCTGGCAGCGCGACCGCGCGCACCAGAAGGAAGCGCTGCAGGCGAGCATCGAGCGCTACGAGCAGGCGGCCCCTGTCGACATCGGCGCGCAGCCGGTTCCGCTCGCGTCGATCGAGTTTCATCGCGTGCGGGCAAAGGGCCGTTTCATGCCCGAGCAAGCGGTGTTCCTCGACAATCGGCCGTATAACGACCAGCCGGGTTTTTACGTCGTGATGCCGTTTAAACTCACGGGCGGCGGCGTCGTGCTCGTGAACCGCGGGTGGCTGCCGCGCAATATCGCCGATCGCACGGCGATCGAGCCGTTCGCGACGCCGGCGGGCGACGTCGAGATCGTCGGCATCGCGCGCGCCGATGCGTCGCGCGCGTTCGAGCTCGGCGAAGGCGGATCGGCCGCGCATCAGAAGATCCGCCAGAACCTCGACGTCGCCGCGTATGCGAAGGAAACCGGGCTGCCGCTGCAGCCGTTCGTGATCCAGCAGACGAGCGACGACGGCGACAAGCTCGTGCGCGACTGGCCGGCGGCGACGACCGGCGTCGAGCGCAATTACGGTTACATGTTTCAGTGGTGGGCGATGGCGGCGGCCGCGCTCGGCTTCGGGCTGTACGCCGCGCGGCGTGCGGCGAAGAAGTCGGCCGGCGCGTGAGCGTCATGCCAGGACGCGGCGAGCGCGCCGCGGGTTCGTTTCGAGAGGTCTGATTTGTCCATGCAATCTCCCCGTCAGGGTCCGGCCGCTGCGCCGATGTCGCCCGCGGCCCGCAAGCGCGGCCGCTGGATGCTCGTGCTGCTGGGTCTCGTGTGCGCCGCGCCGATGATCGCGTCGTACTTCACCTATTACGTGATCAAGCCGAAGGGCGGGTCGACCAACTACGGCACGCTGATCGAGCCGCAGCGCCCGATCCCGGCGGATCTGCAGGTCACCGACGAAGCCGGCAAGACGGTGCCGCTGTCGTCGCTGCGCGGCGTCTGGCTGTTCGTGATGACCGACCGCAGCGCGTGCGACGACGCGTGCGCGCAGAAGCTCTATTTCATGCGCCAGATCCGCGTCACGCAGGCGGGCGAACGGCACCGGATCACGATGGTGTGGCTGCGCAGCGATGCGGGCGCGGTGCCGCAGAAGGTGCTGGACGCGTATCCGGACACGCGCCGGCTCGTCGCCGATCCGGCCGCGGTGGCCGCGTGGCTGCCGGCCGACGCCGGCACGAAGGACAGCGACCACATCTACATGGTCGACCCGAACGGCAACCTGATGATGCGTTTCCCGAAAGACCCGAATCCCAGCAAGATCAAGTCGGACGTGACGAAGCTGCTGAAGTGGTCGAGCATCGGTTAAGGCGAGAGAACGAGGCACCATTCCGATGTCGTATCTACTGCAACTCGGCCTGATCGGCTTGTGCATCGCGCTGCTGCCGCTGTCGTACGTGTGGGTGAAGGCCGACGACGACAAGTTCCGCAAGCTCGTGTGGATCACCACCTTCCTGACCCTCGACCTCGTGATGTTCGGCGGCTTCACGCGGCTGACCGATTCGGGGCTCGGCTGTCCCGACTGGCCAGGCTGCTACGGCACGTCGTCGCCGTTCATCGCGCACGCGGCGATCACGGCCGCGCACCAGGCGATGCCGACCGGGCCGGTCAGCATGACGAAGGCGTGGATCGAGATGATCCACCGCTATTTCGCGATGGCGATCGGCGTGCTGATCATCGCGCAGACCGCGATCGCATGGGCCGCGCGGCTGCGCCGCCGCCCGCTGCACGTGTCGCCGTGGTGGCCGACGAGCCTGCTGCTGCTGATTCTCGTGCAGGGCGCGTTCGGCGCATGGACGGTCACGATGAAGCTGCAACCGGTGATCGTCACGATCCACTTGCTGCTCGGCCTCACGCTGCTCGGCACGCTGGGTTGGCTCGCGGCGCGCCAGACGCCGCTGCCGTCGTATGACCCCGAGGCCGGGCGTTACCGTGCGGCCGCGCTCGCGGCGCTCGTGCTGCTGGTCGTGCAGATCGCGCTCGGCGGCTGGGTGAGCACGAACTACGCGGTGCTTGCGTGCACCGACTTCCCGACCTGCAACGGCCAGTGGATTCCGCCGATGGACTTCCAGCATGGCTTCCACCTGTGGCGCGCGCTCGGGATGACGAAGGACGGCGACGCGATCACGCAGGACGCGCTGGTCGCGATCCACTGGACGCACCGCACGTTCGCGTTCGTCGTGGTCGCGTACCTGGTCGCGTTCGCGCTGAAGATGCGCCGCTTCGAATCGCTGCGGCGGCCCGCGAACGGCGTGCTGCTGGTCGTCCTGCTGCAGTTCGTGACGGGCCTGACCAACATCGTGCTGCAGTGGCCGCTGCCCGTCGCCGTCGCGCACAACGGCGGGGCCGCGATCCTGCTGCTGCTCGTCGTCATGTTAAACTTTCGCATCCTTTCAAGCCGCCCCGGCCGTGTCGCGCAGCCTGCGCGCGACGCCGCCCCGGCGTGACCGCCCCCATGCAAAGCACCCTCTCCCAATCGCCCGGTAGCCGCTTTTCCCAGTACATGGCGCTGACGAAGCCGCGTGTCACGCAGCTCGCGGTGTTCTGCGCGGTGATCGGCATGTTCCTCGCGACGCCGGGCATGGTGCCGTGGCATGTGCTGATCGGCGGCACCGTCGGCATCTGGCTGCTGGCCGGCGCCGCGTTCGCGATCAACTGCCTCGTCGAACAGAAGATCGACGCGATGATGCGCCGCACCGCATGGCGCCCGTCCGCGCGCGGCGAGATCACGACGCCGCAGATCCTGCTGTTCTCGGCCGTGCTCGGCAGCGTCGGCGCATGGACGCTCTATACGTTCACGAATCCGTTGACGATGTGGCTGACGATCGCGACGTTCGTCGGCTACGCGGTGATCTACACGCTGCTGCTCAAGCCGATGACGCCGCAGAACATCGTGATCGGCGGCGCGTCGGGCGCGATGCCGCCGGCGCTCGGCTGGGCCGCCGTCACCGGCGCGGTGCCGGGCGACGCGTGGATCCTCGTGCTGATCATCTTCGTGTGGACGCCGCCGCATTTCTGGGTGCTCGCGCTCTATCGCCGCAAGGATTACGAGAACGCGGGGCTGCCGATGCTGCCCGTCACGCACGGCGAGAAGTTCACGCGGCTGCACATCCTGCTGTACACGGTGATCCTGTTCGCGGTCACGCTGATGCCCTTCATTTCCGGGATGAGCGGGGCCGTCTACCTGACGAGCGCGGTACTGCTCGGCGCGGTGTTCCTCGCGTATGCGTGGAAGATCCATCGCGACTATTCGGACGAACTCGCCCGCAAGGCCTTCCGCTACTCGATCGTCTATCTGTCGCTGCTGTTTGCCGCGCTGCTCGTCGATCACTACGCACGCCCGCTGCTCGGCGTGTAACCGCACGGTTTGAACGCAATGCTCCCATCACGGTTCGGGCGCCGCGCGCGCCAAGGCTGGATGCTCGCGTGCGCATTCACGGCAGCGCTGCTGCTCGCCGGATGCGACAACGCGCCGAAATTCCAGAATCTCGACATCACCGGCAACACGCAGTTCGGCAGCGACTTCGCGCTGCCCGATACGAGCGGCAAGGTCCGCACGCTAGCCGACTTCAAGGGCAAGGCCGTCGTGATGTTCTTCGGCTATACGCATTGCCCGGACGTGTGCCCGACCACGATGGCGGAATTGTCCGAAGCGCTGAAGCAGCTCGGGCCGGATGCCGCGAAGCGCGTGCAGGTGCTGTTCGTCACCGTCGATCCGGAGCGCGACACGCCGGCGCTGCTCGGCCAGTACGTGCCCGCGTTCGATCCGTCGTTCATCGGCCTGCGGCCGGCCGACGAAGCGCAGCTCAAGAAGGTCACGAAGGATTTCCGCGTGTACTACGCGAAGGTGCCCGGCAAGACGCCTGGCAGCTACACGATGGATCACACGGCCGCGAGCTACGTGTTCGACCGCGACGGCAAGCTGCGCCTGTTCGTGCGCGACGGCCAGGGCCCGGCCCCGTGGGTCCACGACCTGAAGCTGCTGGTCGACTGACCGGCCGCCGCCGGGCGCCCGTCCGGCGTTTCGCGTGACGGTCGTGTTCGCGCCGTCACGTTTCCCCGCTCTCATCTTTGCGCGCATGCGCTGCCCGCCGGGCGGCGCGTCGGCATGCGCGCGTATTGCGCACGTATTGCGCCGAAGCCGCGTTACGGCAGCGCCGGCACGTTGAAGCCCGACGCGGCGCGGGTGATCCGGAATTCCGTCACGCGATACGTGGCGAGCCCCTCGGTGACGAACGGGTCGGTCTCGAGGATCGCGTCGAGTGCGTCGCGATCGATGCGGGCCGCGAGGATCATGCCGCCTGCGCGCGGCACCTTCGGCCCCGCCGCGATGAAGATGCCCTTGTCGAACTGCGGCTGCAGGTACGCGCGATGGCGCTCGAGCGCGTCGTCGATGCGCTCGAGCGACGCGGTGTAGTGGATGTCGATGACGTACATGGATGCCCCTGGAATGATGCCGGCGCTTCGCGCGCCGGCCAGCCGGTCTTTTTAGCACAGCGGATGCGGGCTGTCGCGCCGGCGCGCCGCGTGGGAGCCTGTCGATCGCCGGTTCGCCGCGGCGACGCGTATTCAAGATGTAAGCCTCGTTGCCGTAAATAAAAGAGCAACCGTTTGCGCGCGGCCGGCCGTTCGCGCGTCGGATGCATCGACATCGACAGAGGCACGCAGATGAGCAGAATGAGTTTGAACCGCAAGCTGTGGCTCGCGCTTGCGCTGGTATGGATCGGTCTTCTGGGCGTCGGCGCATGGAGCGCCTACGAGACGCGCGCGACGATGCTCGCCGAACGCAAGGCCGGCATCGCGAATCTCGTCGACTCGGCGGCGGGCATCGTGAAGGCCTATCACGCGCTCGCGCAGAGCGGCACGCTGCCCGAGGCCGACGCGAAGCGCGACGCGCTCGCGAGCCTCGCCGCGATGCGCTACGGCGATTCGGGCTACGTGTTCGTGATGGATTCGAAGCCGGTCGTGCTGATGCATCCGACGCTGCCGAAACTCGTCAACACGCAGGTCGGCGACTATCTCGATCCGGACGGCAAGCCGCTGTTCGTGACGATCCTGAACGCGGCGAAGGCGACCGGCAGCGGCTTCGCCGAATATCGCGGGCGGCTGCCGCACAGCGAGACGGCCGTGCCGAAGATCAGCTACGTCACGCGGTTCGCGCCGTGGGACTGGAACATCTCGAGCGGCGTGTTCCTGAAGGACATCGACACCGTGTACTACCGGACGCTGTTCGGCCATCTGGCCATGGTGTTCGTGATCGGCTTCGTGATCAGCGCGGCGATGCTGGTGATCATCCGCAACGTGCGCGGCAGCCTCGGCGGCGAGCCGGACGAAGCGGCCGCGCTCGCGACGCGCATCGCGCAGGGCGACCTGACGCAGCCGGTGCCGGTGCGCGCGGGCGATCGCACCAGCATGATGGCCGCGATGCACGACATGCAGGCACGGTTGCAGGCGACGATCGGCGGGATTCGCCAGTCGGCCGAATCGATCGCGTCGGCGAGCCGCCAGATTTCGGCCGGCAACGACGACCTGTCGCAGCGCACCGAGGAGCAGGCCGCGTCGCTCGAGGAAACCGCCGCGAGCATGGAGCAGCTGACCGCGACGGTGAAGCAGAACGCGGACAACGCGCGGCAGGCGAGCGGGCTCGCGAACAATGCGTCGGACATCGCGCGTGCGGGCAGCGACGTCGTGAACCGCGTGATCGGCACGATGGGCGAGATCGACGACAGCTCGCGCAAGATCGCCGACATCATCGGCGTGATCGAGGGCATCGCGTTCCAGACCAACATCCTCGCGCTGAACGCGGCGGTCGAAGCCGCGCGCGCGGGCGAGCAGGGCCGCGGCTTCGCGGTGGTCGCGGGCGAGGTGCGCTCGCTCGCGCAGCGCAGCGCGACGGCCGCGAAGGAGATCCGCGCGCTGATCGTCGATTCGGTCGAGCGCGTGCGCAACGGCTCGACGCTGGTCGGTCAGGCCGGCACGACGATGGGCGAGATCCTGCAGGCGGTCGCACGCGTGACCGACATCATGGGCGAGATCGCGGCGGCGTCCGAGGAGCAGGCGAGCGGCATCACGCAGGTCGGCCGCGCGGTCACGCAGATGGACCAGGTGACGCAGCAGAATGCGGCGCTGGTCGAGGAAGCGGCCGCGGCCGCTGCGTCGCTGCAGGAACAGGCCGCGCGGCTGCGCGACGCGGTCGGCGCGTTCCGGGTCGCCAATACCGGCGGCCCGTCGCCGCGCGGGACCGGTGCATGGGCGGCCGAGCCGGCTTTCGGCACGAAGGCGGCCGACGAGACGGTGGCGGCGTGACGTGTATCGGCCGATTGGCCAATGGGTCGATGCGTCGATGCGTCGAGGAAAAATGCAACTAACGGCCGAGTTGTGCGGCGGCCGCCGGCACTGCGCTGGTGCATACCCATATGAGCGGGATGTATTTCACTTCCCGCCGATCCTGTGACACCATTTGGCCCTTCCTGCGAGTCCGGGCATACCCGTATCGCGCCCCATTTCCAGTAAGCAAGAAAGCGAGAAACAGATGAAGCGTCGCAGTCTCCTGAAGGTATTTTCCGTGCTGGCCACCGGCGCCGCGCTGACGCTGTCGGCAGGCGCGCACGCCGAAGACAAGGTGATCAAGGTCGGCACGGTCGCCGGCCCGGATTCGGAAGTGTGGCAAGTCGTGCAGAAGGTCGCGAAAGAGAAGGAAGGCCTGAACGTGAAGGTCATCGAGTTCAACGACTACGTGCAGCCGAACGCGGCGCTCGATTCGGGCGACCTCGACGCGAACAGCTTCCAGCACCAGCCCTACCTCGACAGCCAGGTGAAGCAGCGCGGCTACAAGATCGTCAGCGCGGGCCTGACCTACATCTCGCCGATCGGCGTGTACTCGAAGAAGTTCAAGTCGCTGAAGGATCTGCCGCAGGGCGCGAAGCTCGCGGTGCCGAACGATCCGTCGAACGAGAACCGCGCGCTGCTGCTGCTGCAGACGCAAGGCGTGATCAAGCTGAAGGCCGGCGCCGGCACGGGCGGCAACAACGCGACGGTGCTCGACATCGCCGAGAACCCGAAGAAGCTGAAGATCTCCGAACTCGACGCCGCGCAATTGCCGCGCGTGCTGTCGGACGTCGACGCGGCCGTGATCAACACGAACTACGCGCTGGCCGCGAACCTGCAGCCGACCAAGGACGCGATCGCGCTCGAATCGCTGACGAGCCCGTACGCGAACCTGATCGCCGTGCGCGCGAAGGACAAGGATCAGCCGTGGGTGAAGAAGCTGGTCAAGGCGTACCAGTCGCCGGAAGTGAAGGAATTCATCAAGAAGCAGTTCAAGGGCTCGATGGTCGCGTCGTTCTGAACGCCGCCCACCGGTCGGACCGCTGAACGAAAAGGGCCTGCATCGCTGAACTGCACCCCAAAAGTTGGACTAGATCCAACCTTTGGGGTGTTTTTCATGACGAAGTACGACGAACGTTTTCGGCGTCGAGTGGTTCAGGCGTACCTGGCTGGAGAGGCCGGCACCAAGACACTTGCTCACCGTTACGG
>NZ_JACCQA010000018.1:0-149423 GCF_015712215.1 Burkholderia sp. 9779_493
CCGTCGGACGCCCCGCACCCCGCGATCAGCGCGCCGGCCGCTTACGCGTCGCCGCCCGGTTTGCCCGACTTCAGCAGGATGTGCTTCGCGACGCCGCGCAGGATGTTGACCTCCTCGCGCTCGAGGCCCGTGCGCGCGAACAGCCGCCGCAGCCGCGGCATCAGCTTCTTCGGGTTGCGCGGATCGAGGAAGTCGAGCGCGATCAGCGCATGCTCGAGGTGCACGTACATCCGCTCGATCTCGTCGCTCTGCGCGAGCGTGCCGGCTTCGGCCGGCGGTTGCGCCGACGGCTCGCTCGCCTGCTCGAGAAACGCGACGCGCAACTCGTACGCGAGCACCTGCACGGCCTGCGCGAGGTTCAGCGAACTGTAGGCCGGATTCGCCGGAATGTGCGCGAGCGCGCTGCACTGCTCGACATGCTCGTTCGCGAGACCCGTACGCTCGTTGCCGAACACGAGCGCGATGTCGCCCGTGCCGACCTGCGCGCTCGCCTGCGCGGCGGCCGCGCGCGGCGCGAGCCGCGGCGGCCCGTATTCGCGCGTACGCGCGGTCAGCGCGATCGACCAGTGCACGCCGGACAGCGCTTCGCCGAGCGTCGACACGACATGCGCGGACGCGAGGACGTCGTCCGCGCCGCTGGCCATCGCGATCGCCTCCGGATCGCTCTGCACGTGCGGCACGCGCGGTGCGACCAGCACGAGGCGCGAGAAGCCCATCGTCTTCAGCGCGCGGGCGGCCGCCCCGACGTTGCCGGGATGGCTCGGCTCGACGAGCACGAAGCGGGTGGACGTGAAGCCGCCGGACGGCGGCGGGGACGAGGCCGCGCCCGATTCGGACGGCGCGGCGGTGTTCTGCGGGGTTTCCACTACGAGACGACTCGGTTCATCAGAATGGCCGTATGGTATCGCCATCGCTCCCGCAAACCCACTCGTCCGGATGGCCAGTGGGGGTTTCCCCGCATTCCGGTCGCCTGAAACCACCAAAAATCGGGTAAAATCATGCCTTTACGCGTTGCGCCGCGGCGCAGCGCGGGTCGTACCCCGCTCTTTGTCAATTCGCGTCTCACCTCGCCCCGGCACGCTTGCGCCGTTCCGGGCGGTTGTCCCACTTCGTGGCGGCCCGTGCCGCCGGCTACAGGATCCAGGCTCATGCATCCCATGCTCAACATTGCTGTCAAGGCTGCGCGCCGCGCCGGACAGATCATCAATCGCGCGTCCCTCGATCTCGACCTGATCGAGATCCGCAAGAAGCAGCAGAACGACTTCGTCACCGAAGTGGACAAGGCCGCCGAAGACGCGATCATCGAGACGCTGAAGACCGCCTACCCCGACCACGCGATCCTCGCGGAGGAATCGGGCGAATCCGACAACGAATCCGAATTCAAGTGGATCATCGATCCGCTCGACGGCACGACCAACTTCATCCACGGCTTCCCGTATTACTGCGTATCGATCGCGCTCGAGCACAAGGGCGTCGTCACGCAGGCCGTCGTCTACGATCCGAACAAGAACGACCTGTTCACGGCCACCCGCGGCCGCGGCGCATACCTGAACGACCGCCGCATCCGCGTCGGCCGCCGCGACCGCCTGGCAGACGCACTGGTCGGCACGGGCTTCCCGTTCCGCGAGAAGGACGGCCTCGACGCCTACGCGCGCCTCTTCACCGAAATGACGCAGGCCTGCACGGGCCTGCGCCGTCCGGGCGCGGCGGCGCTCGATCTCGCGAACGTCGCGGCCGGCCGCCTCGACGCGTTCTTCGAGCAAGGCATCAACGTGTGGGACATGGCAGCGGGCAGCCTGCTGATCACCGAGGCCGGCGGCCTCGTCGGGAACTACACGGGCGACGCCGATTTCCTGCATCGCCACGAGATCGTCGCCGCGAACCCGAAGATCTACGCGCAGATGATCCCGATCCTGAACCGCTACAGCCGCGTGCATCCGGCAGCGGAGTAAGCCCGGGCCGCGCCCGCGTGGCGCGGCTTTCGCGCAAACCGCTCGCAGGCATCGTCACGCTGGCGCGCCGATCGCCCCGGAACGCGGGACAATCTTCCGTGCACACGGGTCGCTTCGTGCGCCTATCCTGAAGTTGCCCGAGTTGCCTGGGGCCGGCCGGCGTATCGCCGCCCGCGCCGCTGGTCGCGCAATGCCAGCGAAGGGTTTGCGTCCGGCATGCCCGCGCGGCGACAACGCCGCCGCCGGCATGCCGGCCCCGCCTGTATCAACACCGCCACGGCGCCGTGGCAATCGCATCCGAGTCCTCATGTTACGGCTAAGCGAAATTAAACTCCCCCTCGACCACCCCGAGAGCGCGCTCGAGGCCGCAATTCGCGCGCGCCTCGCGGAGCTTGGCGTGGCGGCAGACGGGCTGCTCCGTTACACCGTGTTCCGCCGCGCGCACGACGCGCGCAAGCGCGCGGACATCAAGCTCACGTACATCGTCGATGTCGAAGTCAAGGACGAAGCGGCCGCGCTCAAGCACATCGCCGGCAAGCCGCATTGCGGCGTGACGCCCGACATGGCGTACCACTTCGTCACGAAGGCGCCCGAACACGCCGATTTCCTGCGCCCGGTCGTGATCGGCATGGGGCCGTGCGGCCTGTTCGCGGGGCTGATCCTCGCGCAGATGGGGTTCCGTCCCATCATCCTCGAACGCGGCAAGGCCGTGCGCGAACGCACCAAGGACACGTTCGGCCTGTGGCGCAAGAGCGTGCTCAATCCCGAATCCAACGTGCAGTTCGGCGAAGGCGGCGCAGGGACGTTCTCCGACGGCAAGCTGTACAGCCAGATCAAGGATCCGAACCACTATGGCCGCAAGGTGCTCGACGAATTCGTCAAGGCCGGCGCGCCCGAGGACATCCTGTACCTGAGCCGCCCGCACATCGGCACGTTCCGCCTCGTCAGCATGGTGGAAAAAATGCGCGCGTCGATCCACGAACTCGGCGGCGAAGTGCGCTTCGAAACCCGTGTCGACGATATCGAAATCGACCAGGGCAAGGTGCGCGCGCTCAAGCTGTCGAACGGGGAAACGTTGCGGTGCGACCGCGTGGTGCTGGCCGTGGGCCACAGCGCGCGCGACACGTTCCAGATGCTGCACGACCGCGGCGTCTATATCGAAGCGAAACCGTTCTCGCTCGGTTTCCGCATCGAGCATCCGCAGGGGTTGATCGACCGCAGCCGCTTCGGCAAGTTCGCGGGTCACAAGCAGCTGGGCGCGGCCGACTACAAGGTGGTCCACCACTGCAGCAACGGGCGCGCGGTCTACAGCTTCTGCATGTGCCCGGGCGGCACGGTGGTCGCCGCGACCTCGGAGCCGGGCCGCGTCGTCACCAACGGGATGAGCCAGTATTCCCGCGCCGAGCGCAATGCGAATGCGGGCATCGTCGTCGGCATCACGCCGGACGACTATCCGGGCGGCCCGCTCGCCGGCATCGCGTTCCAGCGCAAATGGGAAGAACGCGCGTTCGAACTCGGCGGCGGCGATTACCGCGCGCCGGGCCAGCTGGTCGGCGATTTCATCGCGGGCCGGCCGTCGACGTCGCTGGGCTCCGTGGAGCCGTCGTACAAGCCCGGCGTGAATCCGACCGACCTCAGCACCGCGCTGCCGGACTACGTGATCGAAGCGATCCGCGAGGCGCTGCCCGAGATCGACAAGAAGATCGCCGGCTTCGCGATGCACGACGCCGTGCTCACCGGCGTGGAGACACGCACGTCGTCGCCGATCCGGATTCGCCGGAAGGACGACTACCAGAGCATGAATGTCGAAGGCCTGTATCCGGCCGGCGAAGGCGCCGGCTATGCGGGCGGCATCTATTCGGCCGCGATCGACGGTATCGAAGTCGCGCAAGCGGTGGCGCTCAGCCTGATGTCGGGACACGCGTCCTGAACTGCGGGACAGGGCCGGCGCACGCAGGTTCGTGACCTGGGCGCGGCCGGCCTGCCTGCGCCGCGACAGCGCGGGCGCCACGCCATACGCGGATGCGGTGCCGGGCGATAACCGAACCTCGGTCAGTCTTCCGAACGCTCCACGACCACCTCGCTGATTTGCAGCACCGGTTGTATATCCGTGTAATTGGCGATGTCGGCCATGATCTCCTGCGCGTGCGGGTCGCGGGCTGCCTGGAAAGCTTCGACGGACGTACAGACGAAGTCACACTTGGCCACGTAAACCGGGTCGGTGCCAGGCGCACCGCCTGCGATGCCCTTGTCCACCGTGTAGTACAGACATGCCGCGCCGAGTCGCTGTTTCACCATCGGCATATGCGTCTCGCGGTAGTACGCATGGTCGAATCGCGCGCCTGCGGTGTACGGATACATGACACTGACTTTGATCATCGGATTGGTTCTCCTGTTGCGGCACGGTAATCGAGGCGCCGCCGCCCGCGAGACGAGGCCGAGGTCGCCGATACAGGCATGGCCGACCTTTGTTCCGGAATCGGTGTACTCGTTCTTGCGATTGTAAGCACCGGTGAACCCGTCTTGCCAGTTCGGTGGCAACGGGTGCCCCATGATGCCGCAGCGGCTCGGTGCTGTCAGATGCTTTGCAGGTCGGCAGCCGGGAGAAGCCGTCTTTCAAATCGCGACTGCCCGGCACCACCGGCAATCGGCCGAATGGCCAACTTCGCACGTTCACGTCGACGCCACTGGTAAACTCGGGCAACCCAAGCAACAACTTCATGCCTGACCTATGACCACGCTGTCGCCCGAGGCCTTTGCCGGCCACACCCCGATGATGCAGCAGTACCTGCGCATCAAGGCCGATCATCCGGACACGCTCGTCTTCTACCGGATGGGCGACTTCTACGAGTTGTTCTTCGAGGATGCGGAAAAAGCGGCGCGCCTGCTCGACCTGACCCTCACGCAGCGCGGCGCGTCGGCCGGCACACCGATCAAGATGGCCGGCGTCCCGCATCACGCGGTCGAGCAATACCTGGCGAAGCTCGTGAAGATGGGCGAATCGGTCGCGATCTGCGAGCAGATCGGCGATCCGGCCACGTCGAAGGGCCCGGTCGAACGCAAGGTCGTGCGCGTCGTCACGCCCGGCACGCTGACCGATGCCGCGCTGCTGTCCGACAAGAACGACGTCTACCTGCTCGCGATGTGCACCGGCCACAACAAGCGTGGCGTCGCGGTCAATATCGGCCTCGCGTGGCTGAACCTCGCGAGCGGCGCATTGCGGCTCGCCGAAATCGAGCCCGAGCAGCTTGCCGCCGCGCTCGAACGCATCCGGCCGGCCGAAATCCTGACGCCGGACGGTGCAACCGACGCCATTCCGGCCGGCGCGGGCGCCAGCAAGCGCGTGCCGGCCTGGCACTTCGACATCGCGTCGGGCACGCAGCGCCTGTGCGACCAGCTCGATGTCGCGAGCCTCGACGGATTCGGTGCGCATTCGCTGACGAGCGCGTGCGGCGCGGCCGGCGCGCTGCTGCTCTATGCCGCGGCCACGCAAGGCCAGCAACTGCGGCACGTGCGCAGCCTGAAGGTCGAGAACGAAACCGAATACATCGGGCTCGACCCGGCCACGCGCCGCAACCTCGAACTGACCGAGACGCTGCGCGGCACCGAGTCGCCCACGCTGTATTCGCTGCTCGACACCTGCTGCACGACGATGGGCAGCCGTCTGCTGCGTCACTGGCTGCATCACCCGCCGCGTGCGTCGGTCGCCGCGCAGTCGCGCCAGCAGGCGATCGGCGCGCTGCTCGACGCGCCGGCCAACGCGAGCCTCGATGCGCTGCGCAGCGCGCTGCGCCAGATCGCCGACGTCGAACGGATCACCGGGCGGCTCGCGCTGCTGTCCGCGCGCCCGCGCGACCTGTCGAGCCTGCGCGACACGTTCGCCGCGCTGCCGGCGCTGCGCGAGCGCATCGCCGCGATCGTCGCGAACGCGGATGCGCTCGCGCGCGTCGACGCGGCGCTCGCGCCGCCCGCCGAATGCCTCGACCTGCTGACGAGCGCGATCGCCACCGAGCCGGCCGCGATGGTGCGCGACGGCGGCGTGATCGCGCGCGGCTACGATGCCGAGCTCGACGAGCTGCGCGACATTTCGGAGAACTGCGGTCAGTTCCTGATCGATCTCGAAGCGCGCGAGCGCGCGCGCACCGGCATCGCGAACCTGCGCGTCGAATACAACAAGGTGCACGGCTTCTACATCGAGGTCACGCGCGGCCAGACCGACAAGGTGCCCGACGATTACCGCCGCCGCCAGACGCTGAAGAACGCCGAGCGCTACATCACGCCGGAACTGAAGACCTTCGAGGACAAGGCGCTGTCCGCGCAGGAACGCGCGTTGGCGCGCGAGCGCGCGCTGTACGACTCGGTGCTGCAGGCGCTGCTGCCGTTCATCCCCGAATGCCAGCGCGTCGCCTCGGCCCTCGCCGAGCTCGACCTGCTCGCCGCCTTCGCCGAACGCGCACGCGCGCTCGACTGGGTCGCGCCGACCTTCACCGACGAAATCGGCATCGAAATCGAACAGGGTCGCCATCCGGTCGTCGAAGCGCAGGTCGAGCAGTTCATCGCGAACGACTGCCGGTTCGGTCCCGAACGCAAGCTGCTGTTGATCACCGGCCCGAACATGGGTGGTAAGTCGACGTTCATGCGGCAGACCGCGCTGATCGCGCTGATGGCGTACGTCGGCAGCTACGTGCCGGCGAAGTCGGCCTGCTTCGGCCCGATCGACCGGATCTTCACGCGCATCGGCGCGGCCGACGATCTCGCGGGCGGCCGCTCGACCTTCATGGTCGAGATGACCGAAGCCGCGGCGATCCTCAACGACGCGACGCCGCAAAGCCTCGTGCTGATGGACGAGATCGGCCGCGGCACGTCGACCTTCGACGGCCTTGCGCTCGCCTGGGCCATCGCGCGCCACCTGCTGGCGCACAACGCGTGCTACACGCTGTTCGCGACGCACTACTTCGAGCTGACGCAACTGCCGGCCGAGTTCCCGCAAGCGGCGAACGTCCATCTGTCGGCCGTCGAGCACGGCCACGGCATCGTGTTCCTGCACGCGGTGAACGAGGGCCCGGCGAACCAGAGCTACGGCCTTCAGGTCGCGCAGCTCGCGGGCGTCCCGGCACCGGTGATCCGCGCCGCGCGCAAGCACCTCGCGTATCTCGAACAGCAGTCGGCGTCGCAGCACACGCCGCAACTCGACCTGTTCAGCGCGCCGCCGGCGGCAATCGACGACCTCGAATGCGCGGACGCGCCGGCGCTGCCCGACACGCCACATCCGGCGCTCGAAAAGCTGCGCGACATCGATCCCGACGATCTCAAGCCGCGCGAGGCGCTCGACCTGCTGTACGAGCTGCGCACGCTGGTCCGGTCGCACGATGCCGACGGGCACGCGTAAGCGCATGCCGCGGGGCCTGCCAGCCCGCGCCGCCGCCGCGCTCGTCACGGCGGCGCTTGCCTACGCGCAGGCGGATGCGCTGGCCGCGCCACCCAAGCGCAGCGCGGCGCCCTACTCGTTCGCCGTCGTGTCGGGCGTCATCAACGTCCCGGCGGACGAGCCGGCCGCGCAGCGGCTGCTCGATGCGATCGCACGCGAACGCAACCTCGCGTTCGTCGTCTACGCGGGCGATCTCAAAGGCTCGAAGGAAGCATGCCGCGACGCGCTGTATTCGCAGCGCGGCGCGATCCTGGATTCAGCACGCGTGCCGCTCGTGTTCATTCCCGGCCACGACGACTGGATCGCCTGCAACACGGCGGCCGGCGGCGGCTACGACCCGGTCGAGCGGCTCGATTTCCTGCGGCAGACGCTGCTCGCCGATTCGGCGCTGCCCGACCCCGGTGCGCTGCAGATCACGCGCGAGAGCGAAGTCGCGCGGTTCCGGCCGTATCGCGAGAACGCACGCTGGATGCGCGACGACATCGTCTACGTCGCCCTCAATGCACCGGCGCCGAACAATCATTATTTGACGGCGGGCGGCCGCAACGGCGAATTCGAGGATCGCATCATCGCGAACGGCTTCTGGATCGACCACGCAGCCGAATATGCGAAGCGGCGCGAGGCGCGCGCGATGGTGGTGATTTTCGAAGGCGATCCACAGTTCGAACGCTATGAACGCGCGGAGCGCTTCGCATGGCTGCGTTTCAACCGGCCGCGCGTGCGCGACGGCTTCCGTGAGCTGAAACGAACGCTGGTGAAGGCGGCGGCGACATTCCGCGGCCCGATCCTGGTGATGCATGCGAGTGGCGAACCGCTGGCGAACGGCTTTCTGATCGATCGTCCGCTGCATGCCGACGACGGTGAACTGGTAGGAAACGTGACGCGCGTCGCGATCGGACCGCGCCATCCGGCGAATCAGTGGGTGAAGGTGAGCGTCTCGCCGGCGCGGCAGACGATCTTCAACGTGAGCCTCCAGGAGGTGCCGAAGAACCTGCCGGTGCCGCCCACGCTGCCGCTCGTGCCGCGCGACGACGTGCCGCTGCCGCAGATGCCGGAAATTCCTGCGCTGCCGGCGCTGCCCGACGCGTCGTCGGTCGCGCCGCCGCTGCAGGGCGACGGCGCCGCACCGGGCGGCGCGTCGTGGCCGGCACCGCCTCCCGCATCGGGGCCGGCGCCGGGCCTGCCGGCAAGCTCAGTGCAGGGTACGCCCTGACGGCGCTTCGCCGTCTTCGTCGTCGTCCTCGTCGATGATCTCGAGCCCTTCCGCGCCATGCGCGTGCTCGTGCTCGATTTCGTCTTCGGTGGCTTCGCGGACGTCCTTCACGGTCAGCGCGAAACGCAGCGCCATGCCGGCCAGCGGGTGATTGCCGTCGAGCACGACCTTGTCTTCGGCGATATCGGTGACCGTGTAGATCAGCGAGTCGACTTCCTCGTCGCCGTCTTCCGGCGTGCCTTCGAACTGCATGCCGACCTCGAGGGGCTCGGGAAAACGGTCGCGCGGCTCGATCTTCACGAGTTCGGGATCGTAGTCGCCGAACGCGTCCTGCGGCTCGAGCTGAACCTGTGCTTGATAGCCCGCCTCGTGGCCGTCGAGCTGTTCCTCGATCTTGGGGAACGTGCCATCATAGCCGCCGTGCAGATAGACCATCGGCTCGTCGCTTTCCTCGATCAGATTGCCCTGTGCGTCCGACAGCTTGTAAGTGACCGACACGACGGTGTTTTTTGCGATTTTCATCCAATTCTCCCAAATACAAGTCTCATTATACGATGCGCAACCGGTCTCAAGCCGAACCGCGGGATGCCGCTGCCGCCCCGCTCGGCGCGCCGCCTTCCGATCTTCCCACGCCGCTGCTCGGCGGCCTCACGCCGGCGCAATTCATGCGCGGCTACTGGCAAAAGAAGCCGCTGCTGATCCGCCAGGCGATCCCCGGCGTCACGTCGCCGGTCACGCGCGATGCATTGTTCGAGCTCGCCGCCGACTATGACGCGGAATCGCGATTGATCACCCATTTTCGTAACAAGTGGCAACTGGCGCACGGTCCGTTCGAGCCCGATTCGCTGCCTTCGGTCACGCGCAAATCCTGGACCCTGCTCGTGCAGGGGCTCGACCTGCACGTCGACGCCGCGCGCGCGTTGCTCGACCGCTTCCGTTTCATCCCCGACGCGCGGCTGGACGACCTGATGATCTCGTATGCGACCGACGGCGGCGGCGTCGGCCCGCACTTCGATTCGTATGACGTATTCCTGCTGCAGGTCGAAGGCCGGCGCCGCTGGCGGGTCGGCGCGCAGAAGGATCTGTCGTTGCAGCCGGACGTGCCGCTGAAGATCCTCGAAAACTTCGAGCCGAGCGACGAATGGGTGCTGGAACCCGGCGACATGCTGTACCTGCCGCCGCACATCGCGCACGATGGCGTCGCCGAAGGCGAATGCATGACCTGCTCGATCGGCTTCCGGGCCCCGTCCGTCGGCGAGCTGGGCGCCCAGTTCCTGTACTACCTCGCGGAGCGCGGCGGCCTGCGCGACGCGAACGGGGACGACCTCTACCGCGATCCGAAGCAGCCGGCCGTCGACGCGCCCGCGCAACTGCCGCCGGCCATGGTCGAACGTGTCGCCGAGATCGTCGATGCGATCCGCTGGCGCAAGCGCGACGTCGCCGAATTCCTCGGCTGCTACCTGAGCGAGCCCAAATCCAACGTCGTTTTCGACCCGCCCGAGCGTCCGCTGTCCGAAGCCGCGTTCGTCACGCAAGCGTCACGCCGTGGCGTGTGTCTCGACAGAAGGGCCGCATTGATGTATAACGCGCGCTCGTACTTCATTAATGGCGAGGAAGGACCGCTCGAGCAAGCCGGTGAATGGCTGCCCGAACTGGCCAATCAACGCCAGATGGAGGCGAAACGGTTTGTAACACTATCCCGGGTTCCTTCAATGACAGCCTTGTTGCACGAGTGGTATCGTGCGGGCTGGATACGGGTCGGAAACCGGAATTAGTGTGAGTCGCCCCGTATGCCCGTACAGATCAAATTCTGTATGGGAAAGACAACGTATTGACCCCGCATTTGTCGACGGTCGATAGGAAAGTGCATATAATTTCCGCCCAAGCCGTAGGGAAGATTCACGCTCTAAGAAGTGCATCTCCACCAGCGGCCCAGGTCGGTGTTGGAGCACATTACCGGTATTGTTTCGCGCTGTTGCTTACCTTTAACCATAAAAGGACGTGATCATGAAGAAATCCCTCCTCGTAGCTTCCCTGTTGGCTGCTGTTGCACTGGCTGCTTGCAACAAGAGCGCTGATCAAGCTGCTTCGTCGGCTGCAAGCGACGCGGCTGCTGCTGCTTCGTCGGCTGCTTCGGCAGTTGCTGGTGCTGCGAGCGACGCTTCGGCTGCTGCTTCGTCGGCAACGGCTGCTGCGAGCGACGCTGCTGCTGCAGTGGCGTCGGCTGCTTCGGCAGCGACGGCTGCTCCGGCTTCGGGCGCAAGCCAGTAAGCCTTCAGCATCAGCTGAAAAAAAACCGGCCCGAGGGCCGGTTTTTTTACGTCTGCCGCTTTCGAATCGAGCACCCGGCAGCCGTGTCGAGCCGCCGCGGCGGCCCTCCCCCGCTATCCGAGCATCAGCCAGTCGAAGCCCGCGTCCTGCGAGGCCACGATCACGTCTTCCCCGTCCGTCCCGAGCACACCGCCAAACGCCTGGCGGGCCAGTTCCGGCAGGTTGTTCTGCTGGCTCAGATGGGCCGCCACCAGGTGCTGGAGACGGCTGCGTTCGAGCGACGCGAGAATCTCGGCCGCCGCGTGGTTGCTCAAGTGGCCGTGGTTGCCGCCGATCCGCGCCTTCAGCGACTGCGGATAGCGGCTGGCGGCCAGCATCGCGGTATCGTGGTTGGATTCGAGCACCAGCGCGTCACAGCCGCTCAGGACGGCCGTGATGTGCGGCGTGGCCATCCCGACGTCCGTCAGCACGCCGAGCCGGCGGTTTCCGTCCATGAAGACGAACTGGAGCGGCTCCCGCGCGTCGTGGGGGACCGTATAGGGCATCACGGCCAGATCGCGTATCGCGGCCGTCTCGTCGCCCCACAGCACGTGGAGATCGACATCGACCTCGTCCGCGCCGACCGCACGCGCGGTGCCCCAGCTCATGTAGAGCGGCAACGACGCGCGACGCGCGAGCGTCAGCGCGCTGCCGACGTGGTCGCTGTGTTCATGGGTAATGAGGATCGCGTCGAGATCGGCGACGCCGAGATTCAGTCGGCCGAGCCGGCGCTCGACCTCCTTGGCGGAAAAGCCGCAGTCGAGCAGCACGCGGGTGGTCGTCGTGCCGCTCGAGGCCTCGACGACCAGCGCGTTGCCTTCGCTGCCGCTTCCGAGGCTGGCGAATCGCACGCGCTCAGTTCAGCTGCGCGTGCAGCAGCGAAATGAGCCTCTGCGCGTCCGACGAGTTGTCGATCTGGCCATTCGCGCCGACCACCGCGACCTGCGTGCCGCCATTGCCCTGTGCACGCACGTTGATCAGATATTCCTTGCCGGGCTTGGCTGCCGACGGACCACCGTAGAACAGCTTGCCGAACAGGCCGTCACGCTTGAGCTCTTCCATCGAATTCGCGTAGCGCACGGTGTACACGCCCTTCTCGCGATCGCGATTGTCGACCGTGAAGTTGGTCCGGTCGAGCGCCAGGCCCACGCGCAGCCACGCGCGGTCGAACGACTCGGCCAGCTGCAGCGTCGCCGCGCCGCCGCTCGTATCGCTGACCTGCGCCGGCGCCGTCGCGGGACGCGCATCGGTCAACAGCTGCTTCGCCTGCGCGTCGGTCAGGCCGAACTTCTGCATCAGCTTCGACAGGAACACGGCTTCGAGCACCGGATTGCGCGGACGCTCTTCCCAGCGCGACGACGTGCCGCCCTGCGGGCCGACCATCATTTCTTCCATCGCGCTGTGCGTGATCGAGATGTCGGTGTTGCCGTCCGACGTGCGGTTCACGAGCGTGCGGAAGCGGTCGCGCGTGCCCGACGAATACGCGAAATCGATGACCCGGCCGATCGTGCGGCGGAACCAGTCGTCCGGAATGTTCGCGCGGTTCTCGGCCCAGTCGGTGGCCATGATGCCCGTCGACGGCGCATCGGTCTTCAGCGAGAAGCCGTTCTCCTGCCAGAATTCCTTCAGGATCGGCCACAGCTGCTCGGGCGTGCGGCCGTCGACGACGAGCCAGCGGCGATCGCCGTCGCGCTCGATATGCATGCCGAGCGGATCCTGCGCGCTCGGGATGCCGTCGGTCGCATTGCCTGCTTGCGTCGTGGCCCGCGGCGGCAGCGTGCCGAGCCCGGCATTGGTCGGCGGCGCGACGAACTGCTGCGTCGTCGGGACCGGCTTCAGGTCGCTCGGCACCGCGAGCGGCGGCGCCGACCCGGTGTTCTTGTAGTTGACCCGGTCAGGGGCCAGGTAGTCGTTCAGCGTATCGCAGCCAGCGAGCGCGCCCAGCGCCAGCGCCACCACCGACAGCTGGATGGCGCGAGAGGAAAAGGCGAAACGTTTCATGAAATCCTTCGTCTTGCTAGAACGCTCGTCAGGAGCGGCGCCGGACGGAGCCGGCCGGTGCGGGTTGATCAGGGGTCGAGCCGGCGGCCGCAGGACGCGGCCGCCTCGGCATCAGAGGACGCCGGCCTCGACGAGGGCCGAACGCACGGCATCGTGGCAGCGCTCGTCGAGCGCCGTGAGCGGCAGCCGGATGCCGCCCTGCATCTTGCCCATCGCCTGCAGCGCCCACTTCACCGGGATCGGGTTCGCTTCGATGAACAGGTTCTTGTGCAGCGACAGCAGCTTCATGTGCAGCGCGCGGGCTGTCTGCACGTCGCCGGCCAGCGCCGCGCGGCACAGCTCGCTCATCGCGCGCGGCGCGACGTTCGCGGTCACCGAGATGTTGCCGTGGCCGCCGAGCAGCATCAGCGCGATCGCGGTCGGATCGTCGCCGCTGTAGATCGCGAAGTGCTTCGGCGCAGCCTTGATCAGGTGCGCGGCACGATCGATGTTGCCGGTCGCTTCCTTCACGCCGATGATGCCCGGCACGTCAGCGAGGCGCAGCGTCGTCTCGTGCGCCATGTCCGCGACCGTCCGGCCCGGCACGTTGTACAGGATCACCGGCAGGTCGACCGCTTCGGCGATCGTCCGGAAGTGGCGGTACATGCCTTCCTGCGTCGGCTTGTTGTAGTACGGCACGACCTGCAGCGTCGCGTCCGCGCCGACGGCCTTCGCATGCTTCGTCAGCTCGATCGCCTCGGCGGTCGAATTGCCGCCCGCGCCCGCGATGATCGGGATGCGTTTCGCCGCATGCTCGACCGCCGTGCGGATCATCAGGATGTGCTCTTCGACGTTGAGCGTTGCCGATTCGCCGCTCGTACCGACGACGACCAGCGCATCGGTGCCTTCCGCGATGTGCCAGTCGATCAGTTTGCGAAACGCCGGCAGGTCGAGACTGCCGTCTTCGAGCATCGGGGTGACGATCGCGGGGA
Organism: Burkholderia sp. 9779_493; assembly: GCF_015712215.1. Classification (NCBI taxonomy): domain Bacteria; kingdom Pseudomonadati; phylum Pseudomonadota; class Betaproteobacteria; order Burkholderiales; family Burkholderiaceae; genus Burkholderia; species Burkholderia sp. 9779_493. The sequence continues at coordinate 13,876 of NZ_JACCQA010000018.1, forward strand.
TGCTGCCGCGGATTTGAATGCCGTCTTGGGTGCCGTTAGCCATGAAACGCGATTGATTGTGTACCGGTAAACGTTGAGATTGTAGCGGATTAGCCGGGCAGTTCGTAACGTGGAATTCCCGCCCCCGCCTTCGGGGTCGCGCCCTCGCGCACTGCGCTCAGACGCTGGACGAACGCCTCGCGCGGCGCGGCGATGAAACCGTCCTCGTACGCGACCACCCGCAGGTGGCCGTGCACGGCGTCCAGCAGCTCGCCCGGGGCGAGCAGGAACGCGGGGTTGGACGGTTTTCCGACCGTTTCGTTTCCTTGCGCGAAAGTTTCGTAAATCAGCACGCCGCCCGGCGCCACGGCATCGCGCAGATGGGGCCAGAGCGGGCGATGCAGATAGTTCGTGACGATCACGGCCGCGAACCGCTCGCCGGCCGGCAGCGGCCATGGCGCGCCTTCGAGATCGGCCTCGCGGGCGTCGACGCCGGGAATCGCGCGCAACGCGGCGAGCGCGGCCGGATCGCGGTCGAGCGCGACGACCGGATGCCCGCGCGACGCGAACCAGCGCGCATGGCGGCCGCCGCCCGCGGCGACGTCGAGCACCGCGCCGCCGGCCGGCACGAGCCGCGCCCATTGCGCGACCCAGCGCGACGGCCCGGCCTGGCCGACGTGACCGCCCGCGGCGGCGATGACGGATTCGCTCATGCGCCGGATCAGTTGTACGACAGGCCCATCGCGTCGCGCACGTCGCGCATCGTTTCCGTCGCGTACTTGCGCGCCTTGTCGCAACCGTCCGCGACGATCGCGCGCAGCAGCGACGGATCGTCCATGTACTTCTGCGCACGCTCGAGCATCGGCTGCTGTTCGCGCAGGATGCCTTCGACGACCGGCTGCTTGCAGTCGAGGCAGCCGATACCCGCCGAGCGACAGCCCTTCTGCACCCACTCGTGCGTCGCTTCGTCCGTGTAGACCTGGTGAAGCTGCCACACCGGGCACTTGTCGGGATCGCCCGGATCGGTGCGGCGCACGCGCGCGGGATCGGTCGGCATCGTGCGGACCTTCTTCGTGATCGTCTCGGCGTCTTCGCGCAGGCCAATCGTGTTGCCGTACGACTTGGACATCTTCTGCCCGTCGAGGCCCGGCATCCGCGACGCTTCGGTCAGCAGCGCCTGCGGCTCGACCAAGATGATCTTGCGCGCGCCTTCGAGATAGCCGAACAGGCGCTCGCGGTCGCTCATCGACAGGCTTTGCGACTCCTGCAGCATCGCGCGCGCCTGTTCGAGCGCCTCGTCATCGCCCTCCTGCTGGTACGCATTGCGCAGCTCGTGATAGAGCTTCGCGCGCTTGCCGCCGAGCTTCTTCGCGGCTTCGAGCGCCTTCTCCTCGAAACCGGGCTCGCGGCCGTACAGGTAGTTGAAGCGGCGCGCGATCTCGCGCGTCATCTCGACGTGCGGCACCTGGTCCTCGCCGACCGGCACGAGCGAGCCGCGATACAGCAGGATGTCGGCGGCCATCAGCACCGGGTAGCCGAGGAAGCCGTAGGTGGACAGGTCCTTGTCCTTCAGCTTCTCCATCTGCTCCTTGTAGGTCGGCACGCGTTCGAGCCAGCCGAGCGGCGTGCTCATGCCGAGCAGCAGTGCGAGTTCCGCGTGCTCGGGCACCTTGCTCTGGATGAACAGCGTCGCCTGCGCCGGATCGATGCCGGACGCGAGCCAGTCGATCAGCACGTCCCACACGTTCTTCTCGATGACCTCGGGCGTCTCGTAGTGCGTCGTCAGCGCGTGCCAGTCGACGACGCAGAAGAAGCACGGGTACTCGGACTGCAGCTTCACCCAGTTTTTCAGCACGCCGTGGTAATGACCGAGGTGCAGCGACCCGGTGGGTCGCATGCCGGAGAAAATACGTTCTGGGAACATGATTGTCGTTAGAAAAGCGAGGCGAAGGGAGACAGGATGGCGCTCAGGACGGCGTAGCCGACATTGACGAGCGGACGCAGCCAGAAGTTCGTCAGCACGCCCGTCGTGACGAGCACGAGGACGATGATGAAACCGTACGGCTCGATGCGCGACAGCGCGATCGATTGCCTGGTCGGCAGCAGCGCCGCCAGGATGCGGCCGCCGTCGAGCGGCGGCAGCGGAAACAGGTTCAGCACGCCGAGCACGAGGTTCGCGCTGACGCCGGCGAGTGCCATCCGCGTGAAGAACGGCTCGTCGACACCCACGGCCGGCAGCACGAGGGTCAGCAGGCCCCAGACGAGCGCCTGCACGAAGTTGCACGCGGGCCCCGCGAGCGCGACCCACAGGCTGCCCCAGCGCGGATTGCGCAGGTTGCCGAACGACACCGGCACCGGCTTCGCATAGCCGAACAGGAACGCGCCGCCGGTCAGGAAGTACATCGCGAGCGGAATCGCGATCGTGCCGAGCGGATCGATGTGGCGCATCGGATTGAACGACACGCGCCCCATCACGTAGGCGGTATTGTCGCCGAGCAGGCGCGCGGCGTAGCCATGCGCGGCCTCGTGCAGCGTGATCGCGAAGATCACGGGCAGCGCGTAGACGGCGATGGTCTGTATCAGGGAAGCATCCATATCGCGTTATTGTAACAAGCGCACTCGCGCAAAAATGGCACCGCGCGTCATGCGGCCGAGAGTCCGAACGGTTCGAGTGCCCCGCGCCCCGCGCGGATGAGTTCGGGCGCGTCGCCGGTCAGGTCGATCACCGTCGACGGTTCGCGCGGGCACGCGCCGCCGTCGATCACGAGGTCGACCTGTTTCTCGAGCCGCGTGCGGATTTCGTCGGGATCGTTCAGCGGTTCGTCGTCCGGCGGCAGGATCAGCGTGGTGCCGAGCAGCGGCTGGCCGAGCGACTCCAGCAGCGCGAGCGTGATCGCGTGATCGGGCACGCGCAGCCCGATCGTCTTGCGCGACGGATGCGACAGCCGGCGCGGCACTTCCTTCGTCGCCTGCAGGATGAACACGTACGGGCCCGGCGTCACCGACTTGATCTGCCGGTACTGGCGGTTGTCGACCATCGCGAAGTTGGCGAGCTCCGACAGGTCGCGCACCAGCAGCGACAGGTGCTGCTTCTCGTCGAGGCCGCGAATCCGGCGCACGCGCTCGACCGCGTCCTTGTCGTCGAGATGGCACGCGAGCGCATAGCTCGAATCGGTCGGCATCGCGATCACGCCGCCCTTGCTGACGATCTCCGCCGCCTGCTTGATCAGGCGCGGCTGCGGATTATCCGGATGAATCCTGAAGAACTGGGACATGGGGACACGTAAAGAGGGAGAAGTCGGATGCGCGCATCGGCAACGCGGGCGGCCCGAAGCCGCCCGGCGTCAGAGCCAGCGCTCCCAGACCGGTGTCAGGTCGGGCGGCAACGGCGGCAGGCTGCCGAGCTCGATGCGGCCCTCGCCGGGCGCATGGAAATCCGAGCCGCGCGACACTTCGAAGCCGAAGCGGCGCGCCACGTCCGCGTATTCGCGGTACTGGTCGGGCGTGTGGCTGCCCGTGATGACCTCGATCGCGCGGCCGCCGAGATCGATGAACTCGCCGAAGAACGCGTCGAATTCGACCGGCGTATAGCGATAGCGGCCCGGGTGCGCGACCACCGCTTCGCCGCCCGCCGCGCGGATCCAGCCGACCGCGTCGGACAGGGACGCCCAGCGATGCGGGACGAAGCCGGGCTTGCCGTCGCCGAGCAGGCGGTCGAATACGTCCGACGTCGATTCGGCATGGCCGTTTTCAACGAGAAAGCGCGCGAAGTGCGTGCGCGAAATCAGGTCGGGATTCGATACGTATTTCAGCGCGCCTTCGTACGCGCCGGGAATGCCGAGCGTCGCGAGCTGCTCCGCGATCGCCAGCGCGCGCGCCGCACGGCCGTGGCGCGTGCGGTACAGGCCGTCGACCAGCGCCGGATGGGCGGGATCGATGTGCAGACCGACGATGTGCACGGTGCGCGATGCCCACGTGACCGAGATCTCGACGCCGCTCAGGTAGCGCATGCCGAGCGCTTCCGCCTCGCTGCGCGCCGCCGCCTGGCCGCCGATCTCGTCGTGGTCGGTCAGCGCCCACAGGGTCACGCCGCCCGCATGCGCGCGGCGCGCGACGTCGGCAGGCGACAGCAGCCCGTCGGAAACATTGGAATGGCAGTGGAGATCGGCGTTCATTGTCGGCATGGCAGGTAAGGCCTCATTCTACTGCAACGCGGCAATTGCGCCGCCTGCCTGCCCTGCCGCGGCGCCGCGCGCCTACGCGCAGAACGCCTCGATCAACGCCGCGATCTGCTCGGGCTGGTCGTGATGCACCATGTGGCCGGCATCCTCGACGAGCTTCTCGCGCCAGTCGGGGAATGCGTCGAAGCGCGCCTTGAATTCGGGTAGCGGGATGTCGCCGGCGAGATGCGCGAGCGTCGGCGAATTGACCGCCTCGACGTGCAGTACCTTCGCGCGCACCTGCTTCCAGATCGCCATCACTTCGTCGAGCCGGTACAGCAGCGGGCCCGGCATCTTGTGCGCCGGATCGGCCAGCAGGTGGTAGAGGCCGTCGTCGCCGCGTTTCGACCAGTGCGCGGCGAGAAACGCGGCGCGGCGCGGGTCGAGCCGCGGATTGGTCTTGATCAGGCGCGCCGCCACGTCGTCGAGGGACGCATACGGCCGCAGCGCGGGCGGCTCGCGCAGCTCGTCCAGCCAGCCGCGCAGCCGGCGCGGCGCCTGTTCGGCGCGGGCCGGCGCGAGCCCGAACCCTTCGAGGTCGACCACTCGGCGCACGCGTTCCGGCCGGGCGCCGGCGTACAGGCACACGACGTTCGCACCCATGCTGTGTCCGACCAGGTTGACCTCGCCGGTCGGCGCGTAGCGGTCGACGAGCGCATCGAGGTCACCGAGGTATTCGTGGAACCAGTAGTGGCCGCCGCCCTGCCGCGCCACCGGCCAGTCGGACAGCCCGAAGCCGCGCGCATCGGGCGCGATCACCTGCCAGTCGCCCGCGAGCGCATCGACGACGAACTGGAACGACGCCGCGACGTCCATCCAGCCGTGCAGCATGAACAGCGTCGGCGCATCGGGCCGGCCCCAGCGCCGCACATGCAGCTGGACGCCGCGCACCGTGACGAAATCGGAAACAGAACTCGAGGCACTCATTGCAGCCGCCAAAAAAAGAATGGTCGTTCGATTATAGCGGCGGCGCCCCGGTTCCGGCGGCCGGCAATCGAGGTACCGCTCTAGCGGCGAGGTCTTACGGAGCCTGGCAGGAAGGCGCCATGGGCCGGCTGCGCAAGCCGGCCGGCGGCCAACCCGGCCCAGCCGGACGGGATCCGGCTAATGCGCGGCGCGCCCGTCCGCCGCGTCCTGCGCGGCCAGTTCGTCGAGTTCGGCCTGCTCGAAGCCGGCATCGCGCCGCGCATCGAAATTGAACGGGCCGCGCAGCCGTGGCGCGTGGTATTGCTCGGCGAGCTGCCGATAGGTCGGCACGGGGTCGCGGCCGGCAGCATCGCACAAATGGCGGAACCAGCGGTTGCCGATCGCGACATGGCCGATTTCGTCGCGCAGGATCACGTCGAGGATCGCGGCCGACGCATCGTCGCCCGCCTGCACGAGCCGCGCACGGATCGGCGGCGACGCGTCGAGCCCGCGGGCCTCGAGCGTCCGCGGCACGAGCGCCATTCGCGCGAGCACATCGCCCCTGGTTCGCTCGCACATCTCCCACAGCCCGTTGTGCGCGGGAAAATCGCCGTATGCGTGCCCGAATGCCGCGAGCCGGTCGGACAGCAGCGTGAAATGATAGGCCTCCTCGGCCGCGACCTTCAGCCAGTCTGCATAGAACGCGTCGGGCATGCCCGCGAAGCGCCAGACGGCGTCGAGCGCCAGGTTGATCGCATTGAATTCGATATGGGCGAGCGCGTGCAGCAGCACGGCGCGCCCTTCGGGCGAGCGCATGCTGCGCCGCTCGAGCTGGCGCGGCTCGACGAGCGGCGGCCGCGCCGGGCGCCCGGGCAGATCGGCCGGTTCGCGCAGTTGCAGCGACGGCGCGATCGCGGCCTGCCCGGCCCGCAGCGCATCGTGCAGCGCGCGCACCTGCGCGGCCTTGGCCGCCGGCTCGGCAATACGCAGCGCGTCGAGCGCCACGCGACGCACACAGGCCGGCGCCTGGCCGAAAGAGGAAGACTCCATGCTCATAAACGGGGACACCTTGCGTACGCATCGCGGGAGCATCGGCACGCGACGGTTTACAATATGCGTTTGTTCCGCGGCGCCAGGCGCCGGGCAAACCGGACGCGCCATTCTACCGGCGCCCATCATCGAAGAGACAAGGAGACTCCGTGACGATCTACAAGCTGGGCGAGACGGCCCCGACGATCCACGAAAGCGTATTCGTCGCCGACACGGCGGCCATCATCGGCAAGGTCGTGCTCGAGGAAAACGCGAGCGTGTGGTTCGGCGCGACGATTCGCGGCGACAACGAGACGATTACGGTCGGCGCGGGCAGCAACGTCCAGGAAGGCGCGGTCCTGCATACCGACCCGGGCTTTCCGCTGACGATTGCCGAGAACGTGACGATCGGGCACCAGGCCATGCTGCACGGCTGCACGATCGGCGAAGGTTCGCTGATCGGGATTCAGGCGGTGGTCTTGAATGGCGCGGTCATCGGCCGCAACTGTCTGGTCGGTGCCGGCGCGGTCGTGACGGAAGGCAAGACGTTCCCGGACAACTCGCTGATTCTCGGCGCACCGGCAAAAGTCGTGCGCGAGTTGTCGGCGGAAGACGTCGCGCGGCTGCGCGCCAACGCGAAGACCTATGTCGAGCGACGCGCGCATTTCAAGGAGCAACTCGTGCGGATCGGGTGATTCGCACGGATTTCAAGGAAGAAGAGTGAGCGACCAGTTACAGAAATTCATGTTCAATGCGGCGCCCGTGCGCGGCGAGATCGTTTCGCTGCGCAACACGTGGCAGGAAGTGCTCGCCCGCCGCGACTACCCTGCCCCGGTGCGCACGGTGCTCGGCGAGATGATGGCCGCGTGCGCGCTGCTGTCCGCGAACCTGAAATTTCACGGCACCCTGATCATGCAGATCTTCGGCGACGGGCCGGTCCAGATGCTGGTCGTCCAGTGCGGGTCCGATCTGTCGATGCGGGCCACCGCGAAGTTCTCCGGCGACGCCGCGCAGACGATCGGCGACGACACGAGCTTCGCGGCGCTCGTCAACGCAAGCGGCCACGGCCGCTGCGTGATCACGCTCGATCCGGCCGACAAGCTGCCGGGTCAGCAGCCGTACCAGGGCATCGTGCCGCTGAACGGCGTCGACGGCCCGCTCGAATCGGTGTCGCAGGTACTCGAGCACTACATGCACCACTCGGAGCAGCTCGACACGCGGCTGTGGCTCGCGGCCGATCGCGACCGCGCGGTCGGCATGCTGCTGCAGAAGCTGCCTGGCGACGGCGGCATCGTGCCGCGCAACGCCGAAACCGATATCGACACGTGGGAACGCGTGTGCACGCTCGGCGGCACGCTGTCCGCGAAGGAGCTGCTCGAGGTCGAACCGGAAGTCGTGTTCCGCCGGCTGTTCTGGCAGGAAAACGTGCAGCACTTCGAACCGGCCGGCACGCGTTTCCAGTGTTCGTGCTCGCGCGAGAAGGTCGGCGCGATGCTGCGCATGCTCGGTCGTGAGGAAGTCGACAGCGTGATCGTCGAGCGCGGCCACGTCGAGATCCACTGCGAGTTCTGCAACCAGCGCTACGAATTCGATCCGGTCGACGTCGCGCAGCTGTTCGCGGCGCCCGGTGTCGAGACCGGCATCGCGCCCGCGACCGACCAGCGTCACTGAGCCGCGCGCCCGTGCCCGCCGCCGGCGCGGCACGGGCGCATAATGACGCACGAGCGCCGCACGCGCGGCTCGGGCGCCGGAGGCCCGACCTTCGGCACGAGCCGTTTTCCACGGCCGGCGCGCTGCAGGAGAAACACATGAGTCACCTCCGCCCCTTTGGCACACTCCGCACCATCGCCCTGGCGAGCATGGCCGCCGGCACGCTCGCGCTTGCAGGCTGCGCGATGCCGCCGCCGACTTCCACGATCCTGAGCCGCCTGCCCGAGCCGGGCGCGTCGGGCGGCCAGCCGCCCGTGCTGTCGAGCGCCGAACGCAAGCGCTACGACGAGATCGACCAGCAGGTCCTGCGCGAGCAGAACAGCGCAATGGCAGCCGAAGCGGCCGCGCGCGCGTGGGCCTATTACTCGCCGCCGCCCGTGACAGTCTACGGCGGGTACTACGGCGGATGGGGCAATCGCTGGGGCACGGGCATCAGTTACGGCTACCCGGGCTGGTGGTGGTGAGCAGGCGTCGCCCGATCGATTGACGACTTGCAGGAAATAAAAAAGCGCGGCATTTCCCGCGCTTTTTCAATGGGTTCGAGGTATCGCGCTCAGTGATGCGCCGCCTTGCCCTTGTCGCCGCCGTGATGCCGCGACGGCTTCGCGATCGACTGCGGATTCGGCACGACCCGCACCGGCGCCGCGGACACAGCGCCGCGCGTCGACGTATTCGACGGCGTGTTGTTCACCGGCCCCGCAGGCGCATTCGGCGACACGAACTGCACGAATACTTCACCGTCCTTCACCATGCCCATCTCGTAGCGCGCACGCTCCTCGATCGCCGCGGTGCCGCTCTGCAGATCCTGCACTTCGCCCGCGGTGCGCTCGTTGCGCAGCTTCTCGTCCGCATTCTTCTGAAGCTGGTCGTCGAGCTGCTGACGCAATTCGTGCACCCGCAGCCAGCCGCCGTGTCCCCACCATAGGGGGTACTGAATGAGCGCCAGCAAGGCAATCAGGACGACAGTGACAAGCCGCATGTAAGAGACGCAGATATAAGAAGCGCCGCTCCGCGCACAGGCACAGAGCGGCGTCGAGATGACGAACCCGATAGTAGCGCGTTAGCGCAGGTTATAGAAAGCCGATTTGCCCGGGTAGCTCGCGATGTCGCCGAGGTCTTCCTCGATGCGCAGCAGCTGGTTGTACTTCGAGATGCGGTCGCTGCGCGACAGCGAACCCGTCTTGATCTGACCGGCGTTCAGCCCGACCGCGATGTCCGCGATCGTCGAATCTTCCGTTTCGCCCGAGCGGTGCGAGATCACGGCCGTGTAGCCCGCGCGCTTCGCCATTTCGATTGCCGCGAACGTTTCGGTCAGCGTACCGATCTGGTTGATCTTGATGAGGATCGAGTTCGCGATGCCCTTCTCGATGCCTTCCTTCAGGATGCGCGTGTTCGTGACGAACAGGTCGTCGCCGACCAGCTGCACCTTCTTGCCGAGGCGGTCGGTCAGCAGCTTCCAGCCGTCCCAGTCGCTTTCGTGCATGCCGTCCTCGATCGACACGATCGGGAACTTGTCGGCGAGCGTCGCGAGGTAGTCGGTGAATTCGGCCGACGACAGTTGCAGGCCTTCGCCGGCGAGCTGGTACTTGCCGTCGTGGTAGAACTCGGATGCCGCGCAGTCGAGCGCGAGCAGCACGTCTTCGCCCGCACGGTAGCCGGCCTTCTCGATCGCCTGCAGGATCGTCGACAGACACTCGTCGTTGCTGCCGAAGTTCGGTGCGAAACCGCCTTCGTCGCCGACGGCCGTGCTCATGCCGCGGTCGCTCAGGATCTTCTTCAGCGCGTGGAACACTTCCGCGCCGCAACGCAGCGCTTCACGGAACGTCGGCTGGCTGACCGGAACGATCATGAATTCCTGGATGTCCAGACTGTTGTTCGCGTGCGCGCCGCCGTTGACGATGTTCATCATCGGCACCGGCAGTTGCATCGCGCCCGACCCGCCGAAGTAGCGGTACAGCGGCAGGCCGGCCTCTTCGGCGGCGGCCTTCGCGACGGCCATCGACACGGCCAGCATCGCGTTCGCGCCCAGGCGCGACTTGTTGTCGGTGCCGTCCAGCTCGAGCAGCGTCTTGTCGAGGAACGCCTGTTCCGACGCGTCGAGGCCCATGATGGCTTCGGAGATTTCGGTGTTGATGTGCTCGACTGCCTTCAGCACGCCCTTGCCGTTGTAGCGGCCGGCTTCGCCGTCGCGCAGTTCGATCGCTTCACGCGAGCCGGTGGACGCGCCCGACGGCACCGCCGCGCGGCCCATCGTGCCCGATTCGAGCAGCACGTCGCATTCGACGGTGGGGTTGCCGCGCGAATCCAGAATCTCGCGGCCGATGATATCTACGATTGCACTCATGGGTTTCCTCTGAGAATGACGATGGATTCTTCAAACTGCGACGGCGTGCGTGCCGGAACCGCTTTCGCTACAGACGCGCGAAGCCGTCGCAAGGTTCATTCGATCTTTAATTGAAATCGTTTTCCAGGAACGGATTGCGCTTCACCGCCTGGTCGAGCGTGACGAGGGTCTCCAGCAACGCGCCCATCCGGTTCAGCGGCACCGCATTCGGGCCGTCCGACTTCGCCTCGGCCGGATTCGGATGCGTTTCCATGAAGAGGCCCGCGACGCCCGTCGCGACCGCCGCACGGGCGAGCACCGGCACGAATTCGCGTTGGCCGCCCGAGCTCGTGCCCTGCCCGCCCGGCAATTGCACCGAGTGGGTCGCATCGAACACGACCGGCGCGTTCGTCTCGCGCATGATCGCGAGCGAACGCATGTCCGACACGAGATTGTTGTAGCCGAACGAGACGCCGCGCTCGCACGCCATGAAACGGTCTTCCGACAGACCGGCTTCACGTGCGGCGTCGCGCGCCTTGTCGATCACGTTCTTCATGTCGTGCGGCGCGAGGAACTGGCCCTTCTTGATGTTGACGGGCTTGCCCGAGCGCGCGCACGCATGGATGAAGTCGGTCTGGCGGCACAGGAACGCCGGCGTCTGCAGCACGTCGACGACCGACGCGACCTGCTCGATCTCGTCGATCGAATGCACGTCGGTCAGCACCGGCAGGCCGAGCTGGCGCTTCACCTCGGACAGGATCCGCAGGCCCTCGTCCATTCCGAGGCCGCGAAACGACTTGCCCGAGCTGCGGTTTGCCTTGTCGTAGGACGACTTGTAGATGAACGGAACGTTCAGCTTCTCGCAGATCTCCTTCAGGCGGCCCGCCGTGTCGATCGTCATTTGCTCCGATTCGACGACGCAGGTCCCCGCGATCAGGAAGAAAGGCTGGTCGAGACCGACCTCGAAATCGCACAACTTCATGCTTGCACTCCGCGCGCTTGCTTGTTGGCGAGCGCGGCTTCGACGAACGACTTGAACAGGGGATGGCCGTCACGCGGCGTGGACGTGAATTCCGGGTGGAACTGGACGCCGACGAACCACGGGTGCATCGAACGCGGCAGCTCCATCATTTCCGGCAGATCCTCGCTCGGGGTACGGGCGCTGATGATAAGGCCGCCGGCTTCGAGCTGGGGCACGAAGCGGTTATTGACTTCATAACGGTGGCGATGGCGCTCGTTCACGTCCTTGCCGTAGATTTCTTCCGCCATCGTGCCCGGCTTGATCGGGCAGCGCTGCGAACCGAGGCGCATCGTGCCGCCGAGGTCGGATTCCTCGGTGCGCGTCTCGACCTTGCCTTCGCGGTCGTACCATTCGGTGATCAGCGCGACCACGCGCTCCGGCGTGTCCGGATCGAATTCCGTGCTGTTCGCCTGCTTCAGGCCGACGACATCGCGCGCGAATTCGATCACCGCGAGCTGCATGCCGAGGCAGATGCCGAGGTACGGCACCTTCGACTCGCGCGCGTAGCGAACCGCGGCGATCTTGCCTTCCGTGCCGCGACGGCCGAAACCGCCCGGCACCAGCACGGCGTCGAGATGCTTGAGGCTGTCGACACCGTTCGTCTCGAGCTCTTCCGAGTCGATGTATTCGATGTTGACCTTGGTCGACGTGTGGATCGACGCATGACGCAGCGCCTCGATCAGCGACTTGTACGACTCGGTCAGGTCGACGTACTTGCCGACCATGCCGATCGTCACTTCCTGCTTCGGGTTCTCGAGCTTCTCGACGAGCGCCGACCACATGCTCAGGTCGGCGTCCTTCGGCGACAGCTTCAGCTCTTCGCAGATGATCCGGTCGAGGCCCTGGTCGTGCAGCATCTGCGGAATCTTGTAGATGCTGTCGGCGTCCCACACCGAGATCACGGCGTCTTCGGGCACGTTCGAGAACATCGAGATCTTCTTCGATTCGTCGTCGGGGATGCGGCGATCCGCACGGCACAGCAGCACGTGCGGCAGGATGCCGATCTCGCGCAGCTTCTGCACGCTGTGCTGGGTCGGCTTCGTCTTCAGCTCGCCGGCCGTCGCGACGTACGGCACGAGCGTCAGGTGCACGAAGCACGCGCTGTTGCGGCCGAGGCGCAGGCTCATCTGGCGCGCGGCCTCGAGGAACGGCAGCGACTCGATGTCGCCGACCGTGCCGCCGATCTCGACGATCGCGACGTCCGGCTCGCCGCAGGTGGCCGATGCCGCCCCGCGCTCGATGAACGCCTGGATTTCGTTCGTGATGTGCGGAATCACCTGCACGGTCTTGCCGAGATAGTCGCCGCGGCGTTCCTTGCGGATCACCGATTCGTAGATCTGGCCGGTCGTGAAGTTGTTGGCCTTGCGCATCTTCGTGCTGATGAAGCGCTCATAGTGGCCGAGGTCGAGGTCGGTCTCCGCTCCGTCTTCCGTCACGAACACTTCGCCGTGCTGGAACGGGCTCATCGTGCCGGGGTCGACGTTGATGTAGGGATCGAGTTTGAGGAGAGTGACTTTCAGACCGCGCGATTCGAGGATCGCGGCGAGGGAAGCGGCGGCAATACCCTTGCCAAGGGAAGAAACTACGCCGCCGGTGACGAAAACATATTTGGTCATCGCTGGATGCTCGCGGGAAAAACGGATTATACCGTAAAGCCCGCCCTTCTCTCAGCAATTGACGTGATGATCGCGCCCTTTCGTGCCGACCCGCGCCGGCCGTGCGCGGCGGCGCGAACCGGCCGCCCGGTCGGCGCTGCGCGCATGCGCCGACAAGCGTTCCGGCCGGCCGACGAAGCGTCAGGCGCGCTTCGCGAGCGGCGCGCCGGCCTGCGAAACGCCGCCCTCGTCGGCCTTCAGCGAATTCAGCATCCGCTGCAATGCGCGGGCGGTGTCGATCGGCCGCTCCATCGGGAACAGGTGGCTGCCCTCGAGCCATTCGATGCGCCCCCGCGTCGCGCGGCGCGTCGCATCGAGCCCGACCTGCCGCACCTCGCGCGAGCGCGTGCCCGCGAGAAAGCCGAGCGGCACCGGCGCGCCGTGCGCGAGCCGCGGGCCGAGCGTGTGCGGCAGCGTCCGGTAGATCAGGTATTCGACCTGCCGGTCGAACGCGAGCGCGCGCTCGCCGTCGGCGCCGGCCTGCGGGATTCCGTAGTCGATATAGTCGGCCAGCATCCGCTCGTCCCAGCGCGCGAACGCGGGCTTCTCGCGGAAATGCCGCCAGACTTCGTCGCGGCTCGTCCAGCGCGTGCGCCGGTTGCGCGTCGCCGCGGCCGGCGACAGCCGCTCGTCGAGCCCCGCCCACTGGCTCGCGCGCAGCGCGCCGGCACGCCAGCCCGCGATGATCGGCGAATCGATCATCACGACGCCGCGCACCCACTGCGGCTTCTTCAGCGCGGCCATCAGCGACAGGTAGCCGCCGAGCGAATGGCCGACGAGCCAGACCGGGCGCTCGTAGCGGCGGCCGATGTCGTCGAGCAGTTGTTCGACGAGATGCGGCCAGTCGCGCGTCACCGGGTAGCGGCGATCGTGGCCGATCCGTTCGATGTAGCGCAGCTCGTAGTCGTCGGCCAGTTCGGCGAAGATCGTCCGGTACGTCGACGCCGGGAAGCCGTTCGCATGCGAGAAGTGGAGGATGTCCTTCAAACGCCGATGTCTCCTTTGTCGACGGGAGTTAGCGCTTTAGCGGTTACTCCCGTCCCATGCTTCGCGGACGACGGGAGTCGGGCTTCAGCACTTGCTCCCGTCTTATGCCTCGTGGTCGACTGGCGTTGACGCCTCGGCTCTCACGCCAGTCCCATGCTTCGTATTCCGTCGGCACCACGCACGGCACGCCGGCCCCGAGTTCTCTACCCTGATACGCCGGCCTTCGCCGCGCTCACCGGTCCATCCAGTAGCGGCGCCGCTCGTCGCGATAGCGCGCGAATCCGAACCCGCCGCCGGCCGGCGCGACGTCGAACCGCACGGCGCCGTCGCGATCGGTACGCGGCAGCGGAATCCCGCGCGCCTCGTAGCGGGCCAGCACGGTCCGGTGCGGATGACCGAAACGATTGCGATAGCCTACAGGAAATACCGCGACGCGCGGCCCGACCGAATCGAGGAAAGGCTCCATCGACGACGTGCGACTGCCGTGGTGCGGAACGACCAGGATCTGCGCGGCCAGCGCATCGCGCGCATCGGCCACCAGCCGGCGCTCGGCGCCGGCCTCGATGTCGCCCGTCAGCAGTGCCGACGTGCCGCCCGCGTCGATGCGCAGCACGCACGACTGCCCGTTCGACGAACCCGCGCTCCGCCCGCCCGGCGGCCACAACATCGTGAAGGCGACGCCGTCCCAGGTCCAGCGCTGTCCGGCCGCGCACGGCAGCCGATCGGCCACGCCGGCGGCCTGCGCGTCGCGCCACAGCCGGCTCTTCGGCGCAATGCCGGCCAGCAACTGGCGCACGTCGGCCGCCGCATAAACGGCCGCCGCGCCGCCCGCATGATCGGCATCCGCATGACTGAGCACGAGCGAATCGATCGTCGAGATGCCGCGCGCCCGCAACGCCGGCGCGACGATCCGCGTACCGGCGTGGGACGATTCCGCACCCGGGCCCGCATCGAACAGCAAGGTCCGCCGCGCGGTTTCGACCAGCACCGCCGCGCCCTGCCCCACGTCGAGCACGGTCATCCGGAAGCCGCCGGGCGGTGGCACATCGGGCGCAGGCGCGACGAGCGGTAGCCACGTGAGCGGCGCCGCCCAGCGCAACGGCCAGCCGCGCGGCATCAGCACCCACGCGACGCCCACGCATGCGAGCGCCAGCACCGGCCAGTCGGGCATGCGCAGCCAGAACACGCCGGCCGGCCAGTCGGCCAGGTGCCCGAGCAGCGTCATCATCGGTTCGAGCGCCGCATGCGCAAGCCGGAAGGCCGCCGCGTCGAGCGGCGGCGGCAACGCGATGCCGGCCAGCACGACCGGCGTCACGACCGAGCTGACCCACGGAATCGCGAACGCATTGCCGAACGGGCCCGACAGCGAAACCTGCGCGAACCACGCGGCGGTGAGCGGCGCGAGCCCGATCGTCACCGCGTACTGCACGCGCGTCGCGTCGGCGAGGCGGCGTCCGCAGCGCGTCGTCCACGCGCGCAACCGGCTCCGCCAATCGGCCGCGCCGCCTTCCATGCCGGCTTCGTCGGCTTCACGCACCGCGCGCCAGCCGGCGACGGCCAGCAGGATCACGGCGACCGCGCCGAACGACAGCCAGAAGCCGGCCGACAGCACGGCCCACGGATCGGCGAGCAGCACGCCGCCGAGCGCCGCGCACAGCACCGCGGACGTCGGCACGCTGCGGCCGGCCAGATACGCGATGCCGCCGCCGGCGATCATCCACCACGCGCGCTGCGCCGGCACGTTGAAACCGGCGAGCGCCGCGTAGCCCGCCGCGGCGACCAACGCGGCGAGCGCGGCCGCATACGGCGCCGGCAGCACGAGCGTCGCGGCCCGCCCGCGCCAGCGCACGCGGCGCCAGACCATCGATACGAGCCAGCCGGCGAGCGCGCCGACCAGCCCGACGTGGAGACCGGAAATCGCGACCAGGTGGCTCGTGCCCGTGTTGCGCAGTACGCGCCAGTCATCCTCGCCGATGCCCGACTGCTCGCCGATCGCCAGCGCGGCGACGATGCCGCGATGCGCCGCATCGGTACCGAGCACCTCGCCGATGCGCGTGCGCAGCGCGTCGCGCACCCGGTCGATCGACGCGCGCCATCCCGAGGCGCGCGCGTCGAGCAATGCCGCCCGACGCGGCGCACTGACATAGCCGATCGCACGAATGCCCGCGGCGAGCCACGCCGCCTCGCTGTCGCGCACGCCCGGATTGGCCTCGGCATGCGGACGCTTGAGACGCACGACGAAACGCCAGCGCTGAGCCGCCCGCCAATCGGGAAGCGCGTCGCGTGGCGCGGCTGCGCCATACGCGCGCCACGACAACCGGATCAATGGCGGAAAACGCGCGAGCCCCGCATCGTTCGATTCGACCGCGAACAGCAGTCGCGCGCCTGTCTCGTCAACGACGGGCAGCCCGCGGATCACCCCCGTGACGACGATGTCGCGCCCTTCCCATTCAGCCGGCAGGTTGTCGCTCAGGCGCCATTCCGCTCGCGCGGCCGCATAGCCGAACCCCGCGACGCAGGCCGCGAGCGCCCACAGCATCCATCCGCATGCAACGACCGCACGCGTGCGCCTTCGACGCACGCACCACGTGCCCAGCACCGCGCAGCCCGCGAGCACGGCTGCTCCGACCGTCCATGCGATCGCCCCCGGCAACGCCGCCTGCCGCTGCAGCACGACGACGCCGAGCGCGAACGCGATCCACCCCACGCGCATTCCGCCTCCTCGTCGACCCGGCGCCACCCTGCCAACAAGGTGCCTTCCGGCAACGATTATGCGGACGAAAGTGCGAGTCGCGGCAGCGCGGCGAGCGCGTTAGCCGAAGTGCAGACGGCCAATTCGCCAGTATCGAGGCCGCGCAATTCGGCGAGCACGACGCCGATGCGCGGCACCTGGTCGGGCGTATTGCGGGATTTGTATGCCCATTCGGGCGCGATGTCAGGCGCGTCGGTCTCGACGACGAGCGCGTCGAGCGGCAACTCGGTGGCGAGCCGGCGAATCTGCCGCGCGCGCGTGAAGGTCACGTTGCCGCCGAAGCCGAGATGCAGTCCCTGCGCCAGATACGCTTCGGCCTGCTGGAAACTGCCGTTGAACGCATGCGCGATGCCACGCCGCACGCCGAAACGGCGCAGCCCGGCCAGCACGCGGTCCTGCGACTTGCGCACGTGGCACAACACCGGCAAGTCGAATTCCCGCGCCAGCCTGAGCTGGCCCTGGTAGAAGAACTGCTGCCGGTCTTCGTCGAGCCCCGGCACGAAATAGTCGAGCCCGATCTCGCCGATCGCGACGAAACGCGGATCGTCGAGGCTCGCCTCGATCTCCATGCGCAGTCGATCGAGGTCGGCATCGCGCGCCTGCGGCGTGTACATCGGATGAATGCCGAGCGCATAGACGGCGCCCGGCGTGCGCTGCGCGAGTTCGCGCACCGTCGTGAAGTTGTCGCGCCCGATGCTCGGGATCACGATGCGCGACACGCCGGCCGCGCGCGCAGCCTGCGCGATCGCGTCGCGGTCGGCGTCGAACTCGGCGGCATCGAGATGGCAGTGCGTGTCGATCCACATGGCAGCAGTCCCGCGCCCTTGCGCCGTGCCGGACGAACCGGCGGCCGGCCCAAAAGGCGCTGCTTTTTTACACCGGCAGCGCCGGCTCCTCGTGCAGCACGCCGTCGCGCAACCGCATGATGCGGTCGCAGCGCGCGGCGAGATCGGGATCGTGCGTGACGATCACGAAACTCGTTTCGAGCGTCTCGGACAGTTCGAGCATCAGGTTGAACACCGTGTCGGCCGTCGTGCCGTCGAGGTTGCCGGTCGGCTCGTCGGCGAGCACGCACGCGGGCTTCGTGACCAGCGCGCGCGCGATCGCGACGCGCTGCCGCTCGCCGCCCGACAGCTCGCCCGGCCGGTGCTTCGCACGCGGGCCGAGACCGACGCGTTCGAGCATCGCCTGTGCCTGCGCGCGCGCGTCCTCGGTCGTCATCCGGCGGATGCGCAGCGGCATCGCGACGTTGTCCAGCGCGGTGAACTCGGGCAGCAGGTGATGGAACTGGTAGACGAAGCCGAGCGCGCGGTTGCGCAGCTCGTTGCGCTCGCGCTCGGCGAGCTGCGTAAACGGCTTGCCGAGCAGCGACACTTCGCCGGCGCTCGGCTCGTCGAGCCCGCCCAGCACGTGCAGCAGCGTGCTCTTGCCGGAGCCCGACGCGCCGACGACCGCGAGCTTCTCGCCGCGCCGCACCGTCAGCTCGGTGTTGTTGAGCACCTGCACGTTGAAGCCGCCCTGCACGAACGCCTTCGTGATCCCGCGCGCCTGAAGCACGTATTCCTGCATACCTGCCGAATCCTGTCTGTTGTGTTGTCGTGAATCCGCGAATGCGGTCGCGCGGTCATTCATAGCGGAGCGCCTCCGCCGGCTTCACCTTCGCGCCGCGCCAGCTCGGATAGAGCGTCGCGACGGCCGACAGCGCGAACGCGATCAGCCCGATCCGGATCACGTCACTCGCGACGAGTTCGGACGGCAGCTCGCTGATGAAGTACACCGACGGCGGCAGGAACTGCACGCCGAACAGGTGCTCGATCATCGGAATCAGCCACGGGATGCTCCACGCGATCAGGCAACCGAGCGCGACGCCGGACGCCGTGCCGACGAAGCCGATCGTCACGCCCTGCACGACGAAGATCTTCATGATCGACCCCGGCTGCGCGCCGAGCGTGCGCAGGATCGCGATGTCGGCCTGCTTGTTGGTCACGGTCATCACGAGCGACGACACGAGGTTGAACGCGGCCACCGCGATGATCAGCGTGAGGATGATGAACATCATCCGCTTCTCGATCTGCACGGCCGAGAACCACGTCTTGTTCTGCTGGGTCCAGTCGCGGATGTACAGGCTGCCCGACAGCGTATGCGACAGCTCGACCGCGACCTGCGGCGCCTTCTGCATGTCGGTGAGCCGCAGCCGCACGCCGGTCGGCGCGCTCATCCGGAACAGCGCCTCCGCGTCGCGGATGTTGATCATCGCGAGCGTGCTGTCGTATTCGTAGTGGCCCGATTCGAACACGCCGACCACCGTGAACTGCTTCAGCCGCGGCATCATGCCGGCCGGCGTGATCGAGCCTTCGGGCGCGACGAGCGTGACCTTGTCGCCGACCGTCACGCCGAGGTTGCCGGCGAGCGCGTCGCCGAGCACGATGCCGAACTGGCCCGGCACGAGCGCGCCGAGCTGGCCGGCCTTCATGTCCTTGCCGATGTCGGACACCTGCGGCTCGAGCGACGGCTCGACGCCGCGCAGCATCACGCCGCTCACCGCGTCCTGGCGCGTGAGCAGCGCCTGCGCGTCGACGTACGGCGCGGCGCCGATCACCGACGGATTGCGGCGCGCTTCCTGCGCGGTCAGTTGCCAGTCGGGCATCGAGCCCGTCGGCGAGAACACCTCGACGTGCGCGAGCACCGACAGCATGCGGTCGCGCACTTCCTTCTGGAAGCCGTTCATCACCGACAGCACGACGATCAGCGCCGCGACGCCGAGCGCGATCCCGAGCATCGAGACGAGCGCGATGAAGGAAATGAAGCCGTTGCCGGTCGTGCGTTTGCCGGCGCGCGTGTAGCGCCAGCCGATCTGCCATTCGTACGGAAGTTTCAAGCGAATCCTTTCTGCTGGTTACGGCGGGAGGCGCGCCGCGGCCGGACCGCCGCCGGGTGGCGGCCGGCAGCCCGGGCACGGTCGAAAAACGGCCGCCGGACGCGATCGGGCCGTCAGCCGGCCCGATCACGCGCGCAGTTTGCCATACAATGCGCACCATCATGCATGACCGACGCCTCCATTTTCTCGTTCCGTTCGCGCTGCCGTCGGCGGCCGATGCGGCCTCGTCCCTGCACACGCTGGACAGCCCCGCGCTCCAGAAGTTGCTCGCCCGCGCGAGCCTCGTCGAGCGCGTGGCCGGCGAGGACTTCCAGCGCACGCTGCCGCACGAGCGCTGGCTGGCGAGCCGGTTCGGCGCCACCCACGGCAACGCCGCGGACGAAGCGCCGCTCGCGCCCTACATGCTGCTGGCCGATGGCGGCGATCCCGGCACGCACGCATGGGCGTGCGTCGAGCCCGTGCACGTCGAAATCGCGCACGATCACCTGGTGCTCGTCGATCCGGCGGCCCTCGCGCTCGACGACGGCGACGCGGCCGCGCTGCTCGCGGTCGCGCGGCCGCTGATCGAGGAGCTCGGCGTGCGGCTCGAAGCGCCGAACCCGGCGCGCTGGTATCTGTCGAGCGACCAGCTCGCGCGCCTCGCCGGCGCCGCGCCGCTGCGCGCCAGCGGCCGCAACATCGAGATCTGGCTGCCGCACGAGGCGCATACGGGCGAGCGCTCGCGGATGTGGATGAAACTGCAGAACGAAGTGCAGATGGCGTGGTTCCAGCATCCGGTCAACGAAGCCCGCGAGGCGCGTGGGCTGCCGGCCGTCAATTCGATCTGGTTCCATGCGCAAGGCACGCTGAAGCCGGTCGGCAAGCCGTTCGCGCGCGTGCTGTCCGCGTCGCCCGCCGCGCTCGGCCTCGCACGCGCCGCGCAAACCGAAGCCGCCCGCCCGCCCGCGACGTTCGGCGCGCTGCCGGCCACTGATGGCGCGACGCTCGTCGAGCTGCCGGCGCTGACCACCCCGTTCATCGAGCAGGACTGGGCGCGCTGGCACGACGGGCTCGCCGCGCTCGAGCGCGACTGGTTCGCGCCGGCGCTCGCCGCGCTGCAGAACGGCGAGCTGGCGGCCGTCGATGTCACGCTGTGCGGCGACACGAGCTCCGTGACGCTGCACGCGACGCGCGGCGACCTGCGCAAGTTCTGGCGCCGCCGCGCGCTCGCCTCCCTGTTCGAATAACCAGCAGACCCCGAATGACCCGGATCGTTACCCGCCCCGTCGCGCCCGCCGACGCCGAAGCGCTTGCGCGCCACGGTCTGCACCCCGTCCTCGCGCGCCTGTACGCGTCGCGCGGCGTGCAGTCGCCCGTCGACATCGAGACCGCGCTCGCGCGCCTCGTTCCGCCCACCGAGCTGAAAGGCTGCGCCGATGCGGCGGTGCTGCTCGCCGACGCGATCGCCGACAAGCGGCGCCTGCTGGTCGTCGCCGACTACGACTGCGACGGCGCGACCGCCTGCGCGGTCGCGGTGCGCGGCCTGCGGATGTTCGGCGCGCAGATCGACTACCTGGTGCCGAACCGCTTCGAATACGGCTACGGCCTCACGCCCGAGATCGTCGAACTCGCGGCCGCGCGCCAACCCGACCTGCTGATCACCGTCGACAACGGGATCGCGAGCGTCGCCGGCGTCGAAGCCGCGAACGCGCGCGGCATCGACGTGCTCGTGACCGACCACCACCTGCCGGGCGACGCGCTGCCCGCCGCGCGCGCGATCGTCAACCCGAATCAGCCCGGCTGCGCGTTCCCGAGCAAGCACCTCGCCGGCGTCGGCGTAATGTTCTACGTGCTGCTCGCGCTGCGCGCCGAGCTGCGCCGCCGCGGCGCGTTCGCGAGCAAGGAAGCCGAGCCGCGCCTCGACGGCCTGCTCGACCTCGTCGCGCTCGGCACCGTCGCCGACGTCGTGCGGCTCGACGGCAACAACCGCGTGCTGGTCGCGCAGGGGCTGCAGCGCATCCGCAACGGCCGCATGCAGCCGGGCATCGCCGCGCTGTTCCGCGCCGCCGGGCGCGAAGCGCGCACCGCGTCGGGCTTCGACCTCGGCTTCGGCCTCGGCCCGCGCCTGAACGCCGCCGGGCGGCTATCCGACATGTCGCTCGGCATCGAATGCCTGATCACCGACGACATCGGCCGCGCGTGGGATCTCGCGCAACAGCTCGACGTGATGAACCGCGAGCGCCGCGAAATCGAGGCCGGCATGCAGCAGCAGGCGCTCGCCGATCTCGCCGACGTCGATCCGGCCGACGCATGCACGATCACGCTGTTCAATCCCGCGTGGCACCAGGGCGTGATCGGCATCGTCGCCGGCCGGCTCAAGGAGAAATTCCACCGCCCGTCGTTCACGTTCGCGCACGCCGACGACGAAGGCCGGCGGGTCAAGGGGTCGGGACGGTCGATCGCCGGCTTCCACCTGCGCGACGCGCTCGACCTCGTGTCGAAACGCGAACCGGACCTGATCGTCGCGTTCGGCGGCCACGCGATGGCGGCCGGTCTCACGCTCGACACCGACAACGTGCCGCGCTTCGCGGCCGCGTTCGAGGCCGTCGCGCGCGAATGGCTGTCCGACGACGCGCTCGCCCGCGTGATCGAGACCGACGGCGAACTCGAGGACGCGTACTTCACGCCGCAGTTCGTCGGCCTGCTCGACGAAGCCGTGTGGGGGCAAGGGTTTCCGGCCCCGCTTTTCTCGGGCGAATTCGACGTCGTGTCGCAGTCGCTCGTGAAGGAAAAGCACCTGAAGCTGCAGCTGGCGCGCGGCCGTCAGCGCTTCAACGCGATCTGGTTCAACCACACCGAGCCGCTGCCGGCGAGCGCGCTGGTCGCGTACCGGCTCGTCGCCGATACGTGGAACGGCGTCACGCGCGTGCAGCTGATCGTCGAACACGCGGCCGGCTGAGCGGGCCGACCGTCCGCCACCGCGCCGCCGCACGCGTGCGCGCCGCGCCGGACGGGGCCGTCGACACGCGTGCGAGCACCGTTTGCGTCACCGGGCAACCCCGCCGATCGGCTATAATTCCGCTTTTTTACGAAGCCGGAACAGCGAACGATCATGGAAGCGGAACGTCTCAACGCGATCGAAAGCTCCCTGCTCGACCTGCGCAATCGCGCGGGCGAGCTTCGGGGGTATCTTTGACTACGACGCCAAAGCTGCGCGTCTGACCGAAGTCAACAAGGAACTCGAAGACCCGAACGTCTGGAACGATTCGAAGAACGCCCAGGCGCTCGGCCGCGAGAAGAAGCTGCTCGAAGGCGTCGTCACGACACTCACCGCGCTCGATAGCGACCTGCGCGACGCGCTCGACCTGTTCGAGCTGGCGCGCGAGGAAGGCGACGAGGACACGCTTCTCGCGTCGGAAGAAGACGCCGCGAAGCTCGAAGCGCGCGTCGGCGACATCGAGTTCCGCCGGATGTTCTCGAACCCGGCCGATCCGAACAACTGCTTCATCGATATCCAGGCCGGCGCCGGCGGCACCGAGGCATGCGACTGGGCGTCGATGCTGCTGCGCCAGTACCTGCGCTACTGCGAGCGCAAGGGCTTCAAGGCCGAAGTGCTCGAAGAATCCGACGGCGACGTCGCCGGCATCAAGAACGCGACGGTCAAGGTCACGGGCGAATACGCGTACGGCTTCCTGCGCACCGAAACGGGCATCCACCGCCTCGTGCGCAAGTCGCCGTTCGACTCGTCGGGCGGCCGCCACACGTCGTTCTCGTCGGTGTTCGTCTATCCGGAAATCGACGACTCGATCGAAGTCGAGATCAACCCGGCCGACCTGCGCATCGACACGTACCGCGCGTCGGGCGCGGGCGGCCAGCACATCAACAAGACCGACTCCGCGGTGCGGATCACGCACATGCCGACCGGCATCGTCGTGCAGTGCCAGAACGACCGCTCGCAGCACCGCAACCGCGCCGAAGCGATGGCGATGCTGAAATCGCGCCTGTACGAAGTCGAAATGCGCAAGCGCCAGGCCGAGCAGGACAAGCTCGAATCGAGCAAGACCGATGTGGGCTGGGGCCACCAGATCCGCTCGTACGTGCTCGACCAGAGCCGCGTGAAGGACCTGCGCACGAACGTCGAAATGAGCAACACGCGGGCGGTGCTCGACGGCGATCTCGACGACTTCATCAGCGCGAGCCTCAAACAGGGCGTGTAAGCGCCGCGGCGCGGCCGGCCCGCGCCGCCCTTTCCGTTTGCGTTGCCGCACCCCACTCCGAATTCCGACCATCATGACCGAACCGACCCAAACGCAGCCCGCCGTCACGGCGGACGAAAACCAGATCATCGCCGAGCGCCGCGAGAAGCTGCGCGCGTTGCGCGAGCAAGGCGTCGCCTACCCGAACGACTTCCGCCCCGAGCACCACGCAGCCGACCTGCAGGCGAAATTCGCCGATTCGGACAAGGCCGCGCTCGAAGCGAACCCGGTCGAGGTGTCGGTCGCCGGCCGCATGATGCTCAAGCGCGTGATGGGCAAGGCGAGCTTCGCGACGGTGCAGGACGGCTCGGGCCAGATCCAGTTCTTCGTGACGCCGAACGACGTCGGCGCCGAGACCTACGACGCGTTCAAGAAGTGGGACCTCGGCGACATCGTCGCCGCGCGCGGCGTGCTGTTCCGCACCAACAAGGGCGAGCTGTCGGTCCAGTGCAAGGAGCTGCGCCTGCTGTCGAAGGCGCTGCGGCCGCTGCCGGACAAGTTCCACGGCCTGTCCGACCAGGAAATGCGCTATCGCCAGCGCTACGTCGACCTGATCGTCACGCCGGAAACGCGCGACACGTTCCGCGCCCGCACGAAGACGATCGCGTCGATCCGCAAGTTCATGGACAACGCCGACTTCATGGAAGTCGAGACGCCGATGCTGCACCCGATCCCGGGCGGCGCGGCCGCGAAGCCGTTCGTCACGCATCACAATGCGCTCGACATGCAGATGTTCCTGCGTATCGCGCCGGAGCTGTACCTGAAGCGCCTGATCGTCGGCGGCTTCGAGCGTGTGTTCGAGATCAACCGCAATTTCCGGAATGAAGGCGTGTCGCCGCGTCACAACCCGGAATTCACGATGATGGAGTTCTACGCCGCGTACACCGACTACCGCTGGCTGATGGACTTCACCGAGCAACTGATCCGCCAGGCGGCGATCGATGCGCTCGGCACCGCGACGATCCAGTACCAGGGCCGCGAGCTCGACCTCGCGAAGCCGTTCCATCGCCTGACGATCACGCAGGCGATCCAGAAGTACGCACCGGACTACACCGACGGCCAGCTGTCGGACGACGCGTTCCTGCGCACCGAGCTGAAGCGCTTCGGCGTCGACGTGTCGCAGCCGGCGTTCCTGAACGCCGGCATCGGCGCGCTGCAACTCGCGCTGTTCGAGGAAACGGCCGAAGCGCAGCTGTGGGAACCGACGTTCATCATCGACTACCCGGTCGAGGTGTCGCCGCTCGCACGCGCATCGGATACGGTGCCGGGCATCACCGAGCGTTTCGAGCTGTTCATGACCGGCCGCGAGATCGCGAACGGCTTCTCGGAGCTGAACGATCCGGAAGACCAGGCCGCGCGCTTCAAGAAGCAGGTCGAGCAGAAGGATGCGGGCGACGAGGAAGCGATGTTCTTCGACGCCGACTACATCCGCGCGCTCGAATACGGGATGCCCCCGACCGGCGGCTGCGGGATCGGCATCGACCGTCTCGTGATGCTGCTGACCGACAGCCCGACGATCCGCGACGTGCTGCTGTTCCCGCATCTGCGCCGCGAAGACTGATGGCCGCGACCGCGTGTGCGCCGCGCCCCGTGGCGCGCACGCGTCGGCTTTGTAACGACGCGTAAATCCCGCCAGCCGGCGTCTGTCGGCCCTCGATCCTTCCCCGTTTTATTCCCTCGTCGCGACGCGCTTCTCCGGGTTTTCCCGGAAACGGCCGCCAATGCCCCGCTGCAATTCGTTACACCTTGATACGGCGCGCCGTCTGGCGGTGGACGACACTCCTTTTGCGTCACCACGCATGACCACGGGACCAGAACGAGGCGCAGGAACGCCAAATCTGCTCGCTCCCGAGCGTGGGATCCTGCTCCGGTGCAGTGCGCCGATCCGGATCGACCTTGGAGAAGAAAATGGACAACCAGACTCAGACCACGCCGCAAAAGCAACGCCTCCACCCGCTCATCGCCACCGCGGCGGGCGCCGTCATCGTCGCCAGCCTCGCGGCGACGGCAGCGATCACGGGCGTCTTCCCGAAAGCCACCAGCAGCAACGAACAGAACGGCCAGACCCAGGCTGCGCTGATCGCGTCGCAGCCGGCCGTCGATACGGCCGCGGCCGCCAGCGCCGCGCTGGCCGC
Source organism: Burkholderia sp. 9779_493 (assembly GCF_015712215.1). Classification (NCBI taxonomy): domain Bacteria; kingdom Pseudomonadati; phylum Pseudomonadota; class Betaproteobacteria; order Burkholderiales; family Burkholderiaceae; genus Burkholderia; species Burkholderia sp. 9779_493. Next base: position 39,706 of record NZ_JACCQA010000018.1, read on the forward strand.
GCAAGCGCAGCGGCAGGCCGCGGAACAGGCCGCCGCGCAGCAGAAGGCCGCCGTCGCGCAGGCCGAGCCGAAGCCCGCGCCGCGCCCGGCTGCGCCGCACCGCCGTCACACGACCGCCCCGCAACCGCCGCAATACGCGCAGCAGCCGTCGGCGCCTGCGCAAACCTACTGCCAGAGTTGCGGCACGGTCGTGTCGATCACGCAGATGCGCACGCCGGGCCAGAGCTCGGGGATCGGCGCCGTGGGCGGCGCGGCGGCCGGCGGCCTGCTCGGCAACCAGTTCGGCCACGGCAACGGCCGCACCGCGATGACGATCATCGGCGCGCTGGGCGGTGGCCTCGCCGGCAACCAGGTCGAGAAGCAGGTTCGCGCGGAAACCGACTATCAGGTGCAAGTGCAGATGGAAAGCGGCGCGACCCGCACGTTCACGTACCGCAACCCGCCGCCGTTCGGCCAGGGTCAGCGCGTGCGGATCGAGAACGGCACGCTGGTCGGCGCATGAAGCGGATCATGTAGTCGCCGGCGCCCCTGCCCGCCTGTCGTGTGCGGGCTCGCCGAAAACGCAAACGGCTCGTGAGCAAACGCTCACGAGCCGTTTTTCATGGGCGCGGCGTAACCGTTGCCGCGCACGCGCTGGCCGGTCGGTCAGTCCTCGTCGTCGAAATCCGATTCGTCGATCCAGTGTGCCTGGATCGCCTCGAGGATCTTCTCGCCCGAGTGCGTCGGATCGTCGTCGAAGCCGTCGAGCTCGAGCACCCACTGGCGCAGGTCGACGAAGTTGATCCGCTGCGGGTCGATGTCGGGGTGCTTGTCCGCCAGCGCAATGGCTATTTCACGCGAATCGGTCCATTTCATCGCCTGCCTCCGGTTTCGGTCAGTGGTTTTCCTTCGCGTGGTTGATCGAGTACTTCGGGATCTCGACCACCAGGTCCGAATCTTCCTTCACGATCGCCTGGCACGACAGGCGCGACGTCGGCTCGAGGCCCCACGCCTTGTCCAGCAGATCGTCCTCGTCCTCCTCGGACGGCGTCAGATCGTTGAAGCCCTCGCGGATCACCACGTGGCACGTCGTGCATGCGCACGACTTCTCGCATGCATGCTCGATCTCGATCCCGTGATCGAGCAGGTTGTCGCAGATACTCTTGCCGGGCGTCGCGTCGATCACTGCGCCATCCGGGCACAGTTCGACGTGAGGCAGCACCACCAGTTGAGGCATGTCCGTTCCGTCAGTCAGGGTGCGGCGCGACGCGCCGCACGGTTCATCATCGCGCAGGCCGTTGCCGGCCGATGCGCGGTTCGTGGATTCAGATCTCGTCGAGCCGGCGGCCCGACAGCGCGCGCTTGATGCTCTTGTCCATCCGGCGCGCCGCGAATTCGTCGGTGCCGTCGGCCAGCGCCTTGGTCGCCGCTTCGATCGCATTCGTATCGTCGCCCTGCGCGACCGCGCGCAAGGCGTCGGCCAGCGCGTCGACCTGCGCGCGCTCGTCGGCATCGAGCAGTTCGCCGTCGGCCGCCAGCGCGGCCTGCGTCGCCTCGAGCATCCGCTGGGCCTCGACCTGCGCTTCGCGCAGCGCGCGGGCGCGCATGTCGATTTCGGCGGTCTTGAAGCTGTCTTCCAGCATCTTCGCGATGTCGTCATCGGCGAGGCCGTACGACGGCTTCACGACGACCGATGCCTCGACGCCCGACTGCTGCTCGCGTGCAAATACCGACAACAGGCCGTCCGCGTCGACCTGATAGGTCACGCGAATACGCGCGGCGCCCGCCGTCATCGGCGGAATGCCGCGCAGCTCGAAGCGCGCGAGCGACCGGCAGTCGGCCACGAGCTCGCGCTCGCCCTGCACGACGTGGATCGCCATCGCGGTCTGGCCGTCCTTGAAGGTCGTGAATTCCTGCGCACGCGCGATCGGAATCGTCGAGTTGCGCGGAATGATCTTCTCGACGAGGCCGCCCATCGTCTCGACCCCGAGCGACAGCGGAATCACGTCGAGCAGCAACCAGTCGTCGCCGGTGCCGCGATTGCCCGCGAGCAGATCGGCCTGGATCGCCGCGCCCAGCGCGACGACCTGGTCCGGATCGAGGTTCACGAGCGGCGGCTGACCGAAATACTTCGCGACCGCGTCGCGGATCACCGGCATGCGCGTCGCGCCGCCGACGAGCACGACGCCCTTGATGTCGGCCGGCGTGACCTGCGCATCGCGCAGCGCCTTGCGGGTCGGCGTGAGCGTGCGCTGCACGAGCGGCTCGACGAGCGATGCGAACGTGTCGTGCGAAATCGTCTGCGCCAGGTGCGCGCCACTCGACAGCGTTACGTCGAGCGCCGCTTCGGGCGTCGACGACAGCGCTTCCTTCAGCACGCGCACGCGATCGAGCAGCAGGCGCACGTCTTCGGGCGCGAGCGTCTTCGCGTCGATACCGGCCTGCGCGAGCACATGGTCGAACAGCGCGTGGTCGAAATCGTCGCCGCCGAGCGCGGAATCGCCGCCCGCGGCCAGCACCTCGAACACGCCCTTCGTCAGCTTCAGGATCGACAGGTCGAACGTGCCGCCGCCGAGATCGTATACCGCGTAAAGACCTTCGGCCGCGTTGTCGAGACCGTAGGCGATCGCCGCGGCAGTCGGTTCGTTCAGCAGGCGCAGCACGTTGAGGCCCGCGAGACGCGCGGCATCCTTGGTCGCCTGGCGCTGCGCATCGTCGAAATACGCGGGTACCGTGATCACCGCACCGACCAGCTCGTCGCCGAGCGTGTCTTCCGCGCGATAACGCAGCGTCGCGAGAATCTCGGCCGACACCTCCACCGGGCTCTTCACGCCGTCGATCGTGCGGATCTGCACCATGCCCGGCGCATCGACGAATTCGTACGGCGCGTTCGCCGCGCCTTCGACCTCGGCCTTGCCGCGGCCCATGAAGCGCTTGACCGACACGATCGTGTTGCGCGGATCGGTCGCGGCTTGCTCCTTCGCTTCGTGACCGATGCGGCGGCCGCCCTTCTCGAGATAACGGACCACGGACGGCAGCAGCACGCGGCCCGCTTCGTCCGGCAGTACTTCAGGCACGCTGTTGCGCACGGCGGCGACGAGCGAGTTCGTCGTGCCGAGATCGATCCCGACGGCGAGTCGCCGCTGGTGCGGCGCCGGCGCCATGCCCGGTTCGGAAATTTGCAGTAAAGCCATCTTGGTTCGTTCGGGCGCTCGGCCCGTTTGCTGCGCGTGCCGCAAGGCACGCGGTTAAGTTTCGAGGCGCTCGATCTGCGCGCCCACTTCCGACGCGACCCGTTCGATGAACATCAGCTGACGCACGGCTTCCGCGGCGGCCTGGTCGGCGCCGCTGTCGAGCAGCGTGCCGAGGCGCTCCACGCGCATGCGCTTCTCGTCGCGCAACTCGGCGAGCAACGCATCGAGCGCGTCGACGTTGCGGGCGGCCGCGGCATCCTCGATGCCCTCGCGCCACTCCATCTGCTGCATCAGGAACGCAGGCTCCATCGCCGTGTTGTTTTCCGCGCCGATGTCGACGCCGCGCAGCGACAGCAGATAGGACGCGCGCTTCAGCGGATCGCGCAGCGTGCGGTACGCCTCGTTCGCGCGGGTGGCCCATTGCATCGCGATACGCTTTTGCGCGTCGCCGGCCGCCGCGAAGCGGTCCGGATGCACCTGCGTCTGCACCGTCCGGTAGGCGGCGTCGAGCGCCGTCTCGTCGAGCGCGAATTGCGCCGGCAGGTGAAACAGGTCGAAATGGCTGTCTTTCAGCGAAACCATCGTCGCGTTCAATTCCGGTTCGTCGCGCGGCAAACGCCGCACATTAAAAAGGCGGCCCGTGCCGCCTCTTGCCCGCATCGCGCGGAGCGCGCCGCGTCACACGCGGAACGATTCCCCGCACCCGCACTCGTCCTTCACGTTCGGGTTGTTGAACTTGAACCCTTCGTTCAGGCCTTCGCGGGCGAAGTCGAGCTCGGTGCCGTCGATATAGGCGAGGCTCTTCGGGTCAACGATGACCTTCACGCCATGGCTCTCAAACACCTGATCCTCGGGCGCCAGCTCGTCGACATACTCGAGCTTGTACGCGAGTCCCGAGCACCCGGTCGTGCGAACGCCGAGCCGCAGGCCCATACCCTTACCGCGACGGACGAGGTATTTCTGCACGTGCTGTGCTGCTTTTTCGGTCAGTGTAATTGCCATGATGTCCTTGCCGCGGCGCCCCACCCGGAGGCACCGCGTTTCCTTCCCTAGCCGCTCGGTGCCGCTCAGGCTGCTGCCTGATCGCCTTCCTTGGTGTCGTGGCGCTTCTTGTAGTCGGCCACGGCTGCCTTGATCGCGTCTTCCGCGAGGATCGAGCAGTGAATCTTCACCGGCGGCAGCGCGAGTTCCTCGGCGATCTGCGTGTTCTTGATCGACAGTGCCTCGTCGAGCGTCTTGCCCTTCACCCATTCGGTGACGAGCGAGCTCGATGCGATCGCCGAACCGCAACCGTAGGTCTTGAACTTCGCGTCTTCGATCACGCCGTCCGCGCCGACGCGGATCTGCAGCTTCATCACGTCGCCGCAAGCCGGCGCGCCGACCATGCCCGTGCCAACCGTGTCGTCGTCCTTCGCGAACGAACCGACGTTGCGCGGGTTTTCGTAGTGATCCAGAACCTTGTTGCTGTAAGACATGACTCAGACTCCTTGACTCGTTACGTCTGCGTGCGTCAATCCGCCCGCGGTTGCATTCAATGCGGTATCAGTGTGCGGCCCATTCGATCGTCGACAGATCGATGCCTTCCTGGTGCATTTCCCAGAGCGGCGACAGTTCGCGCAGCTTCGCGATCTTGCTGTTCAGCAGATCGATCACGAAGTCGACTTCCTGCTCCGTCGTGAAGCGGCCGACCGTGAAGCGGATCGAGCTGTGCGCGAGTTCGTCGTTGCGGCCGAGCGCACGCAGCACGTACGACGGCTCCAGCGACGCCGACGTGCACGCGGAGCCCGACGACACCGCGACGTCCTTGATCGCCATGATCAGCGACTCGCCTTCGACGAAGTTGAAGCTGATGTTCAGGTTGTGCGGGACACGGTGATCCATGTCGCCGTTCACGTAGGTTTCCTCGATCTGCGACAGGCCGCGCAGCAGCTTGTCGCGCAGCATGCGGATGCGCTCGTTCTCGGTCGCCATTTCCTCGCGGGCGATACGGAACGCTTCGCCCATGCCGACGATCTGGTGCGTCGGCAGCGTGCCCGAACGCATGCCGCGTTCGTGGCCGCCGCCGTGCATCTGCGCCTCGATGCGCACGCGCGGCTTGCGACGCACGTACAGCGCACCGATGCCCTTCGGGCCGTAGGTCTTGTGGGCCGAGAACGACATCAGGTCGACCTTCAGCTTCGCGAGATCGATCGCAACCTTGCCGGTCGACTGCGCGGCATCGACGTGGAACACGATGCCCTTCTCGCGGCAGATCTCGCCGATCGTCTCGATGTCCTGGATCACGCCGATCTCGTTGTTCACGTGCATCACCGACACGAGGATCGTGTCCGGGCGCAGCGCGGCCTTGAACACGTCGAGATCGATCAGGCCGTCATCCTTCACGTCGAGGTAGGTGACTTCGAAACCGTCGCGCTCGAGCTCGCGGCACGTATCGAGCACGGCCTTGTGCTCGGTCTTCACCGTGATGATGTGCTTGCCCTTGCCCTTGTAGAAGTTCGCGGCGCCCTTGATCGCGAGGTTGTCCGACTCGGTGGCGCCGGACGTCCAGATGATCTCGCGCGGATCCGCGTTCACGAGCGCGGCCACTTGCTCGCGTGCTTCCTCGACCGCACGCTCCGCGTCCCAGCCATAGGCGTGGCTGCGCGACGCCGGGTTGCCGAACTGCTCGCGCAGGTACGGCACCATCTTGTCGACCACGCGCGGATCGACCGGCGTCGTCGCGCTGTAATCCATATAGATGGGCAGGTGGAGAGTCTCTTGGGTCATCTGTCGCTCCGGGTATTCTGTGCAGGGACTATGTGCGTTATGGGGTATGGCGGGCGCCTTCGCGCTCACGAACTCGCGATGTTGAACACCGAATTGGGGCCGAGCGGCATCGTGCGCGCGGGCTCGGCCGGTGCGGCGACGGGCTCGGGCGCGCGACGATCGCGCAGCACCGCGGGGGCGCCCTCGCGTGCGCGCTGCTGATCGACGAGATCCTGCAGCGACACCGAATCGAGGTATTCGACCATCTTCTGGTTCAGCGTCGACCACAGCTCGTGCGTCATGCAATGGCCGTCGGGCTGCTTCGAGCCGTCGCACGTGCCTTTGCCGCCGCACTGCGTGGCGTCGAGCGGTTCATCGACCGCGATGATGATGTCGGCAACGGTGACGTCCTGCGCGCGACGCGCGAGGTTGTAGCCGCCGCCCGGGCCGCGCACGGATTCGACGATTTCATGCCTGCGCAGCTTGCCGAACAGCTGTTCGAGATACGAGAGCGAAATCCGCTGGCGCTGGCTGATGCCTGCAAGCGTCACCGGGCCCTGCTCCTGGCGCAGTGCCAAGTCAATCATCGCCGTGACGGCGAAACGGCCTTTGGTGGTGAGTCTCATGGTGTCTAGGGGACTGCAATCTTGACGATTTTGGTCAAGTATAAATATTTGACGTTTTTAGTCAAGTATCCATGTCTTTGAAAGGGTATTCGCAGACCGCTGAATACCGTGCGATCAGCGCGCCGTGCGGGCCCGGAGCGTCTCCAGCAGGCCCGCGCACGCGCGCTCGACCTGGTCGAGCACCTGTTCGAAGCCCTGCGCACCGCCGAAATACGGATCGGCCACTTCGGTTTCGGTCGCGCCCGGCGCGAACTCCATCAGCAGACGCACCTTGTCGCGATGCTGCGGCGGGCAACGGCGGCGCAGTTCGGCGAGATTCGCCTCGTCCATCGCGAGCAGCAGATCGAACCGCTCGAAATCCGCCGCGCTCACCTGCCGCGCGCGCAGCGCCGACAGATCGTAGCCGCGGCTCCGGGCGGCCGCCTGCGCGCGCGTATCGGGCGGCTCGCCCACGTGCCAGTCGCCGGTGCCGGCCGAATCGATCGCGATCCGGTCGGCCAGCGCGGCCGCGTCGACCTGGTGGCGCATCACCCCTTCCGCGGTGGGCGAACGGCAGATGTTGCCGAGACAGACGAAACAGATCGCAACGCGGGTCATCGCACTATCGGAAAGCCGCGGCGGACCGCGTGGGAGAAGAACACGCCATTATACAAAGGCGACCGGAATCGCGCCGCCGCGCCAAGCGACGGCGCCATGCCTTACAGCGCCTTCGGCGCAGCGAGCGCAATCTCGCCGGATGCCGCCGGCAGCGGCGTCGCCGCGTCGCCGACCAGCCCGAACGACACCGCGCGCGCCAGTTCGGCGGACGCCTGGTGAACCGCGAGCGGGCCGCGCGACGGCGCACCGGCCGTCGCATGCAGATAGGCAACCGCTGCCAGCGGAACCACGATTGCCAGCGGCCAGTACATCGATATTGTCTTTTTCATGATGCGGACCTCCTTGACCTCGTACCCCGAAACCCAATTCCGGGGACTACAGACGAGATTCTATAGACCGCATCTATCGAGATAAATATACAAATAGCGAACGCACTGTTGCTGCCCGCTGAACAGTGTCAGCCGAGGTGACTTTGCGACGCCGCGTACAGCTCGCGGAACGTGCGCCCGGTCGGCGTCGGCATGTCGCGCGTGTCCATCCAGCCGCCCATCATCGGCAGGCGCCGCAACGTGCCGCCGTTGTCGCCCAACCGTTCGAGGATGCGCACCGCGAGCTTGGTCGTCAGCGCATACAGCATCGGCCGCCGGGCGAAGAAACCCCACGCGGCGAGCGCCGCCCGCTCGCGCCAGGGCCGCAGATGGCGCTCGACCTGCTTCTCGCGCAGCGTGCGCAGCAGGTGCGACAACGGAATCCCGGCCGGACAGACGCTGTCGCATTCGCCGCACAGCGTCGCGGCCTGCGGCAGGTCGAGCGTGCGGTCGAGCCCGACGTAGCTCGGCGTCAGCACCGAGCCCATCGGCCCCGGATAGACCCAGCCGTACGCATGACCGCCGACCTTCTGGTACACCGGGCAATGGTTCATGCACGCGCCGCAGCGGATGCAGCGCAGCATCTCCTGGAATTCGCCGCCGATCAGGCCGGTGCGGCCGCCGTCGACGAGCACCACGTAGTTGTGCTCGGGGCCGTCCTCGTCGCCCGGCCCGCGCGGCCCGGTCAGCAGCGAGAAGTAGTTCGACGTCTTCTGCCCGGTTGCGGAGCGCGGCAGCAGCCGCATCGCGGTCGCGAGATCCTCGAGCGTCGGCAGCACCTTCTCGATGCCCGTCACCGCAACATGCACGCGCGGCATGACCGTGCACATGCCCTCGTTCCCTTCGTTCGTCACGATCGCGACCGAGCCCGTCTCCGCGATCACGAAATTGCCGCCCGTCACGCCCATGTCGGCCGACATGAAATGCGGGCGCAGCACCTCGCGCGCCTCGCGCGTCATGTCCGGAATCTCGGTGAGCCGCTCACGCCGGTGCGTGCGCGCGAACAGGTCGGCGATCTCGTCCTTGTCCTTGTGCACGACGGGCGCAATGATGTGGCTCGGCGGCTCGTTGTCGTTGATCTGCAGGATGTATTCGCCGAGGTCCGTCTCGATCGACTGCACGCCCATCTCCGCGAGCACCGCGTTCAGGCGCATTTCCTCGGACACCATCGACTTGGTCTTGATGACCTTCTTCACGTCGTGCCGGCGCGCGATGTCGGCCACGAGCCGCGCGGCGTCCGCGGTCGTCTCGGCGAACAGGACCGTCGTGCCGCGCCGCGTCGCCTCGCGCTCGAATGCCTCGAGCCACACGTCGAGATGCTCGAGCGCGCGGTTGCGGCGCGCCTTGAGCGCGGCGCGCGTGGCCGGGAAGTCGATCAGGGTCATCGCGTCGGCGCGGGCGGACACGAACTTCGTCGACAGCTTCTTCAGGTTCTGCTGCAGGCGCTGGTCGGCCAGCTTCTGGCCGGCGCGCGCCTTGAAATGCATCGATTGGACTTGCATCGCGGTATCGGGGAAAAGTGAGCGGAACCGGGCGTCAGACGTCGCCCGCCAGCACCTGCGCGACGTGCAGCACGCGCGTGTCGCGGTCGCCGGTGCGGCGCAACCGCCCTTCGATGTTCAGCATGCAGCCGAGATCGCCGAGCACGACGGTGCCCGCGCCCGACGCGCGCACGTTCGCGCATTTCTCGTCCGCGATGGCCGCCGAGATGTCGCCGTACTTGACCGCGAACGTGCCGCCGAAGCCGCAACAGTGCTCGCAATCCTTCATCTCGGTCACCGCGACGCCGCGCTGCGCGAGCAGCGCGCGCGGCTGCGCCTTCACGCCGAGCTCGCGCAGGCCCGAGCATGAATCGTGATAGGTGACCGGCCCGGCGAATTCGCCCGGCGCGAGCGACACCTTCGCGACGTTCGCGAGGAAATCGGTCAGTTCGTGGACTTTCTGCTGGAATCGCGTGTAGCGCCCCATCAGTTCGGGGTCGTCGCGGAACAGGTCGCCGTAGTGCGCGCGGATCATCCCGCCGCACGAACCCGACGGCGCGACGACGTAATCGAACTGCTCGAACTCGCGCAGCGTCTTTTCCGCGAGATCGCGCGCGAGCGCACGGTCGCCCGAGTTGTAGGCCGGCTGGCCGCAGCAGGTCTGCGCGGGCGGCACGATCACCTCGTAGCCGGCGTCGCGAATCAGCTTGAGCGCCGAAAAGCCGATTTCGGGGCGCATCAGGTCGACCAGGCAGGTGACGAACAAACCGACTCGCATACGTGCTCCTTCGAGAAAACGGCTCTCATTATCCGACGTTTGGCCAGCAAGACCAACGCCGGCCCGCGCGCAAGCCCGCACTGCGCGAAACGAGGACTTCCTCGAACGGCGTTCGCTTTTTTCACAATACGAGATACAATCGTTGCAACACCGCTTGACGCGTCAACCGATTCCTCCCCCGACATGAGCCAACCCACCCCGGATTCAAAAACGTCGATCCAGGTGATCGAACGCATGATGCGGTTGCTGGACGCGCTCGCCGCGCACAGTGACCCGGTCAGCCTGAAGGAACTTGCGCAGCGCACGGAGCTGCACCCGTCGACCGCGCACCGCATCCTCAACGACATGGTGACCTGCCGCCTGGTCGACCGCTCCGATCCCGGCACCTACCGCCTCGGCATGCGGCTGCTCGAGCTCGGCAATCTCGTGAAGGCGCGCCTGTCGGTGCGCGATGCGGCGCTGATGCCGATGCGCGAGTTGCACCGCCTCACCGGGCAGACCGTGAACCTGTCGGTGCGCCAGGGCGACGAGATCGTCTATATCGAGCGCGCGTACTCCGAGCGCTCGGGCATGCAGGTCGTCCGCGCGATCGGCGGCCGCGCGCCGCTGCACCTCACGTCGGTCGGCAAGCTGTTCCTCGCGGCCGACGAAACGTCGCGCGTGCGTGCCTATGCGACGCGCACGGGGCTGTCCGGCCATACGCAGAACAGCATCACCGACATCGCGAAGCTCGAGCGCGAGCTGACGATCGTCCGCCAGCAATCGTGCGCGCGCGACAACGAGGAGCTCGAGCTCGGCGTGCGCTGTATCGCGGCCGGCATCTACGACGATTCGGGCAAGCTCGTCGCGGGCCTGTCGCTGTCGGCGCCGGCCGACCGCCTGCAGGACGCGTGGCTCGGCCAGTTGAGCCGCACGGCGCTCACCATCTCGGAATCGCTCGGCTACCGGCCGGCGCCCGAGAAGGACGTGGACGGGTTGCAACGGCAGGCGTAAGCCGCGCCGTCGGCCCGGTTCCCGCTCCGGTGTGTCGCCGGACGAAAAAAGCCCCGCGATTGCGGGGCTTTTTCGTTGCGGCGATCGATACGGCGGCGAACCGCCGCACACGATCAGGTGCCGCCGCTCGGCGTGTTGGCCGCCGTCAGGCGTTCGCCGCCGCCGGCATCGAGCCAGTTGCGCAAGCGCGACGCGTCGGCGAAGCGCGAGTACTTGCCGAACGAATCGAGCAGCACCATCACCATCGGCCGGCCGTGGATCGTCGCCTGCATCACCAGGCATTCGCCCGCTTCGTTGATGAAGCCCGTCTTCTGCAGGCCGATGTCCCACGAGCCGTTGCCGCGGATCAGCGCGTTGGTGCTGTTGTAGACCAGGTTGCGCTTGCCCGTGTACACCTCGTAGGTGCGATCGGTCGAGAACTGGCGGATCATCGGGTACTGGTACGCCGCATTGACCATCTTCACGAGATCGCGCGCGCTCGACACGTTCGAGCTCGACAGGCCGGTCGAATTCTCGAAGTGCGTATCGGTCATGCCGAGCGACTTCGCCTTCGCGTTCATCGCCGCGATGAACGCCGGACGGCCGCCCGGGTAATAACGCGACAGCGCGGCGGCCGCGCGGTTTTCCGACGCCATCAGCGCGATGTGCAGCATGTCCTCGCGCGACAGCACCGAGCCGACCGACAGGCGCGAGCCCGTGCCCTTCTCGTAGTCGCGGTCTTCGTCGGTGACTTCGAGCTGGTCGGTCATCGGCGACTTCGAGTCGAGCACGACCATCGCCGTCATCAGCTTCGAGATCGACGCGATCGGCACGACCGCGTGCGAATTCTTGTCGAACAGCGGCTCGCCGGAATTCTGGTCGACGACGTACGCGACGCTGGAGCGCAGCGCGAGCGCGTCGGGCGTGTCGTGCAGGCCGAACGCCTGGCCGACCGTCGGACGGCGCGGCTGGAACGCGACCTTGCGCACCGCGCCGCGATGGCCGCCGTGCACGTTGTTCGCCGCAAGCGTCACGCGCTTTCGCGACGCTTTCGCGCGCGGCGCATCGGCCGCGGCGACCTTGGCGGATTTATCGGGGGTCGCCTTGGCCGACTTCTTCTTCGCTGACGAAGCAGGAGCGACGGCTTTTTTCTTGGCGGCTTGGGTCTTCGCAGTGGCGGCGAAGGCATCGGCAGGCGTGACGGACGCGGTGGTCGCCAGCAACGCGACTGCGACCGACACAGCCGTGCCGAGCGTCATGCTCTGCAACAATCTGCGCGGTGAAAACGATTCGGCTTTCATTGGGGTCTGGACAAAGCGGGCGGGAGGTTTCCGCAAGTGTAGTTAAAGCTGAAAAAAAGAGCAATATTAGGCACTTACCGATCGTCGTTAAACCGGAATGTAAGGGTCGGCCAACCTCCGGCCAATCGACCCTTCCGCTCCCATCGAAAAAATCCATGGGATGCACTGCCCGACAGCGCCCGTCTCCCGATTACCACACGGTTAATTGAGATAACGTCACTTCGGAGGCAATTTAAAGCGGGGAAAGTACGTATCCGGCGCTCGGCGTGCCAAAGGCGCCGGTCTCGACCGTGGCGGCGGCACGTCGCCACGGCACGCGCATCGAAACGGCGCGCTTTTCGACAGGAACAGAAGGATAACGTTCCATGGGCCTGTCAGGTTTACCTGTGCGTGATCATGGTGCGGCGCGCTTGCCCCGCCGTCGTGCGCACCATCTGGGAACAAGCCTGAAACCGATTCCGAACCGCTACGATAACTCGTTGTTTTATCGATAATTTGTCGCGATTGTGCAACGCACAAAAAATACTTGACATCCGTTTTCTCTGCCCTAAAATAGGCCTCATTGCTGCGTTGCACAAAGCACGCATCGCCGAAGTTCCCCAGCGTAGTGCCCTTTACCCTGCGATCGACGCGATCGCTTTTCAGGAGCTTGACATGTCCTTGCTGACCCCCGAGCAAATCGCCGCCGCCCAGAAAGCCAACCTCGAAAGCCTGTTCGGTCTGACGACCAAGGCGTTCGAAGGCGTCGAAAAGCTGATCGAACTCAACCTGCAGGTCGTGAAGTCGACGCTGGCCGAGGGCCAGGAAAACGCGCAGCGTCTGCTGTCGGTGAAGGACGCGCAGGAACTGATCGCGCTGCAGGCGAGCCTGTCGCAGCCGGTCGCGGAAAAGGTGCTGTCGTACGGCCGTCACCTGTACGAAATCGCATCGTCGACGCAAGCCGAGTTCGCGAAGGTTGCCGAAGCGCAATTCGAAGAGCAGAACAAGAAGGTCCAGGCGCTCGTCGACAACGTCGCGAAGAACGCCCCGGCCGGTTCGGAAACGGCTGTCGCCGCACTGAAGTCGGCACTGAACGCTGCGAACACCACGTACGAAACGGTTCAGAAGGCCACGAAGCAAGCGGTCGAAATCGCTGAAACGAACTTCAACGCCGCTGCTGCCGTCGCAACGAAGGCTGCCACCGCCGCTGCCGCACGTCGTTCGAGCAAGCCGGCCGCGTAAGCGTCCCCTGCTCCTGAAAGAGCCGCGCCCAGCGCGGCTTTTTCGTTTCTGGCGCCGGAACATGGGGGCGTGGGCGAGCGGCAACGGCGCTCCGCCTTCTAGCCTGTCGCGCGCACACCAAAGAAAACGCCGCCGCCCGGATGATCCGGGCGGCGGCGTTTTTTCCGGGCCGGCACGTGGCCGGCCGCGCCGTTCGCGTTACTTCTTGCGCTGCGGCGGCAGGTCCGTACAGACGCCTTCGTACAGCTCGGCGGCCATGCCGACCGATTCGCCGAGCGTCGGGTGCGGATGGATCGTCTTGCCGATGTCTTCCGCGTCCGCGCCCATCTCGACCGCGAGGCACACTTCGCTGATCAGATCGCCCGCGTTCAGGCCGACGATCGCGCCGCCGATCACGCGATGGGTTTCCTCGTCGAAGATCAGTTTCGTGAAACCTTCGTCGCGGCCGTTCGCGATCGCGCGGCCCGAAGCGGCCCACGGGAACACGGCCTTACCGTACTTGATGCCTTCGGCCTTGCACTGGTCTTCCGTCTTGCCGGCCCACGCCACTTCCGGATCGGTGTAGGCCACCGACGGAATCTGCAGCGCGTCGAAGTACGCCTTCTCGCCGTGCGCGGCTTCCGCGGCAACGTGGCCTTCGTGCACGGCCTTGTGCGCGAGCATCGGCTGGCCGACGATATCGCCGATCGCGAAGATGTGCGGCACGTTCGTACGCATCTGCTTGTCGACCTCGATGAAGCCGCGATCCGTAACCGCGACGCCGGCCTTGTCGGCACCGATCTTCTTGCCGTTCGGGCTGCGGCCCACCGCGACGAGCACGAGGTCGTAGCGCTGCGCTTCCGCCGGCGCCTTCTCGCCCTCGAACTTCACGTAGATGCCGTCTTCCTTCGCTTCCGCGCCGACCGTCTTGGTCTTCAGCATCACGTTGCCGAAGCGCTTCGCGTTGTACTTTTCCCAGACCTTCACGAGATCGCGGTCGGCGCCCATCATCAGGCCGTCCATCATTTCGACGACGTCGATCTCGGCGCCGAGCGTCGAGTACACCGTGGCCATTTCGAGGCCGATGATGCCGCCGCCGATCACGAGCATGCGCTTGGGCAATTGGCGCAGTTCGAGCGCGCCCGTCGAATCGACGACGCGCGGGTCTTCCGGCATGAACGGCAGCTTCACGGCCTGCGAGCCCGCGGCGATGATCGCCTGCTTGAACTTGACGACCTTCTTGCCGTTTTCGCCCTGCACTTCCATGTGGAACGGATCGACGAACGCGCCGACGCCGGTGACCACTTCGACCTTGCGTGCCTTCGCCATGCCGGCGAGGCCCGTCGTCAGCTTCTTGACGACGCCGCCCTTGAAGTCGCGCAGCTTGTCGAGATCGACTTGCGGCTTGCCGAACGTGATGCCGTGCGACGCGAGCGCCGCGGCTTCCTCGACGACGAGCGACGTATGCAGCAGTGCCTTCGACGGGATGCAACCGACGTTCAGGCACACGCCGCCGAGCGTCGAGTAGCGTTCGACGAGCACGGTCTTCATGCCGAGGTCGGCCGCGCGGAACGCGGCCGAGTAACCGCCGGGGCCGGCGCCGAGCACGAGCATGTCGCACTCTATGTCGGCCGCGCCGCTGTAGCTGCCGGCTTGCGGCGCGGGTGCCGGCGCGGCGGCCGGGGCCGGTGCAGCTGCTGCGGCCTTCGGCGCTTCGGGTGCTTTCGCGGGTGCGGGCGCGGCTGCGCCTGCCGATGCTTCGACGATGGCGATGACGGTGCCTTGCGAGACTTTCTCGCCGGCCTTGACCTTGACTTCCTTGACGGTGCCGGCGACGTCGCTGGGCACTTCCATGGAGGCTTTATCGGATTCGAGCGTGATGAGCGTTTGCTCTTTTTCGATCACGTCGCCGGGTTTCACGTTGACTTCGATGACATCGACGCCGCTGAAATCGCCGATATCCGGAACCTTGACTTCGATGAGACTCATGACTGTCCCCTTCTTGATTGACTGCAGACAGAGGGGGAGGAACCCGCGAAAGAACCTGACTACGGCCGGGCAAAAACCACAACCCTGGGCATGACCACCTTTGCCGTCCGCCCAAGGACGCGCCTTTCTTTTGGTTACTTTTCTTTGGAAGACAAAGAAAAGTGACCGCCGCCCCGCGCAGGGGCGACGCTAGCAGACCGTTAGCGCAACAGGTTCAACGAAAGGGCGTAGAGAACCAACAACAAACCCACGCCCCCGCGAGCCACCTCCCCGCTCATCAAAGAATGATGCGACGGAAATCGCCGAGCAACGCGCCGAGATACGCATTGAACCGCGCGGCTTCCGCGCCATCGATCACGCGATGGTCATACGACAGCGACAGCGGCAGCATGAGACGCGGCACGAACTGCTTGCCGTCCCACACCGGCTTCATCTGGCCGCGCGACAACCCGAGGATCGCCACTTCCGGCGCGTTGATGATCGGCGTGAAGTTCGTCCCGCCGATCCCGCCGAGCGACGAGATCGAGAAGCAGCCGCCCTGCATCTGGTCCGGCTTCAGCTTGCCTTCGCGCGCGGCCTTCGACAGGTCGCTCATTTCCTTCGCGATGTCGACGAGGCCCTTCTTGTCCGCATCGCGGATCACCGGCACGACGAGGCCGTTCGGCGTATCGGCCGCGAAACCGACGTGGAAGTACTGCTTGAACACGAGGTTGTCGCCGTCGAGGCTCGCGTTGAAGGTCGGGAATTTCTTCAGCGCGGCGACGACTGCCTTGATCACGAACGCGAGCATCGTGAACTTCACGCCCGCCTTTTCGTGCTCCTTGTTCAGCTGGACGCGCAGCGCCTCGAGCTCGGTGATGTCCGCTTCGTCGTTGTTCGTGACGTGCGGGATCATCACCCAGTTGCGATGCAGGTTCGCGCCCGAGATCTTCTTGATGCGCGACAGCGGCTTCGCCTCGAACGGGCCGAACTTCGAGAAGTCGACCTTCGGCCACGGCAGCAGGTTCAGCTCGCCGCCGCCTGCCGGCGCGGCTGCCGCGCCCGGCGCCGCACGCTGGCCCGTCATCACGCCCTTCACGAAGCCCGTGACGTCTTCCTTCGTAATGCGGCCCTTCGGACCCGAACCCTGCACGCGTGCGACGTCGACGCCGAGTTCGCGTGCGAACTTGCGGACCGACGGCGATGCGTGGCTGGCGCGGTATTCGCCCGACGGCGCGGCGGCCGGGGCGGCGGCTGCCGGTGCCGGCGCAGCCTTCGCAGGCGCGGGCGCCGGTGCAGCGGCAGGCGCGGGCGCGGCAGCGGCCGGAGCCGGTGCGCTGGCCTGCGGTGCGGCAGCCGGTGCGCCGGCGGCTTCGAGCAGCACGATCAGCGTGCCTTCCGACACCGAATCGCCCACCTTGACCTTGATGTCCTTCACGACGCCGGCGGCCGGGCTCGGCACGTCCATCGTCGCCTTGTCCGATTCGAGCGTGACGAGCGACTGTTCCTTCTCGACCGTGTCGCCGACCTTTACGCCGATCTCGATCACCGGAACGTCCTTGTAGTCGCCGATGTCGGGCACCTTCACTTCGAGCGTGCCGTCGGATGCTGCCGGGGCGGCAGCGGGCGCAGCAGCGGCCGGCGCCGCTGCGGGAGCCGGCGCTGCTGCCGGCGCGGCCGCGCCGTTCGCCTGGGCGCCTGCGCCGCCTTCGAGCAGGACGATCAGCGAGCCTTCCGACACGGAATCGCCGACCTTGACCTTGATTTCCTTCACGACGCCGCCGACCGGGCTCGGCACGTCCATCGTCGCCTTGTCCGACTCGAGCGTGACGAGCGACTGCTCGGGCTCGACCGTATCGCCCACCTTCACGCCGATCTCGATGACCGGCACGTCCTTGTAATCGCCGATATCCGGCACCTTCACTTCGATCGCTTGACTCATCTGTTTCTGTCTCCATGGCCGCGCGCGCTCCTCGCGGGAGCGGCGCGCGGCATCACACGGCGTGTGCGTTAAACGGTCATCGGGTTGGGCTTGGACGGATCGAGGTTGTACTTGGCGATCGCGTCCGCGACCACCTTGCGCTCGAT
The DNA here is from genome assembly GCF_015712215.1 of Burkholderia sp. 9779_493. Taxonomy (NCBI): domain Bacteria; kingdom Pseudomonadati; phylum Pseudomonadota; class Betaproteobacteria; order Burkholderiales; family Burkholderiaceae; genus Burkholderia; species Burkholderia sp. 9779_493. The sequence goes on from NZ_JACCQA010000018.1 coordinate 57,003, forward strand.
CGTGCCTTCGTCGGCCAGCGCGTTGAGCGCGGCGACGGTGACCCAGTGACGGTCGACCTCGAAGAAGTGACGCAGCTTCTCGCGGGTATCCGAACGGCCAAAGCCGTCGGTGCCCAGCACGACGAAGCGGCGATCGATCTGGCCACGGATCTGGTCGACCAGCGCACGGACGTAGTCGGTCGATGCGATGACCGGGCCCTGCGTGTCCTTCAGGCACTTCTGCACGTGCGACAGGCGACGCTCCTCGGTCGGATGGAGCAGGTTCCAGCGCTCGACCTCATGGCCTTCGCGCGCGAGTTCCGTGAAGCTCGGCACGCTCCACAGGTCAGCGGCGACGCCCCAGTCGTTCTTCAGCAGGTCGGCGGCGGCGATCACTTCGTTGAAGATCGTGCCCGCGCCGAGCAGCTGGACGCGCGGCGCCTTCTTGTCGGCGTCGGCCTTCTTGAACGCGTACATGCCCTTGATGATGTCGGCCGCCACGTGCTCGCCCTGCGGAATCGCCGGGTGCTCGTAGTTTTCGTTCATCACCGTGATGTAGTAGTACACGTCTTCCTGCTCCTGCACCATGCGGCGCAGGCCGTCCTGGATGATCACCGCGAGTTCGTAGCCGAACGTCGGGTCGTAGCTCACGCAGTTCGGCACCGAGGCCGCCCACAGGAGCGAGTGACCGTCTTCGTGCTGCAGGCCTTCGCCGTTCAGCGTCGTCCGGCCCGCCGTGCCGCCCAGCAGGAAGCCGCGCGAACGCATGTCGCCCGCGGCCCACGCGAGGTCGCCGATCCGCTGGAAGCCGAACATCGAGTAGAAGATGTAGAACGGCACCATGATCTCGCCGTGCGTCGAATACGACGTCGCCGCCGCGATCCAGTCGCACATGCCGCCCGCTTCGTTGATGCCTTCCTGCAGGATCTGGCCGGTCTGCGATTCCTTGTAGAACATCAGCTGGTCGGAATCTTCCGGCACGTACTTCTGGCCTTCCTGGTTCCAGATACCGATCTGGCGGAACAGGCCTTCCATGCCGAACGTACGCGATTCGTCCGGGACGATCGGCACGACGCGCTTGCCGAGCGCCTTGTCCTTCAGCAGGATGTTCAGGATCCGCACGAACGCCATCGTCGTCGAGATCTCGCGGCCTTCGCCCGTGCCCTTCAAGAGCGGCTCGAACGCGTCGAGCGCCGGCACCGGCAGCGACGTCGCCTTCTCGCGGCGGTGCGGCAGGTAGCCGCCGAGGTCCATGCGCTTCTGGCGCATGTATTCGAGTTCCTTCGAACCTTCCTCGAACTTGAGGTACGGCACGTCGGCGATCTGCTCGTCGGTGATCGGCAGGCGGAACTGGTCACGGAACTTCTTCAGTTGCTCGACCGGCAGCTTCTTCTGCTGGTGCGTGATGTTCATCGCCTGGCCCGACTCGCCCATCCCGTAGCCCTTGATGGTCTTCGCGAGGATGACGGTCGGCGCGCCCTTCGTGTTCGTGGCTTCGTGGAACGCCGCGTAGATCTTGTGCGGATCGTGACCGCCGCGGTTCAGCGCCCAGATGTCGTCGTCCGACCAGTCGGCGACCAGCGCCTTCAGTTCAGGCGTGTTGAAGAAGTGCTCGCGCACGTACGCGCCCGACTCCGACTTGTACGTCTGGTATTCGCCGTCGACGCACTCCATCATGCGGCGCATCAGCGCGCCCGACTTGTCGCGCGCGAACAGCGCATCCCAGCGGCTGCCCCAGATGACCTTGATCACGTTCCAGCCGGCGCCGCGGAATTCCGATTCGAGTTCCTGGATGATCTTGCCGTTGCCGCGCACCGGGCCGTCGAGACGCTGCAGGTTGCAGTTGATCACGAACACGAGGTTGTCGAGCTTCTCGCGGCTCGCCATGCCGATCGCGCCGAGCGATTCCGGCTCGTCCGTCTCGCCGTCGCCGAGGAACGCCCATACCTTGCGGCCTTCCGTCTTCGCGATGCCGCGCGACTCCAGGTACTTCATGAAGCGCGCCTGGTAGATCGCCATGATCGGGCCGAGACCCATCGACACGGTCGGGAACTGCCAGAAATCCGGCATCAGCCACGGGTGCGGGTACGACGAGATGCCCTTGCCGTCGACTTCCTGGCGGAAGTTGTCGAGCTGCTCTTCCGACAGACGGCCGAGCAGGAACGCGCGCGAGTACACGCCCGGCGACGAGTGGCCCTGCACGAACACGAGATCGCCGCCGTGCTGGTCGGACGCTGCGTGCCAGAAGTGGTTGTAGCCGACGTCGTAGAGCGTCGCGGCCGACGCGAACGACGCGATGTGGCCGCCGACGTTCGTGTCCTTGCCTGCGCGCAGCACCATCGCCAGCGCGTTCCAGCGCGTGTACGAACGGATGCGGTGCTCGATGTCCTGGTCGCCCGGAATCTTCGCCTGGGCTTCGACCGGAATCGTGTTGATGTACGGGGTATTGGCGGAGAACGGCAGGTGTTCGCCGTGCATGCGGGCGAATTCGATCTGCTTTTCGATCAGGTAATGCGCACGGCCAGTGCCCACGGAGGAGATCACGCCATCGAGCGACTCCAGCCACTCGACGGTTTCTTGCGGGTCGTCGTCACGTTCGGCGGCGACATATTTCATCACTTCGTTCGGTACAGCGGACATTCTCGTCTCCTGGGTCCTGGAATGTGAGGATCGCTCTCGTGCAGACGACGCGACGCGGCCGGCTGCGGGCAAGCTCCAGCGGATTGTAATGAGCGTGGACGGGCCCGCGCAACAAAATTTTCGAATTGTGAGATCTTTTCTCGCAATGCGGAATATTGCTGCGCTGCACCCATATTTCGGGGCTCTCCGGCACGTCTCGTCGGAACAAAACCGTTTCCGTTCAACATATCCGGTATAGGTTTTCCATGTATTGCGCTGCGCTACAATCCTGCCATGTTGACCGATCGGCTTTTCGCACGCTCGGCGCGACCGCCGGGCCCGCCGGCGGAGTCGCAGCCGTCCCGTTGGCACCACGGACCGTGGTGGTCCAATTCCTATTTGCTGACGCCGCTGCTGTCGATCCTGGTGTTCCTCGTGGTGATGAGCCTCATCCTGTGGAGCCTGAACCGGCGCGAACAGCAGCAGCAGGAAGACACACTGTTTCGCAACGTCGCGTGGGCCCAGCAGCAGATCCGCCTGTCGATGACGGGCGCGCAGGAACAGTTGCAGGCGCTGTCGCGCGATCTCGCGTCCGGCCGTCTCGACCAGAATGCATTCCAGATGGCCGTCGCGGACGTGATGCAGACGCATCCGGAAATCCTTTACCTGAACTGGTATACGGCGCCCGGCGTGCAACGCTGGCCCACCGTGCATCCGCCGCTGCTCGGCCAGCGCCTCGCGAAGCCCGGCGACGCACAGATGCAGGACGCCGTGCGCGGCGCATACGACGAAGCGCGCAGCACGCGCCGCCAGGCCTATTCGCCGCTGATCTACGACGACTTCGGTAACGGCTTCATCACGTTGCAGACGCCCGTGATGCGCGGCGACCGCGACTATCTCGGCTCGATCGCCGCGGTGTTCTCGGTCGAGGGCATCCTGAAGCACGACATCCCGCAGGAACTGTCGTCGAAGTACAAGATCTCGATCACCGATTCGAACAACCGCGAACTGTCGTCCACGTCGACACGCCCGCGCCTGCCGCGCGACTCCCACTACGATCTGCCGCTCGACCCGCCCGGCCAGGGGCTGACGGTGCGCGTGTATGCGTTCCCGCAGCTCACCAACCTGACCAACAACACACTCGTGTGGCTCGTCGCCGGCCTGTCGTGCTTCGTGCTGTGGAGTCTCTGGAGCCTGTGGAAGCACACGCGCCAGCGCTTCGAGGCACAGCAGGCGCTGTACGCGGAAGCGTTCTTCCGCCGCGCGATGGAAAACTCGGTGCTGATCGGCATGCGCGTGCTCGACATGCACGGCCGCATCACGCACGTGAACCCTGCCTTCTGCCGGATGACGGGCTGGGACGAAACCGATCTCGTCGGCAAGGTCGCACCGTTCCCGTACTGGCCGCGCGACGCGTACCCGGAAATGCAGCGCCAGCTCGACATGACGCTGCGCGGCAAGGCGCCGAGCTCGGGCTTCGAGCTGCGCGTGCGGCGCAAGAACGGCACGCTGTTCCATGCGCGCCTGTACGTGTCACCGCTGATCGACAGCTCGGGCCGCCAGACCGGCTGGATGTCGTCGATGACCGACATCACCGAGCCGAAGCGCGCACGCGAGGAACTCGCCGCCGCGCACGAACGCTTCACGACGGTGCTCGAAAGCCTCGACGCCGCGGTGTCGGTGCTCGCCGCCGACGAAGCCGAGCTGCTGTTCGCGAACCGCTACTACCGCCACCTGTTCGGCATTCGTCCGGACGGCCACCTGGAGCTGTCGGGCGGCGGCTTCGACCGCGCGCAGGCGTCGTCCGACTCGATCGACATGGTCGACGCGTTCGCGGGGCTGCCGGCCGCCGCGCTGACGAGCAGCACCGCCGATGCGCAGGAGGTGTACGTCGAGAGCATCCAGAAGTGGTTCGAGGTGCGCCGCCAGTACATCCAGTGGGTGGACGGCCACCTCGCGCAGATGCAGATCGCGACCGACATCACGACCCGCAAGAAAGCGCAGGAGCTCGCGCACCAGCAGGAAGAAAAGCTGCAGTTCACGAGCCGATTGATGACGATGGGTGAAATGGCGTCGTCGATTGCTCACGAATTGAATCAGCCGCTCGCCGCGATCAACAACTACTGCTCGGGTACGCTCGCGCTCGTGAAGAGCGGCCGCGGCACGCCCGAGACGCTGCAGCCCGCGCTGGAAAAGACCGCGCAGCAGGCGCTGCGCGCGGGGATGATCGTCAAACGGATCCGCGAATTCGTGAAGCGCAGCGAGCCGAAGCGCCAGCCGGCGCGGGTCGCGGACATCGTCGCCGATGCGGTCGGGCTGGCCGAAATCGAGGCCAGAAAGCGCAGGATCCGGATCGTCACGGAAATCCTCGCAAGAATGCCTATTATTTATGTCGACCCCGTGCTGATCGAACAGGTGCTGATGAACCTGATGAAGAACGCAGCCGAGGCGATGGCCGACGTGAAACCGGCGTCGGCAGACGGCGTGATCCGCGTCGTCGCCGACATCGATGCGGGCTTCGTCGACATCCGTGTGATCGACCAGGGCCCGGGCGTCGATGAAGCGACCGCCGAGCGCCTGTTCGAACCGTTTTACAGCACCAAGTCCGATGGCATGGGCATGGGGCTGAACATCTGCCGTTCGATCATCGAATCGCATCGGGGGCGTCTGTGGGTGGTCAACAACGTCGAGCCGGATGGCCGCATTTCCGGCGCGACGTTCCACTGCAGCCTGCCCATTGGGGAACCCGCTGATCTCGGCCAAGGGGGGCGCGAGGCATCGGCATCACATACCGTTACGGGAGAACTATGAATAGCCCTGTCACCACCACTCAGGAAACCGTCTTTGTCGTCGACGACGACGAGGCCGTACGGGACTCGCTGCGCTGGCTGCTGGAGGCGAACGGCTATCGCGTGCAATGCTTCTCGAGCGCCGAGCAGTTCCTCGATGCCTACCAGCCGGCGCAGCAGGCCGGCCAGATCGCGTGCCTGATCCTCGACGTGCGAATGTCGGGCATGAGTGGCCTCGAATTGCAGGAACGCCTGATCGCCGACAATGCCGCGCTGCCGATCATCTTCGTCACGGGTCACGGCGACGTGCCGATGGCCGTGTCGACGATGAAAAAGGGTGCGATGGACTTTATCGAGAAACCGTTCGACGAAGCCGAGCTGCGCAAGCTCGTCGAGCGGATGCTCGACAAGGCCCGAAGCGAAAGCAAGAGCGTCCAGGAACAGCGTGCCGCGAGCGAACGCCTGTCGAAGCTGACCGCGCGCGAGCAGCAGGTGCTCGAGCGGATCATCGCCGGCCGCCTGAACAAGCAGATCGCCGATGACCTCGGCATCAGCATCAAGACGGTCGAGGCGCACCGCGCGAACATCATGGAAAAGCTCAACGTCAACACGGTGGCCGACCTGCTGCGCCTCGCGCTGTCGAAGAAGCAGGCCTGAGCGGGTTCTCCGGCCGCGGCGGCACGGCCCGCCCGGCCCGCCACCGGTATTTGCCGCCCCGCGCGATGCGGCCCACTCGTGCGGCGGCGGCCGTTCCTCCCGGCGCGCACGCGCCGCGGCCATGACGCTTCCCGTTGATTCGCTGTCGGACGGCAGCAGGCGAACGGTATAATTACGTGTTTTGCTACGGCGCTTCGCGCGTCGTACGCCCGCATTCCAACTTCCCGGCAGGACCCACCACCATGACAGCCCTCCTCATCGACGGCAACGCCCTCTCGAAGACCCTGCGCGGTCAGGCCGCCGAGCGTGCCGCCGCACTGACCGCCCGCGGCCACCAGCCCGGTCTCGCGGTGATCCTCGTCGGCGAAAATCCGGCGAGCGAAGTCTACGTGCGCAACAAGATCAAGGCCTGCGAGGACAACGGCTTCTTCTCGCTGAAGGATGCGTACCCGGCCACGCTGTCCGAAGCCGACCTGCTCGCGCGCATCGACGAACTGAACCGCGACCCGAAGATCCACGGCATCCTCGTCCAGTTGCCGCTGCCCGCGCACATCGACAGCCACAAGGTGATCGAGGCGATCGCGCCGGAAAAGGACGTCGACGGCTTTCACGTCGCGAACGCCGGCGCGCTGATGACCGGCAAGCCGCTGTTCCGCCCGTGCACGCCATACGGCGTGATGAAGATGTTCGAAGCGCACGGCATTGCGCTGCAGGGCGCGAACGCGGTCGTGATCGGCCGCTCGAACATCGTCGGCAAGCCGATGGCGATGATGCTGCTCGACGCCGGCGCGACCGTGACGATTTGCCACAGCAAGACGCGCGACCTCGCCGCGCATACGCGCGAGGCCGACATCGTGGTCGCCGCGGTCGGCAAGCGCAACATCCTGACCGCCGACATGGTGAAGCCGGGCGCGACGGTGATCGACGTCGGCATGAACCGTGACGACGCAGGCAAGCTGTGCGGCGACGTCGATTTCGCGGGCGTGAAGGAAGTCGCCGGCTACATCACGCCGGTGCCGGGCGGCGTCGGTCCGATGACCATCACGATGCTGCTGATCAACACGATCGAATCCGCCGAACGCGCTGCGGCCGCCGCGGCCTGACGCGCCACCCGCCCAGCCGGCGCACGCTTCCGTGCGCCGGTGTCTCGCCAGCCGCAATCGCCCGGCTGCATCGCGCCAGCCGGCACGCCCCGCTGCGCATCCGACCCTGCGTCAATCGCGTCATTAGAAACTAACGATTGGAAAGCGCACGATGCGCCCCAATAATGTCGGTATCGGGCGCGTTCGCGCGCCGCCGCCGTTACCCTTTTCATCCCGGTTCATCCGGCAACAGACAGGGAGTCTTATGTCCGCCAGCGCCAACACCAATCCGCTCCTCGACTTCTCCGGCCTGCCCCGTTTCGGCGAGATCCGCCCGGAACACGTGACGCCCGCGCTCGATACGCTGCTCGATGCCGCCAGCCGCGCGGTCGAAGCCGCGAGCGCGAGCGACACGCCGTCGACCTGGGCCGCCGTCGTCGAGACGGTCGAGCGGGCCACGGAGCCGCTCGGCCGCGCATGGGGCATCGTCGGCCACCTGAACGCGGTCGCCGACACGCCCGAACTGCGGGCTGCGTACGGTGAAAACCTGCCGCGCGTGACCGAATTCTGGTCGAGCGTCGGCCAGAATCTCGCGCTGTACGAAAAGTACAAGGCGATCGCCGCGAGCGCCGAATACGCGACGCTGTCGGCCGAGCGCAAGAAGATCCTCGACAATGCGCTGCGCGACTTCCGCCTGTCGGGCGCCGAGCTGCCGGAGGACCAGAAGCCGCGCTTCGCGGAACTGCAGGAACAGCAGGCCGCGCTGTCGAAGGCGTTCTCCGATCACGTGCTCGACGCGACCAACGCGTACGCGTACTTCGCCCACGACGAAGCCGAGCTGGCCGGCCTGCCCGGCGACGCGATCGAGGCCGCCCGCGAAGCCGCGCAAAAGGACGGCAAGGAAGGCTGGAAATTCACGCTGCATTTCCCGTCGTACTTCCCGGTGCTGCAGTACGCGGACAACCGCGCGCTGCGCGAGACGCTCTACCGCGCCTATGCGACGCGCGCGTCGGAGCTCGGGCCGCAATACGGCGACGGCAAGGCCGAATGGGACAACACGGCGATCGTCGCCGACGAGCTGAAGCTGCGCCGTGAAGAAGCGCAGATGCTCGGCTACCGCAATTTCGCCGAAGTGTCGCTCGCGTCGAAGATGGCCGAATCGCCGCAGCAGGTGATCGCATTCCTCGAGGATCTCGCGACGCGCGCCCGCCCGCACGCGGACAAGGACTGGGACGAACTGCGCACGTTCGCCGCGAAGGAGCTCGGCCTCACCGAGCTCGCCCCGTGGGACGTCGCGTACGCGGCCGAAAAACTCCGCCAGCAGCGCTATGCGTTCTCGGAAAACGAGGTCAAGCAGTACTTCCCGGAACCGGCCGCGCTGAAGGGCCTGTTCACCGTCACCGAAACGCTGTTCGGCGTGCGGATCAAGCCGGACGACGCGCCGGTGTGGCACAAGGACGTGCGCTTCTTCCGCGTCGAGAACCGCGACGGCTCGCTCGTCGCGCAGTTCTACCTCGACCTGTACGCACGCGAAGGCAAGCGCGGCGGCGCGTGGATGGACGACGCGCGGTCGCGCGCGAAGCGCGGCGGCGACGTGCAGACGCCCGTTGCGTACCTGACCTGCAACTTCTCCGCGCCGGTCGGCGGCAAACCCGCATGCTTCACGCACGATGAAGTCATCACGCTGTTCCATGAATTCGGCCACGGGCTGCACCACATGCTCACGCGCGTCGACGAGCTCGGCGTGTCGGGCATCAACGGCGTCGAATGGGATGCGGTCGAACTGCCGTCGCAGTTCATGGAAAACTTCTGCTGGGAATGGGACGTGCTGTCGTCGATGTCGTCGCACGTCGACACGGGTGCGTCGCTGCCGCGCGAGCTGTTCGACAAGATGATCGCCGCGAAGAACTTCCAGAGCGGGCTCGGCACGCTGCGCCAGATCGTGTTCTCGATGTTCGACATGCTGCTGCACGTCGACTTCGACCCGGCCGGCACCACCGGCGTGACCGCGTTCGCACGCGAGATCAACGAGCGCTATCACGTGATCCCGCAGGCGCCGTTCTCGCGCTGGCCGAACACGTTCAGCCACATCTTCGCGGGCGGCTATGCGGCCGGGTACTACAGCTACAAGTGGGCCGAAGTGCTGTCGGCCGATGCGTACGCGGCGTTCGAGGAAGCGGCCGCCGCCAGCGGCAGCGTGCTCGACGCGGCAACCGGCACGCGCTATCGCCGCGAAATCCTCGAGGTCGGCGGCAGCCGTCCGGCGATGGAATCGTTCAAGGCGTTCCGCGGCCGCGAGCCGCAGATCGACGCGCTGCTGCGCCACAACGGGATGGCCGCGTCCGCGCACTGAGCGCGCGTAGCCCGGCTCGTCCGGCCGCATCGACAGGCACCGCTTCGGCGGTGCCTTTTTCATGGCGCGGGCGTGCCGTCGCCCACTTCGTCGTCGAACAGCAGGAATTGCCCGTGGCGCTCGGCCGTGTCCTCGTCGATGCGCACGCCGACGCCCAGCAGCCGAACCGGCTGCGCGCGCCGCAGCAACCCCTTCGCGAGCAGCGTGACGGCCGTCTCGGCGTTGGTCGCATCGGCCACGCACTCGACCGTCGTGCGCTGGAAATCGGCGAAGCGGATCTTCACGTACAGCTTGCGGATCGACCGCACGGCGCCCGCGCGCTCGATCCGCGCGTCGAGTTGCACGACGAGGCGGCGGATTTCGTCCGCGCATCGCTCGAGCGTCGTCAGGTCGGTCACGTAGGTCGTCTCGACGCTGACCGACTTGCGCTCCTGGTCGGCCTGCACCGGCCGCTCGTCGATCCCGCGCGACAGCTGGTACAACCGCCGCCCGAACGCGCCGAACTCGCGGTGCAGGTCGATCAGCGGCCAGTCGCGCAACTGCGCGCAGGTCTGGATGCCGAGCCGGTCGAGCCGCGTGGCCGTCACCTTGCCGACGCCGTGCAGCTTGCGCACCGGCAGCGCCGCGACGAACGCATCGATCTCGTGCGGCCGCACGACGAACAGCCCGTCGGGCTTGTTCCAGTCGGACGCGATCTTCGCGATGAACTTGTTCGGCGCAACGCCCGCCGACACGGTTACGCCGACCGTCTCGCGCACCCGCTCGCGGATCTCGCGCGCAATCAGCGTCGCACTGCCCTGGCAACGTTCGGACCCGCTGACGTCGAGATAGGCTTCGTCGAGCGACAGCGGCTCGACGTCCGGCGTGTAGTCGCGATAGATCGCCATGATCTGCCGCGACGCCGCGCGATACTTGTCCATCGCGGACGGCAGGATCAGCAGGTCCGGACACTTGCGCATCGCCAGCGCCGACGACATCGCCGAATGCACGCCGTAGCGCCGCGCCTCGTAGTTGCAGGTCGCAATCACGCCGCGCTGGTCGGGACGGCCACCGACCGCGAGCGGCCGGTTGCGCAGCGACGGGTCGTCGCGCATCTCGACCGACGCGTAGAAGCAGTCGCAGTCGCAATGAATGATCTTGCGCATGCGCGGCGGCGCGTCGCCGGGCGGCGGCGCGTGCGGATCGGCAGGCGGAATGGTGGTCGGGCTCACGGTGCCGATACTGTACAAAAACACAGTGCCGGTTTCAACTGCCGCGTGCGGCCGAAGCCGGCCGCCCGTAGCCGGCCACGCGCAACCGGCTGCGCCGTACCGGCCCGGTTCGCGCGGATCGTACCGGCCGGGCACGGGCAGCGACACCTATACTCGTCTGCCGCGAGACACGAAACGCAAAGGTGACGGATGAAGACGATCGGACTGATCGGCGGCATGAGCTGGGAATCGTCGGCCGAGTACTACCGGATGATCAACCGGCACTCGAAGGCATTGCACGGCGGGCATCACAACGCGAAGAGCGTGCTGGTCACGGTCGACTTCGCCGACATCGAAGCGCTGCAACGCACGCACGACTGGGCCGCGCTCGGCGAGCGGATGGCCGACGCCGCGCGGCAACTCGAAGCAGCGGGCGCCGACCTCGTCGTCCTGACGACCAATACGATGCATCGGGTGCACGACGCGATCGAGACCGCGGTGACGCTGCCGTTCCTGCACATCGCCGATCCGACCGGCAGCGCGCTGCGCGCCGCGGGCATCGAGCGCGTCGCGCTGCTCGGCACGCGCTACACGATGGAGTTGCCGTTCTACGCGGCGCGGCTGCGCGAGAAGTTCGGGCTCGACGTGCTGGTGCCGGACGAACCCGGGCGCGACGACGTGCACCGGATCATCTACGACGAGCTGTGCCACGGCGTCATCTCGGCGCAATCGCGCGCGACGTACGTGTCGATCATCGACGCACTGGCCACGCGCGGCGCACAGGCGGTGATCCTCGGCTGCACGGAAATCACGCTGCTGATCGGTGCGGACGACTCGCCGCTGCCGGTATTCGATACGACCGCGCTGCATGCGAAAGCGGCCGTCGAGTGGGCGGCGCGCTGAACGACACACGCCGTCGCGTACCGACGCGCGTCGCCGAATGGCATCGCCGCATTGTTTCGTGCGCCGGGATTCACTCTCCCGACGTACGCGTCGCGGCTCGCCCGACGCCCTGCTCTCGCCCGTCACACGGGCCGGTACGAACGGCCCGCGCATCACGCGCCCCGGTTCACACGGACGCGTCGACACGACGGCTTATCCCTTGGTAATAAAGTGACTGCAAATTGGTACGCGAGCAGCGCCACCGCAATCGACGCTGCTCGTCGCGGTCTCTTTTCCACCAACGGGAAACAGGAACATGAAAAGACTCAGCACCGTATTCGGCGCGCTGCTCGCCGTGTCGGCCACGCTCAACGCGCATGCCGACCCGAATATCGCCGCATCGGCCGCCACGACGCCCAGCGACGGCTTCGATCGCATGACGTGGGACATCACGCCTGAAGTCGTGCCGACCGAGGTCAACGCCAGCTACTACTGGGCCAACCAGTTGTCGTCGCAACATGGCGGGCACGCGATGTACACCGGCATCCAGCCGCGCACCCGCGGCACCAACGTAGTGATCTTCAGCGCGTTCGGCACCGGCACGGCGCCGCTGTCGGCGAATTGCCGCGGCGGCGCCGACGGCGGTTCCGGCACGTCGTGCTCGATCGCCTACCCGTGGAAAACCGGCCGTGCGTATCGGCTGCAGGTCACCGTGACGCAGGCCAATCGCAGCGACGGGCGCTCGACCGTCGACGGCTTCATCACGGACGTCGCCACCGGCGCCACGACGCCGACCGGCAGCATCGCGGTGCCGGCGGACTGGGGCGGCCTGTCGAGTTCGGCTTATCTGTTCGACGAATACTTTCCGTTCAATGCTGCGTCGAAGGACCCGATGCAGCGGCCATGCGTGCCGTACGCGCGCTACATGACGTCACTGCCGCATTTCTACCTGAAGGATGTGGACTACCCGACGACCGAGCGGTCGATCCGGCTGAATACGGGGAAGGACAAGTGCGCGGTGCTGTCGGGCACGCCGAACGCGCGGGCCACGCTGGTCAACACGACGACCTATCAGCTCGAGAACGGCTTCCTGCCCGGGAGCCCGGGCGCGCCGAAATAACAGGCGGACGCGGAAAACAAAAAACCCGGCACGGAGCCGGGTTTTTCGTGGACGAAGTGCGCATCGGTCAATTGCGCCGCACATCGTCTGGTGTGCTTGGTTGCGGGGACAGGATTTGAACCTGTGACCTTCGGGTTATGAGCCCGACGAGCTGCCAGACTGCTCCACCCCGCGTCAGAGAAATAAATTATAGGGTGAGGAAGTACTCACGTCAATACTTTTGTCACAATTTCCGGTTCTGCTGCCCGAGCGGCGATGCGTGACACATGCGCGAGCCTGCATGACCTTGTGCGTTCGCACCCCATGCTCGCGGTAAGATGGCGGCCTTCGCATTCACGCCGCACGCACCCTCCCGTTCATGAAAATCGCAACCTGGAACGTCAATTCGCTCAACGTCCGCAAACAGCACGTGCTCGACTGGCTCGCGCAAAGCGGCACCGACGTACTGTGCCTGCAGGAGCTGAAGCTGCCGGACGAGAAATTCCCGCGCGCCGATCTCGAGGCGGCCGGCTACCGCAGCTGGTTCACGGGCCAGAAGACCTACAACGGTGTCGCGATCCTCGTGCGCGACACGCTCGTCGTCGACGAATCGGACGTCGTGCGCAACATCCCCGGCTTCGACGATCCGCAGCAGCGCGTGATCGCCGCGACGGTCGACGGCGTGCGCATCGTGTCCGCCTACTTCCCGAACGGCCAGGCGCTCGACTCCGACAAGTTCGTCTACAAGATGCAGTGGCTCGACGCGCTGCAGGCGTGGCTGCGCACCGAGTTGCAACGCTACCCGAAGCTCGCGCTGCTCGGCGACTACAACATCGCGCCGGAAGACCGCGACGTGCACGATCCGGCGAAATGGGAAGGCCAGAACCTCGTGTCGCCGCAGGAGCGCGCGCACTTCGCGCAGCTGATCGAACTCGGCTTCGTCGATGCGTTCCGCCGCTTCGAGCAGCCCGAGAAAACCTTCACGTGGTGGGACTACCGGATGATGGCATTCCGCCGCAACGCGGGACTGCGCATCGACCACATCCTGCTGTCGCCGGAACTCGCGGCGACCTGCGCGTCGTGCGAAGTCGATCGCACGCCGCGCACGTGGGAACAGCCGTCCGACCACACGCCCGTCGTCGCGATCGTCGGCTGATCTTCCGGCCCGCGCGCGATCAGCGCCGCGCGGGCGCCGGCCCGAGATGGGCCCACAGGAAGCCGAATTCGGCCGCATCGGCTTCCGCGCGTTCGAGATCGTCCGCGCTGCCGTGGCCGCCGTCGGTGTTCTCCCAGTACCACACCCGTTCGTGACCGAGCGCCTGCATGCGCGCCGCCATCTTGCGCGCATGCGCGGGATGCACGCGGTCGTCGCGGGTCGACGTCGTCAGCAACAACGGCGGATACACGACCCCTTCGCGCACCCGGTGATACGGCGAATACGCGGCCAGCGCCGCGCCTTCGCGCGGATCGTCCGGGTCGCCGTATTCGTCGAGCCATGCGGCGCCCGCGTGCAGCTTCGGATAGCGCTGCATGTCCAGCAGCGGCACGCGGCACAGCACCGCGCCGAACAGCTCCGGCCGCTGCATCATGCACGCGGCGACCAGCAGCCCGCCGTTGCTGCCGCCCTCGATCCCGAGCTGGGCGGCACTCGTCACGCCGGTCGCGGCCAGATCCTCGGCGACCGCGATGAAATCGTCGAACGAACGCTGACGATGTTCACGCTGCGCGTCGGTGTGCCAGCGCGGCCCGAATTCGCCGCCGCCGCGGATGTGCGCGAACGCCATCACGCCGCCGCGTTCGAGCCATCCGATGCCGAACGCATCGCTGTAGCCCGGCAGGTTCGGGATCGCAAAACCGCCATAGCCCGACAGCAGGCATGGCCGGGCGACGCGCGCCCCGCCCGGCGGTGCGTCGAGCGCATCGCGCGGCCCGATCAGCGTGTACGGCACCACCGTGCCGTCCCGCGAACGCGCGCTCGCGCGGCGGACGACCAGCCCGGCCGCGTCGAACTGCACCGGCGGCCGGTCGAGCAGCACGCGGCGCGACGGCGCATCGTCCGCGCGATCGGCCAGATCGGCCAGCCAGCATTCGGGCGGATCGAGGTAGGTGTCGACGTCGACGTACACCTCGTCGTTCAGCGTCGACTCGACGGGCTCGACGTCGATCTGCGCATCGCCCGGCCAGTCGAACGGCCGCGCATCCCACGTCCACGACCCGTCGTCGGCCTGCCGCGGCTGCCACAGCATCGTACGGTTGTGCACGTCGTCGAGCCAGCTCGCGATCAGCGTCGTGCGCGTGTGCGTCCACGTACAGGCGGACGTGGTCGGCCGCGGTGCGAACAGCGTCGTGAATTCGCGCGCGCCGGCGAGGAACGCCTGCTCGCGAATCGCCAGCAGCGAGCCGCCCGCGTGGCGCACACCGTTGCAATCCCAGTCGAGGCGAGGCTCCAGCACGAGCCAGCCTTCCCAGAACCCGACCTCGACATGCGTCGGCACGTCGTAGCGCGCCCATTCGCCCGCATCGGTCAGCCGGTACGCGTGCGCGTCGAAGAAATCGACGCTGCGCCACGCAACGTGGCGGCGGTCGATCGGGTCGTACCATGCACCCGCGCTGATGTCGTCCGGCTCGCCGCTGAACACGACGGGCGCGTCGGCGAGCGCCGTGCCGCGCACCCAGCGCCGCGCTTCATACGGATAACCGGCTGCAGTCGCATGCGCTTCGCCGCGATCCCAGCTCACGTACACGGTGTCGCGGTCGATCCAGCCGACCGTATGATGGCCCGGCGCGTCGATCGTGAAGCCGCCGTCCACGAACCGGCGCTCGACGAGATCGAATTCGCGCACGACGACCGCATCGGCGCCGCCCGGCGACAGCGACAGCAGCACGCGATCGCCGTCCGGATACAGGATCGCCTCCTGCTCGAACACCCACGACTCGCCCTCTTCGGCGCCGAGCGCGTCGACGTCGAGCAGCGTCTCCCACGCAGGTTGGCCGGCACGCCAGTCGGCCCAGCGCGTGCGGCGCCACAGTCCCTTCGGATGAAGATCGTCCTGCCACAGGTCGTACGCCCAGTCGCGCCAGCGGGTCGGAATCACCGGGCGTTCACGCGGCAGATACGCTTTCGCGAGACGCGCGGTCAGCGCGCGATAGGCATCGTCGTCGCGCAGCGCGGCGCGCGTACGCGCATTCTGCTCGTCGACCCACGTGCGGGCGCGCTTGCTGTCGAGCGCTTCGAGGAAACGGAACGGGTCGGCCCCGGCGGGCCAGCGGAAGGATTCGGACATGGAGGATCGGCGGAATGGCAAGCTGCATGCAAACCGCGATTATGTCCGATCGCGGCAGGCGCGGGCCCGCGCCTGCCGCGAATCGTGCTCAGGGCTCCAGATGGAGCTCCTGGATCTTGCGCGTGATCGTGTTGCGGCCGATGCCGAGCCGCTCCGCGGCCTCGACCTTGCGGCCGCGCGTGAAGTCGAGCGCCTCGCGAATCACGGCCGCCTCGAAGCGGCGCGCGAGTTCGTCCATCACGTCGGCCGAGTTCTCGCGCAACAGCCGCGCGACTTCGGTGCGCAGCCCGTGCTCCCACAACGGGTAGCCGGCCGGCACGCTGCCGTTCGGCGCGCTCGCGGCGGGCGCGGCGGCCAGCGGCGTCGCGCCGATCGCGGCAGGCACCGCTGCAACATGGCCGCCGCTGCCGTGCGCGTCCGCACCGTCGCCCGTCGCGACGACGGGCGCCACGGGCGCGCCGGCCGGCACGAGGTCGGGCGGCAGATCCTTGATCTCGACCGTCTGCGCGGGCGCCATCACGGTCAGCCAGTTCGCGAGGTTCTCGAGCTGCCGCACGTTGCCGGGAAACGGCAGCGACGTCAGGTACGCGAGCGCGTCGTCGGACACGCGCTTCGGCTCGACGCCGAGATCGCGCGCGCTCTTCTGCAGGAAGTGGCGCGTGAGCAGCGCGATGTCCTCGCTGCGTTCGCGCAGCGGCGGCAAGCGCAGCCGGATCACGTTGAGCCGGTGGTAAAGGTCCTCGCGGAACAACCCCTGCCGCACGCGCGACTCGAGATTCTGGTGTGTCGCGGCGATCACGCGCACGTTCGCGCGCAGCGGGTTGTGCCCGCCGACGCGATAGAACTGCCCGTCCGACAGCACACGCAACAGGCGCGTCTGCAGGTCGAACGGCATGTCGCCGATTTCGTCGAGGAACAGCGTGCCGTTCTCGGCCTGCTCGAAGCGGCCCTGCCGCGTCGTCTGCGCGCCGGTGAACGCGCCGCGCTCATGGCCGAACAGTTCGGATTCGAGCAGATCCTTCGGAATCGCCGCCGTGTTCAGCGCGATGAACGGGCCGTTCGCGCGCGGGCTGTGACGGTGCAGCGCCCGGGCGACCAGCTCCTTGCCGGTGCCCGATTCGCCGGTGATCAGCACGGTCGCGGCCGAATGCGACAGGCGGCCGATCGCGCGGAACATGTCCTGCATCGCGGGCGCCTGGCCGAGCATCTCGGGCGCCTCGGCCACGCGCTCGTCCTGCGGCGCGCCGCCGCGCAGGCTTTCTTCCACCGCGCGGCGAATCAGCTCGACCGCCTTGTCGACGTCGAACGGCTTCGCGAGGTATTCGAACGCGCCGCCCTGGAACGCCGCGACGGCGCTGTCGAGATCGGAGAACGCCGTCATGATGATGACGGGCAGGCCCGGCAGCCGCTCGTGCATCGCCTGCAGCAACTCGAGGCCCGAGCCGCCCGGCATCCGGATGTCGGACACGAGCACCTGCGGCGTCTCGTGGTCGAGCGCGGCCAGCGCATCGCGCACGTTCGCGAAGCTCTTCGTCGCGAAGCTGTCCCGGGCGAGTGCCTTTTCAAGCACCCAGCGGATCGATTGGTCGTCGTCTACTATCCAGATCGGCTTCATAGGTCGGTCAGATATGGGTGAATCGCAATGTCGCCGCTCAATGGTCGAGCGGCAGCAGGATCTGAAATTCGGTACGTCCGGGCCGGCTTTCGACCTCGATCATCCCGTCGTGCTGCTGTACGAACGTCTGCGCGAGCGTGAGGCCGAGGCCGCTGCCGTCTTCGCGTCCGGACACGAGCGGGTAGAAGATCCGGTCGCGGATCTCTTCCGGAATGCCGGGCCCGTTGTCGATCACGTGCAAGTCCAGTGCCAGCCGGTACAGGCGCTTGGCGATCGTCACCTTGCGCGCGATGCGCGTGCGCAGCTCGATCTTCGCGTCGCCCTGCGCGATCCGTTCGCGCAGCGCCTGCGCGGCGTTGCGCACGATGTTGAGCAGCGCCTGGATCAACTGCTCCTTGTCGCCGCGCAGGTCCGGCACGCTCACGTCGTAGTCGCGCTCGATCGTGAGCCCGCGCGGGAACTCCGCGAGCATCACCGCGCGCACGCGTTCGCACACTTCATGAATGTTCACGTCGCCGACGATGTGCGGATGCCGGTGCGGCTCCAGCAACCGGTCGACGAGCGTCTGCAGGCGGTCGGACTCCTTGATGATCACCTGCGTGTATTCGCGCAACTCGCCGCGCTCGCGCTCGCCCAGCTCGAATTCGAGCAGTTGGGCTGCGCCGCGAATGCCGCCGAGCGGGTTCTTGATCTCGTGCGCGAGGTTGCGGATCAGTTGCTTGTTGACCGCGGTCAGGTCGTGGATGCGCTCTTCCCGATCGGTGCGCGACTGCCGTTCGTTCTCGAACAGCTCGACGAGCACGAAATCGGGCGCGTTCTCGAGGAAGCCGACGATCGCATGCACGTGCAGCGGTTCGCGGCCGGGCCGGTCGAGCACGGTATCGAGATGCGTCGCGTGAAAGCGTTCCTCGCCGATCGCGGTGATCGTCGAGGCCAGCTCGTTCGCGTTCGGAAAAATCTCGCCCCACGGCCGCTGCGCGAGCTGCCGCCGCGAGATGTCGAGCATCGCCTCCGCGGACGGGTTCGCGAACGCGATCCGCAGCGTCTTGCGGTCGAGCACGATCACGACCGTCGGCAGCGCTTCGAGCCCCGCCAGCAGACCCGAGCGCGAGAGCCGCTCGTCGTCCGTCAGTCGTTCGGGCTGCCCCGTTTTCGCCTTGATCAGATTCTTCAGAACCATCTGCGTGCTTGTCGCGCCTCAACGGGCCAGAAAATGAAAATCGTCGGAACAAAAAAGGGACGGCTGGACGCCGTCCCCTTTCAGACTCCGCCGCTCCCGCCGCAAGCCGCGCGGCGGGAACGAACCGGCATGACGGCGCTGAATCGAAGCGCCATCGCCGATTAGAGCGAGTAGTACATCTCGAACTCGATCGGGTGCGTCGTCATGCGGAACTTCGCCAGCTCCTGCTCCTTCAGCGCGAGGTATGCGTCGAGCATGCTGTCCGTGAACACGCCGCCACGGGTCAGGAACTCGCGATCCTTGTCGAGTGCTTCGAGCGCCTGGTCGAGGCCCGCGCACACGGTCGGGATCTTTGCATCTTCTTCCGGCGGCAGGTCGTACAGGTTCTTGTCCGCTGCTTCGCCCGGATGGATCTTGTTCTGGATCCCGTCGAGGCCGGCCATCATCAGCGCCGAGAACAACAGGTACGGGTTCGCCATCGGATCCGGGAAGCGCGTTTCGATGCGGCGGCCCTTCGGGTTCGACACGTGCGGAATGCGGATCGATGCCGAACGGTTGCGCGCCGAGTAGGCGAGCTTGACCGGCGCTTCGAAGTGCGGGACCAGACGCTTGTACGAGTTCGTCGTCGGGTTCGTGATCGCGTTCAGCGCGCGAGCGTGCTTGATGATGCCGCCGATGTAGAACAGCGCCAGTTCCGACAGGCCGGCGTAGCCGTTGCCCGCGAACAGGTTCTGGCCGTCCTTCCAGATCGACTGGTGAACGTGCATGCCCGAACCGTTGTCGCCGACGACCGGCTTCGGCATGAACGTCGCCGTCTTGCCGTACGAGTGCGCGACGTTGTGGATGATGTACTTCGACCACTGCGTCCAGTCGGCGCGCTCGACCAGCGTCGAGAACTTCGTGCCGATTTCGTTCTGCCCCTGGCCCGCCACTTCGTGGTGGTGCACTTCGACCGGGATGCCGAGCTGTTCGAGCAGCAGGCACATTTCCGAACGCATGTCCTGGAACGTGTCGACCGGTGCGACCGGGAAGTAGCCGCCCTTCGTGCCCGGACGGTGGCCCGTGTTGCCGCCTTCGAATTCCTTGCCGGCCGACCACGGTGCTTCTTCCGAGTTGATCTTCACGAAGCAGCCCGACATGTCCGTGTTCCACTGGACCGAGTCGAAAATGAAGAATTCCGGTTCCGGACCGAAGTAGGCCGTGTCGCCGATGCCCGTGCTCTTCAGGTACGCTTCCGCGCGCTTCGCGAGCGAACGCGGATCGCGCTCGTAGCCCTTGCCGTCGGCCGGCTCGACCACGTCGCAGGTCAGCACGAGGGTCGACTCTTCATAGAACGGGTCGATGAAGGCAGCGTTCGGGTCCGGCATGAGCAGCATGTCCGACGCCTCGATGCCCTTCCAGCCCGCGATCGACGAACCGTCGAATGCATGGCCGCTTTCGAACTTGTCTTCGTCAAACGCCGAAACCGGCACCGACACGTGCTGTTCCTTGCCGCGCGTATCCGTGAAGCGGAAATCGACAAACTTGACGTCCTCGTCCTTCACGAGCTGCATGACGTCGGCGACGGTTTTACTCATAACCTCTTCTCCTGATTGAACAATTCCGGCGGACTGGGAACCGCCTCGTTTATCGAGCTGACCGGGGTCTTGCTTTTGGCGCAGCGCGCCCCGATTCGACCGAATTCTATATAGCAGCTTCCGTGCCAACCATCGCAAAACCGACGCGGATCGCGCCGTCCCGCGCCGCAGCGGGGCTCGCCTGCGCAATTGCAGGGCTCGGGGCCGCACCGACGCCGACGACATCGCACCGCATTGGTGCAATCGGCGAGATGCGGCGGCGCGTCCGAATCATTCTGGTGCATGCGCGCCATTCTGCACTCTTTTGGTGAACCCGTGGCCCGCGCGTGCGCCGCAGGCCGCGCGGACGTCCGTGCCGTGCCGCCGCGCTAGAATGATCGTTTGACCGATACGGAGACTCCCTGCCATGAGTACGCTCGACCAGCTTTACGCGAAGGCCGACGAACGCCGCGCACAAGGCGCGCTCAACTACGCCGGCGCGCTGCTGCCGGTCGAGGCATTCGAACTGCTGCAGCTCGACCCGTCGGCGCGCCTCGTCGACGTGCGCACGCGCGCCGAGCTGGACTGGATCGGCCGCCCGCTCGTCGGCGACGGCCAGTACCTGCACGTCGAATGGACGCGCTACCCGGGCGGCGTGCCGAATGCCGAATTCGTCAACGAACTGAAGGCGGCCCTCCCGGCCGCCGATACGCCGATCCTGTTCCTGTGCCGCAGCGCCGCGCGCTCGAAGCTCGCTGCGGTCGCGTCCGCGCAGGCCGGCTACACGAAGGCGTTCGACCTGCTCGAAGGCTTCGAGGGCGCGAAGGACGCCGAAGGCCACCGCAAGACGGTCGACGGCTGGTGCTTCTGCAAACTGCCGTGGATCGGCGCCTGAGCGCGCGCCGCACCCGCCGGTTGCGACAGCCTCATCGTCGAGCCGGGCGATGACATGCCGATGACGGGCCGCGTTGCGCGGCCCGTTGCTTTTGGCATTGCCGCGTTGCAGGCCGCTCAGGGGCGCGACGTGTCGGGCTCGACGACGTCGCCGCCGAGCAGATGCACGCCTTCGCGCAGCTTCACGAACGCGGCCGCGACCGCTTCCGGCTCGCCCTTCACGCCGAGATCGATGTGTCGGCGCGCGTAGATGCCGCCGCGCTCCGCGTCGCCCACGCTCGGCAGGCTGAACACGCGCACGCCCGGGAAATCGCGCTCGATCTTCTCCATCAGCGGCGTGAGTGTCGATTCCGGCAGTTCGAACACGTACAGCGAGCGCTCCGCATGCGGCGTCGCGTGATGCAGATGCGCGTACTTCGTATCGAGCACCCATTCGATCATCGGCCACGCCATCACCGGGAAGCCCGGCACGAAATGGAGATCGCCGACCGAGAAGCCGGGAATCCGGTTGTAGCCGTTCGGGATGATCGTCGCGCCCGCCGGGAACACGCCCATGTTGAAGCGATGCTGGTTCTCCGGCGACTCGAAGTCGACCGGCGTGGCCGGATCGGTGTGCGTTTCGCGAATCCGCTCCGAAATCAGCTCCTTCGCTTCCGGATGCAGCGCGAGCGGCACGCCGAGCGCGGCGGCCGCGCACTGGCGCGTATGGTCGTCCGGCGTCGCGCCGATGCCGCCCGTCGAGAACACGATGTCGCCCGACGCGATCGCGCGCGCGAGCGTCGCGGTGATGCGCGCCGGATCGTCGCCGACGTATTCCGCCCAGTCGAGCGCGAGGCCGCGCGCGCCGAGCAACTCGATGACCTTCGCCAGATGCTTGTCCTGCCGGCGGCCCGAAAGGATTTCGTCGCCGATGATGATGATGCCGATGCTCATGCCTGCCCCATGTCGATTGCGGTGGCGCGCGCGCTGGCGCGCAGGTCTTCCAGCGCGCGCAGGCAGTAGTGCCCGAACCACAGCGCCGAGAAGACGAGGATGAAAGCGTAAACCCAGATCATGGCGGCCGCGACGAACGGAAACAGCACCATCATCCAGACCGACGAGACCCACACGAAGGTCGGCACGGTGCCGAGCAGCCCGGTCGCGACGCCGATGCCGATCAGCGGCCAGCGGTGCCGGCGCACCAGCGCGCGGCGCTCGTCGCGGCTCGCGTGCAGCGCGAGCGCGTCGTAGGTCATCACGCGGTACGTGAGCCAGCCCCAGATCACCGGCGGCAGCAGCGCGAAGAACGGCGGAATCAGCCACAGCGGGATCGTGACGACGAGCAGTACGACGCCGACGATCGCCGCGCCGAGCGAATTGACTACGCTGCCGAAGAAGGTGCCGCCCCGCTTCGCTTCGAGTGCCGCGAACTGGCGATTCGAAAGGTGCTTGATCACGACCGGCATCGAGATCGTCGCGATCAGCAGCAGCACGGTCAGCACGATCAGCGGGATCGCGAGCGACACGACCACGAACGGCGCGACGACCGCATGCAGCTGCGACATGCCGATCGCGTCGAACGCGCGATACAGCATGGCCGTCAGCACGAAGCCGTCGAGCGCGCCGCGCGCGAGGTCCAGCAGCGTCTGCCACGAGAACCACAGCACGGCGCCCCACAGCAGCGCGGAGACGACGAACGGCATCAGGGTGAGCCACAGCATGCGCGGGTGCAGCGCGCTGGCGAGCGCCCGGACGAAGGAACGCAGCAAGTCGTTCATGCGGACCTGTATCGATGGAGAAAAACGGGGAAAGGATAAACCACGCGGCCCGCATGCGCCAAAGCGCATGCGGGCCGCGTGGGAAAGTCGTTCAACGGGAGAACGGCCGGATCGGGTCAGGCCGACGCCGCGCCGCGCTTGGCGGGGAACAGGCGCCGGAAGATCCGCACGAACGCCAGGCCGTGCTGCGACCAGAAGCCGTCGCCATAGGACACGCCCTCGACCTGCTCGCGGATGCCGGTCGGCTCGACCGTGCGGTTCCACGACGCGGTGCCGAACATCATGTCCCACCACGGGAACAGCACGCCGAAGTTGCAGCCGTACTTGGTGCCTTCGTGGCCGTAGCCGACCGCATGGTGGCGGCGATGGAAGATCGGGCTGACGAGCAGGCGCTCGCCGATGCGGCCGTACGACAGCCGCGCATTCGTGTGCTGAATGCTCTGCAGGAAGTTCGTGACCGCGGTCAGCACGACGAACTGCGACGGCGTCACGCCGATCACGAGCGCGATCGCCGCGAAGAAGCACGACTGCAGTACGTCGTCGAGCAGGTGGTTGCGGTCGTCGCACCACAGCGACATCTGCCGCTGGCTGTGATGGACCGCGTGCAGCTCCCACCAGATACCGAACTTGTGCTGCCAGCGGTGATACCAGTAGCCGGCGAAATCGAGCACGACGAGGTAGATCGCGAACGCGACGATCGGTTGCGACGTCACGCCCGGCCACAGATAGTCGAGGTTGACGTTCGCGACGCCGTGCAGGCGCAGCCACGCCTGGAAGCTGTCGAACACCGGCTGCAGCGCGAAGAAGAAGAACAGCGTGTAGATGCCGAGCTTCGAGATCGCCGTGTAGATCACGTCGACCCGCACCGCGCGGCGGTTCTTCCAGCGCTCGACCGGCAGCAGCGCCTCGAGCGGGCGCAGCAGCGCGAACATCAGCACCATCTGCAGCGCGCCGATGATCACCCAGTACAGCGCGTCGTAGGTGTCCTCGTCATAGTCCATCAGGTTGAACTTGAAGAGGAGCGGCTGCACGACATCGACGTACAGCCAGGTCTGGATGTCCGACACGAACGCATCGATCAGGTGCAGCATCGTTCGCCTCCGCCCGTCACGCGCCGTTCGCGGCCTTCCACGGCGCGCGGTCGTAGAAGTAGATGCCGTGCGGCGAGCGGCCGACGGCGATCGTCTGCACCAGCTTGCGCGACGCCAGGTCGATGATCCCGACCTTCTTCGCGAAACGGAACGTCACCCACAGCGTCTTCTTGTCGGCGGACAGCTCCATGTCGTCCGGGCCCGGCAGCAGGCCGGTGATGTCGCCGACGTTGGTGAGCGTGTTCTCGTCGATGATGCTGATCGTGTTCGCGACGCGGTTGGTCACCGCGACGTGCGTGCCGTCGGCGAGCGAACGGAAGTTGTGCGCGCCCTTGCCCGTGTAGATCTGCTTGACGACCTTCTGGTTGCGCCAGTCGACGACCGCGACGTAATCCGCGCCGGTCATCCCGACGAGCAGGAACTTGTCGTCCGGCGTGAGCCACAGGCCGGCCGGCACCTTGCCGACCTTCATCTTCCATTTGACCGTCTGCGTAGGCAGGTCGATCGCCGCGATCTCGCCGGACACCTGCAGCGACACGAGCAGCGTCTTGCTGTCCTTCGTGAACGCGAGGTGGCTCGGCATCACCGCGAGCGGCACGCGCTTCACGAGCTTCAGGTCGCGGCCGTCGTAGCCGTAGATGTCGACGCGGTCGAGCCGCAGGCCGGCCGCCGCGAACCACTTGCGATCGGGCGAGAAGCCGAGCTGGTAGGGATCGTCGATCCCTTCGACGGTGCGCTGCAGCTTGCCCGTCTTCGGATCGAGGAACATCAGGCTGTTCGAGACCGAATTTGCAACGATCAGCGACGCATTGTCGGGCGTCGCCATCAAATGGTGCGGTTCCTTGCCGGTCGGCATCGTGGAAACGACTTCGCGGGTCTGCTGGTCGATCAGGGAAAGCGTCGCTTCGGCCGAGTTGAGAACGATCACGTTATTCGCGTGGGCGGCGGGCGCCAGTACGGCGGCGGCCAGCGCGAGCGTGCGGCCGAGGGAAAGGAAAGTGCGCATGAAGACTCACGTCGTGGAACAGCAGTCATTGTAGAACGTTCGGCGGGCCCCTCCGGTTGACCCATGCCGGTATTGCGCCGCTTCGCCGCACGCCCCGCCTGCCGGACGCGCCGCCGCGGCAGGCGCCGTGCGGCCGGCCGGGGCAGCCAGGGCCAGCCGCCGGGGCGGACGCGGTCAACCGATGCCGCGCTAGCGCTGCATCGACTCCCAGACCTTGTGCAGACGCTTGACAGAGACCGGCATCGGCGTGCGCAGTTCCTGCGCGAACAACGAAATCCGCAATTCCTCGAGCAGCCAGCGGAATTCCGCGAGCCGCGCATCGGCGACGCCGCCGCGCTGCGACACCGCGCGCTGGTACTGCTGGGCGAGCGGCAGCAGCTCGGCCGACTGCTTCCCGTCGCGTGCCGGATCGGCCTTCAGCTTGTCGATGCGCAGCGCGATGCCCTTCAGGTAGCGCGGGAAATGCGCAAGCTGCGCGTAAGGCGTGTCGATCACGAAGCGCTTGCCGACCAGCGCAGCCAGTTGCTGCTGCAGATCCGCATGCGCCTGCGCGAACGGCTTCGCCTGCGCGAGCTTCTTCACGAGCCCCGCGTATTCGGCCAGGATCTGCCCGACGAGCCGCGCGATTTCCTGCGCGAGCAGGTTCAGGCGGCTGCGGCCCTCGTCGCGGCGCGCGTGGAAGCTCGCGTCGTCGTCGGGCAGCGGATCCTGCAGGCACGCGCGGTCGAGCGCCGTGTCGATCAGCTGGTCGCGCAGTTCGTCCTGCGTGCCGAGCGACATGTACTGCATCGCCATCTCGCGCAGGCCCGGCAGATTCTTCTCTAGGAACTTGATCGGCTCCTTCAGCTGCAGCGCGAACAGCCGCCGCAAGCCGGCCCGGTGAATGCGCGCGGCCTCCTCCGGCGAATCGAACACCTCGACGTCGCAGTGCGTGCCGCGGTCGACGAGCGCCGGATAGCCGTACAGCGTCTGGCCGCGCCGGCGGATTTCCAGCAACTCGGGCAGCTTGCCGAAATTCCACGTCGTCAGGTTTTCGTACAGCGCGGTCGCGCCGGTTTCCGCCGGGACGGCCGTCTGCGGCGCGGCGCCCTTGCCGGCCTTCGCGCCGCGAGCGGCAACCGCGGGCGTGGCAGCCGACGCGGACGCGTGGCCGAGCGCGTGACCGGCGTCGGCGTCGCCGCCGGTCGCGATCGTCGACGCCGCCGCGATCTTCTGGAACTGCTGCTGCGCCTGCGCGCCCAGCTCCTGGCGCAGCTGCGCGAGATTGCGCCCCATCGCGAGCTGGCGGCCGTGCTCGTCGATCACCTTGAAGTTCATGAACAGGTGCGCGGGCAGCGTCTCGAGCTTGAAGTCGGCCGTTTTCATCGCGACCTGCGTTTCGCCGCGCACGTCGGCGATCAGCGCCTCGACGAGCCCGCCCGCACCGAAGCGCTCGCGGCCCATCCGCTCGACGAAGCCGGCCGCGTATTCGGGCAGCGGCACGCAGTGCCGGCGCAGCTTCTGCGGCAGCGACTTCAGCAGCAACTGGACCTTTTCCTTCAGCATCCCCGGCACGAGCCACTCGCAACGGCGCGCATCGACCTGGTTCAGCGCGAAGAGCGGCACCGCGAGCGTCACGCCGTCGCGCGGCGTGCCCGGCTCGAAGTGATAGGTGAGCGCCATTTCGACACCCGCCATCGTCGCGCGCTTCGGGAACAGGTCGGTCGTGACGCCGGCCGCCTCGTGACGCATCAGGTCGTCGCGCGACAGGTACAGCAGCCGCTGCTTGTCCTCCGCCTGGCCGCCCTTCTTCACCTCGTCGCGATACCAGCGCTCGAACGCGGCGCCCGTGTGGATGCCTTCCGGAATCGCATGGTCGTAGTACGCGTAGATCAGTTCGTCGTCGACCAGCACGTCCTGACGGCGCGACTTGTGCTCGAGCTGCTCGATGTCGGCGAGCAGCTTGCGGTTGTGCGCGAAGAACGGCAGCTTCGTGTCGAATTCGCCTTCGACCAGCGCGCCGCGGATGAACAGCTCGCGGGCGCGCGCCGGGTCCTGCTTGCCGAACGCGACGCGCCGCCGGTGGTAGATCGGCAGCCCGTACAGCGTCGCGCGCTCGAATGCGCTGACCTGCGCCGGACGCTTTTCCCAGTGCGGCTCCGACAGCGATTTCTTCAGCAGGTGCGCGCCGATCTTCTCGACCCACTCGGGCTCGATCTTCGCGAGGCAGCGCGCGTACAGCCGGCTCGTCTCGACGAGTTCGGCCGCCATCACCCAGCGGCCGGCCTTCTTCGCGAGCGCGGAGCCCGGCCACAGGTAGAACTTGATGCCGCGCGCGCCGAGGTAATGCGGATCGTCGTCGGCCTTCATCCCGAGGTTGCCGAGCAGGCCCGTCAACAGGGCCAGATGAATCTGCTCGTAGGTGGCCTCGACTTCGTTGAGCCGCCAGCCGTGCTCGCGCACGACCGTCAGCAGCTGCGAATGGACGTCGCGCCACTCGCGCAGCCGCAGGTGCGACAGGAAGTTCTGCCGGCATGCATCGATCAGCTGGCGATTCGATTTCTTGTGCGCGACGGCCTCTTCGAACCACGCCCAGATCTTCAGCCACTGCAGGAATTCGGAGCGCTCGTCGGCGAACCGGCGGTGCGCCTGGTCGGCCTGCTCCTGCGCTTCGATCGGGCGGTCGCGCGGGTCCTGCACGGACAGCGCGCTCGCGATGATCAGCACCTCGCGCAGCGACTGCTGGTCGCGCGCGGCGAGAATCATCCGGCCGACGCGCGGGTCGAGCGGCAGGCGCGCGAGCTCGCGGCCGAGCGGCGTCAGCGCGTTGTCGTCGTCGACCGCGCCGAGTTCGTTCAGCAGTTGATAACCGTCCGCGATCGCGCGGCCGGGCGGCGGCTCGAGGAACGGGAACGATTCGATCGCGGTCAGGTGCAGCGACTTCATCCGCAGGATCACCGACGCGAGCGACGAGCGCAGGATTTCCGGGTCGGTGAAGCGCGCGCGCGCCTGGTAGTCGCTTTCCTCGTACAAGCGGATGCAGACGCCGTCGGCCACGCGGCCGCAGCGGCCCGCGCGCTGGTTCGCGGCGGCCTGCGAGATCGACTCGACCTGCAGCTGCTCGACCTTGTTCCGGTACGAATAGCGCTTCACGCGCGCGAGGCCGGTATCGACCACGTAGCGGATGCCCGGCACCGTCAGCGAAGTTTCGGCCACGTTGGTCGCGAGCACGATGCGGCGCGCGTTCGACGCCTTGAACACCTTGTCCTGGTCGGCCGCCGAGAGCCGCGCGAACAGCGGCAGGATCTCGGTATGCGGCGGATGGTGCTTGCGCAGCGCCTCGGCCGCCTCGCGGATCTCGCGCTCGCCGGGCAGGAACACCAGCACGTCGCCGGGGCCTTCGCGGCACAGCTCGTCGACCGCGTCGACGATCGCGTCCATCAGGTCGCGCTCGGCTTCGCGCGCGGTCTTCACGCGGTCGCGGCCGCCCGTGCCTTCGGCGTTCTTCACGGCCGGGCGATCCTCGGCCACCGGGCGGTAGCGCATCTCGACCGGATACAGCCGCCCGCTCACCTCGATCACGGGCGCGGGGCGCGCGTCGGTGCCGAAATGGCGCGCGAAGCGGTCGGCGTCGATCGTCGCGGACGTGACGATCAGCTTCAGGTCCGGCCGCCTCGGCAGGATTTCCTTCAGGTAGCCGAGCAGGAAGTCGATGTTCAGGCTGCGCTCGTGCGCCTCGTCGATGATCAGCGTGTCGTACGCCTTCAGCAACGGGTCGGTCTGCGTCTCCGCGAGCAGGATGCCGTCCGTCATCAGCTTGACGGACGCGCCCGGCGCGAGATTGTCGGTAAAGCGCACCTTGTAGCCGACCACCTCGCCGAACGGCGTGCCGAGTTCTTCGGCTATGCGGCGGCCGGTCGACGAGGCGGCCAGGCGCCGCGGCTGCGTATGGCCGATCAGGCCCGTGCCGCCGGCGCCGAGGCCGCGGCCGAGATCGAGACAGATCTTCGGCAACTGGGTGGTCTTGCCCGAGCCGGTTTCGCCGCAGACGATCACGACCTGATGATCGGCGATCGCGCGCGCGATCTCGTCGCGCTTGCCCGAGACGGGCAGGCTTTCCGGGTACGTGATCGGCGGAACGGGATTCGGTGCGACCGGGGCGCGCGGCGGACGCTCGCGGCGCGGGGCGCGCTCGCCCGTTGCCTGCGGCGCGCCCTTCGCGGCCGGCTGGCGCGCGCCGCCGCGCCGTTCGTCGCCGCGCGGCCCGCGCGGTGCGGGTGCCGCCGTGCCCGCCGGCTTGTCCTGCTGCTGGCGGAGCGGCTGGCCCTGCTGCTGGCGCGCATCGGCCGCACCATCCGGGTGCTGCGCCGACGGCGTATTGGCCCGCGTCGGCGCGGGACTTTTAGAAACATTCGACATGGGGGCGCATTATAATCCCGCCCATGAATTCCCAAACCGACCTCCCTCCCGCCCAGACCGGCGCCGCGACGCCGCCGGCCGCCGACGATTCGGCCGCCAGCCACGCGCAGTTCGTCGACTGGATGCGCTCCGTCGCGCCCTATATCCACAAGTTCCGCAACA
The DNA here is from genome assembly GCF_015712215.1 of Burkholderia sp. 9779_493. Lineage (NCBI taxonomy): Bacteria > Pseudomonadati > Pseudomonadota > Betaproteobacteria > Burkholderiales > Burkholderiaceae > Burkholderia > Burkholderia sp. 9779_493. The sequence continues at coordinate 86,596 of NZ_JACCQA010000018.1, forward strand.
GCACGTTCGTCGTGGGGTTCGGCGGCGAGGTGGTGCAGCAGGGGCTGCTGAATGCGCTCGTGTCCGACATCGCGCTGTTGCAGGCGATGGGCATCCAGATCGTGCTGGTGCACGGCTCGCGCCCGCAGGTCGAGGAGCAGTTGAGCCTGCACGGTGTCGAATCCGAGTTTTCGCACGGGCTGCGCATCACCGATGCGCGCGCGCTCGAATCCGCGAAGGAAGCGGCCGGCGAGGTGCGTCTCGACATCGAGGCCGCGATCAGCCAGGGTCTGCCGAACTCGCCGATGGCGCACGCGCACATCAGCGTTGTGTCGGGCAACTTCGTGACCGCGCGGCCGGTGGGGATTCTCGACGGGGTCGATTTCGCGCACACGGGCATCGTGCGCAAGATCGACGCCGAATCGATCCGTCATTCGCTCGCGAGCCGCAAGCTCGTGCTGCTGTCGCCGCTCGGTTTCTCGCCGACCGGCGAAGCGTTCAACCTGTCGATGGAAGACGTCGCGTCGGCGGCCGCGATCGCGCTGCGCGCCGACAAGATCATCTTCCTGACCGAAGGGCCCGGCATCGTCGACGACGAAGGCGAGCTGGTCCGCGAAATGTCGCTCGACGCCGCGGCCGAGCTGCTCGATTCTGGCAACATCCAGGGCGACGACGCGTTCTTCCTGAAGCATTCGATCCGCGCGTGCCGCGGCGGCGTGACCCGCGCGCACCTGATCCCGCAGTCGCTCGACGGCAGCATGCTGCTCGAACTGTTCCTGCACGACGGCGTCGGCACGATGATCTCGTACGAGAATCTCGAGAGCCTGCGCGAGGCGACGCCGGACGACGTCGGCGGCATCCTGTCGCTGATCGAGCCGCTCGAGTCGGACGGCACGCTGGTGCGGCGCGGCCGCCACCAGATCGAACGCGACATCGACCACTTCTCGGTGATCGAGCACGACGGCGTGCTGTTCGGCTGCGCGGCGCTGTACCCGTACCAGCAGGAGAAGATCGGCGAGATGGCGTGCCTGACGGTCGCGCCGGAAGCGCAGGGCTCGGGCGACGGCGAGCGCCTGCTCAAGCGCATCGAGCAGCGTGCCCGCGCGCGCGGCCTCACGCACATCTTCGTGCTCACGACGCGCACCGAGCACTGGTTCCTCAAGCGCGGCTTCGTCAAGGTCAGCGTCGACGACCTGCCGGAAGACCGTCGCAAACTCTATAACTGGCAGCGCAAGTCGCTCGTGCTGATGAAGCAGCTCTGAGCACCGGCACGACTGCCCTTCCCCCCAGACACCGATTACAGGAGAAGTACACAATGGCTCGAATGATCCAATGCGCGAAGCTCGGCAAGGAAGCCGAAGGCCTCGATTTCCCGCCGCTGCCGGGCGAACTCGGCAAGCGCATTTACGAGAGCGTCTCGAAGGAAGCGTGGCAAGGCTGGCTCAAGCAGCAGACGATGCTGATCAACGAAAACCGCCTGAACATGGCCGATCCGCGCGCGCGTCAGTACCTGATGAAGCAGACCGAGAAGTACTTCTTCGGCGACGGCGCGGACCAGGCGTCCGGCTACGTGCCGCCGACGGAAGGCTGAAGCGACGCGACTCGCGACGGCAGGCCGCGCCGGCCTCGTCGCGACGTGAAGCCAACGCCCAGGCAAACGGCACCGTGTCTCGCACGGTGCCGTTTGCTTTTGGGAAGCGTGATCCGGTGCGAGCCGACGCCGCGCGACGCACGCTCGGTCCGGCACGCGATGCCGCCGGAGCGCCGAATTACCGCGCGACCGCGCCGGCGGATTGCCGCCTCACCGAATTACCGCGTCGCCAGCGTGCCGAATCGCGCCGGCCTCCCCGCGTCACCCCGCCGGTTTCAACGTGCCGCGATCGTCGGGCTGCGCCGGCGCGCCGGCCGGACAATCGGCCCCCGCGCCTTCGGTGCCCCACTCGGCCGCATCGCTGCGCTCGGCGCTCGACAACTCGTCGGCGCGATACCCGGTGCGGTTCAGCAGCGCCAGCATGCACGCCAGCGACACGAGCGCGTACAGCCCCGACGCGATCGCGACGCCGACGATGCTGCCCGTCGCATTGAGAATCGCCTGCGCGAGCACCGGCGTGCCGCCGCCGACGACCAGCGCGCTCAACTGATACGCGAGCGACAGGCCCGTATAGCGGATGTTCGCCGGGAACACGCGGGCGAGCACGCCGCCGACCGCGCCGTAGAACATCGCCGACGGAATCGTCGAGATGCACATGCCCGCGACGGCGACCCAGTACGAACGCGTCGCGAGCGCGTGGAACATCACGGGCATCAGCACGATTTCCGGGATCAGGATCCAGCCCATCGCGCGCCGCATGTCGACCTTCGACACGAACCACGCACCGACCGGCTGCATCAGGAACTGCACGACGAGCGAGATCGACAGGATGCCGAGGAACGTGCCCTGCGCGTAGCCGAGTTCCTTCGTCGCCCACGACAGCGCGAACGTGCTGCGGAAATACGTGACGTTGATCACCGGCAGCGTGCCGGCCGCGAGCAGCACGACGACCCAGTGGTCGCGCACGACGTCGCGCAGCGGCAGCTTCACCGTGCGCTTGCGCGCGAGCACGCGCTGCATGTCGATCGACTCCTCGAGCCGCAGCCGGATCACCATCCCGATGACCACGAGCACGGCCGACAGCAGGAACGGAATGCGCCAGCCCCACATCAGGAACGACGGGGTCGGCAGCGCGCTCAGCGCGAAGAATGCCGCCGTGGCCAACAGGTTGCCGGTGGGCGAGCCTTGCTGCGCGAACGCCGCATACAGGATGCTGCGATGCTTCGGCGCATTCTCGCTCGCGATCAGCACCGCGCCGCCCCACTCGCCGCCGACCGCGATGCCCTGCAGCACGCGCAGCACGACGAGGCCCGCCGGCGCCCACACGCCGATCGACGCGTAACCGGGCAGCAGGCCGATGCCCGTCGTCGCGAGCCCCATCATCACCAGCGTGATCACGAGCGCGGTCTTGCGGCCGACGCGATCGCCGAGATGCCCGAACACGATGCCGCCGAGCGGCCGCGCGGCGAAGCCGGCCCAGAACGTGACGAACGCGAGCAGCGTCGCGACGCCGGGATCCATCGTGCCGGAAAAGAACACCTTGCCGAACACGAGCGCCGCGGCCGTGCCGTAGATGTAGAAGTCGTACCACTCGATCGTGGTGCCGACGAACGCCGCGAGGGCGGCGCGGCCGGGCCGCGGTTGTGCGGCGGGCGGGGATTGAGGACGGCTCATCGATGTCTCCATATTGGGGTGATCGGGGGCGCGACTCGCGCGCGCCTTTCCCGGTGGCCGGCATCACGCCGCCGGCCAGCGGCGTCGTGTCAGTCGGGCGGCGATTCGCCGGCCGCCGTCTTCAGCACGCCGGCATCGAGCAGTTGCTGCTGAAGCGCGCGATCGACGCCGAGCCGGTCGAGCACCGCGCGCGTGTCGCGGCCGAGCGCGGGCGGCGCCGACCGGTAGGTGGCCGGCGTGCGCGACAGCTTCACCGGCGACGCGGTGCCGCGATACGCGCCGATCTCGACGAACAGGTTGCGGTGCAGCGCATGCGGATCGTGCGCGACGTCGGCCACCGTGCGCACCGGCCCGCACGGCACGCCGGCCGCCATCAGGTCACGCGCGAGCGGCTCGCATGCGTGCGCGGCGAGCCGCGCTTCCAGCTCGGCCTTCAGCGCGGGCCGGTGCGCGCAGCGGCTGCGGTTGTCGACGAAGCGCGGATCGCCGGCGAGCGCCGGCGCGCCGAGATGCGCGACGAGCCGCGCGAACTGCCGGTCGTTGCCGACCGCGAGGAAAATCGGCACGGTGGCCGTGCGGTAGCTGTCGTACGGCGCGATGTTCGGGTGCGCGTTGCCGCTGCGCTCCGGCACGCGACCCGAGCCGAAGAAATTCGGCAGGTGCGGATGCAGCAGTGACACGCCGCAGTCGTACAGCGCGACGTCGATCGACTGCCCGCGCCCGCTCTTCTCGCGCTCCGCGAGCGCCAGCAGGATGCCGGCGAGCGCGTTGAGCCCCGTGACCATGTCGACGATCGGCAGGCCGATGCGGGTCGCGTCGCCGTCGCGTTCGCCGTTCACGCTCATCAGCCCGGCCATCGCCTGGATCACCGCGTCGTAGCCCGGCAGCCCGCCGAGCGGGCCGTCGTCGCCGAAGCCCGTCACCGCGCAGTGGATCAGGCGCGGAAAGCGCGGCTGCAGGTCGCGTGCGTAGTCCATCCCCCAGCGCGCGAGCGTACCCGGCTTGAAATTCTCGACGAGCACGTCGGCTTCCTCGAGCAGGCGCCACAGGATCGCGCGCCCTTCGTCGCGCGACAGGTCGAGCGCGAGCCCTTCCTTGTTGCGGTTCACGCCCATGAAATACCAGGCCGTGTCGCCGAGGAACGGCGGCCCCCAGCCGCGCGTCTCGTCGCCGGCGGGCGGCTCGATCTTGACCACCATCGCGCCGTGATCAGCGAGCGCCTGCGTGCAGTACGGGCCGCCGAGCACCCGGCTCAGGTCGATGACCTTCAGGCCGTCCAGTGCGCCACGCGTCGCGTTCATCGCTCGACCTCCGGCAGCAGGTCGAGCGCCGTGTCGAGCGCGACCGGCAGACCGCGCAGCAGCGCGTCGGACGCGGCCGATTCGTCGTCGCGCAGAGCCGGCGCGAGCGGATCGACCGGCAGCAGCTTGTGACGCACGATCAGGTGCGCCAGCGCGAGACGGCGGAAATCCGGCGCGAGCCGCGCGCCCTCGCAGGCCATCAATACGGCCGCGCTCGCGTAATACAGCGCGGACGCGGCTTGCCGCACACGCGCGTCGTCGCCTTCGTCAGCGACCCGCGCGAGCCCGTCGCACGCCCGCGCCAGAATGCGCCGCAACGCCGTGCGGCTCGCCTCGGGCAGCGGCGCCGCGCCCAGGCGATCGCCGAGGAACGTGCGCAGCGCGTCGAGCGCATGCTCGCGCTGCGCGGCGCGCGCGACGTCGAGCGCGACGATGTTGCTGGTGCCCTCCCAGATCGAGCCGAGATGCGCGTCGCGCACGAGCCGCGCATCGCTCCATTCCTCGATATAGCCGGTGCCGCCGCGCACTTCCATCGCGTCGCCCGTCACGCGGCGCGCGTCGCGGCACGCGCGGAACTTGATCAGCGGCGTCAGGATCCGCACGCAGCGCGCGGCCTGCTCGTCGCCCGCGTCGGCCTGCGGCAGCAGCAGCGCGATCTGCATGAACATCGCGCGCGCGGCCTCGGCCGGCAGCAGCATCTTCATCAGCTGGCGCTGCATCAGCGGCATCTCGAGCAGCTTGCGGCCGAACGCCTCGCGATGCGCGGCCACGTGCAGCGCTTCGTTCAGCGCGCGCCGCATCAGCCCCGCCGCGCGCACGCCGTTCGACAGCCGCGACATGTTGATCATGTCGGCCATCTGGTGAAAGCCGCGGCCGATCTCGCCGATCAGGTACGCCTGCGCGCCTTCGAGCGCGATCTCGCCGCTCGCCATCGAACGGCTGCCGAGCTTGTCCTTCAGCCGCACGATCCGGTAGCGGTTGCGCGTGCCGTCCGGCAGCGTCTTCGGCAGCAGGAACAGCGCGAGGCCCTTGATGCCGTCCGGCGCGCCGTCGGGCCGCGCGAGCACCATCGCGAGATCGGCGTCCGCGTTCGAGCAGAACCACTTGTCGCCGGTCAGCCGCCAGACGGTCTCGCCGTGCACGTCGGTTTCGCAGGTCGCGCGCGTCGCGATCCGGCCGACGTCGGAGCCGGCCGCCTGCTCGGTCATGAACATCGCGCCCTGGTACAGCGTGTCGAAGTCGCGCGACGCGAGCATCGGCAGGTAGCGCGCGACCAGCGCGGGATCGCCGAAGCGGCGCAGCGTGCGCGTCAGCGAATCGGTCATGCTGACCGGGCAGCACAGCCCGAATTCCGCCTGCACGAACAGGAACGTCAGCGCGTACTTGACGAGCGGCGGCACGGTTTCGGCTCCGTGGCTCAGCGACGCGAGCCCCAGCTCCGCATACGCGACGCGTTCGAGCGCGACGTACGCCGGGTCCTTGTCGATCCGCTGCACGGCCTCGCCGCGCCGGTTGCGATGCTCGAGCACGGGCGGATGCTTGTCCGCGCGCGACGCCCATTCGTCGAGTTCGCCCGACACGCGCGCGCCGAGCGCGTGCAGCCGCGGCTCGAGTTCGGCATAGCGCGCATCGCCGAGATGCAGCTTCAGCAATGCGCCGAAATCGGGGTCGACGGTGAAGAAATTGATGCCCCGGCTGTCGGGGATATTGGATGCGCCGGTGTCGGGCGTGCGAGCGGTGTCGGGCGTGCGAGCGGTGTCGTTCATGCATGCGTCTCCTGGGTTGCCTGCGCGGCGACCGGGCCGCGCGCCGCGGCGTCCGGCCGATCCTGCGTCAAGCCTCCCGCAGAGCGTAGGCGCGCGATCGATAAGCGTCCAATACAGGATTTGTCCGGTACGATAGATATTGCTTATCGATGCCGACGCCGGGAGGAGACACCATGGAACTGAGGCAGTTGCGCTACTTCGTGGCGGTCGCCGAGGAGCTGCATTTCGGGCGCGCGGCGAAGCGCCTGTTCATCTCGCAGCCGGCGCTGAGCTTCGACATCCGCAAGTTCGAGGACGCGCTCGGCGTGCAGTTGTTCTCGCGCACCAACAAGACGGTCGCGCTGACCAATGCGGGCGAGGTACTGCTCGGCGAAGCGCGCCGGCTGCTGCTGCAGGCGGCCGAAGCCGAGCGCCTGACGGTGCGCTCCGCATCGGGGCTCGCGGGCCGGCTGCGGATCGGCTTCGTCCACTCGATGCTGTATCGCGGGCTGCCCGACGCCGTGCGGCGCTTCGAGGCCGACTATCCGGGCGTCGAGGTCGTGCTGAGCGAGATGAACACGCACGCGCAGGTACAGGCGATCCAGCGTGGCCAGATCGATCTCGGCTATGCGCACTGGGGCCACTTCCCGCCCGAGGTGGAATCGGTGCCCGTCTATGCGGAGCCGTTCGTGTGCTGCCTGCCGGCCGCGCATCCACTGGCGCGGCGCAGGCAGGTCGCGCTCGCCACGCTCGCGACCGAACCGTTCATCCTGTTTCCGCGCGACGCCGCACCGCACTATCACGACCTGATCATCGCGCAGTGCGTGAACGCGGGATTCAGTCCGCTGATCCGTCACGAGGCGCGGCTGTGGCAGACGATCCTGTCGATGATCGAATTCGGGATGGGCATCGCGCTGGTGCCGCGCGTGCTGCAGCAGGCGAAAAGCGACCGGCTTGCGTTCCTGCCGCTGAAGGATGCGTCGCTCGAATCGCGCACGCTCGCGCTGAAACGCAGCGGCACCGCCGAACCGGTGGCGCTGCGCTTTGCCGGCTACGTACGCGCGTCGATCGATGCGCTGCCCGCGCTCGCGGGCTGAGCGCGCGGCTCGCGAACCGGTGCTTGCGGCTATTTGAAAAAATTTGCAGAAAGGGCTTTACGAGCCCCAAAATCTCTGACATAATTTGATTCTTCTTTGGGCGGTTAGCTCAGCGGTAGAGCACTGCCTTCACACGGCAGGGGTCACTGGTTCGATCCCAGTACCGCCCACCAAAGAATTCAAGGGCCTGCGTCTCACGACGCAGGCCCTTTTCGTTTTGGCATCGCGCATGCCCCGAGCGACGCGGGCGCCACGTCATACGACGCCCACGTCCGCACGCAGCTACCGGCTACCGTGCGCGCCCCACCCGCTCCGCCGTCGCGTCGAATGCGCGCTTCGCCTTGTCGACGATCTCGTCGACCTCCGCCTCGCGAATCACGAGCGGCGGCGACAGCAGCATCCGGTCGCCGGTCGCGCGCATGATCAGGTTGCCGTTGAAGCAGAAGTCACGGCAGATCGTACCGATATCGACGTCCGCGCCGAAGCGCTCGCGCCGGCTCCGGTCGCGCGCCAGCTGAACGCCGGCGACGAGTCCGGCTCCCGCGATCTCCCCGACGATCGGGTGGTCGCCCAGCGCGTCGCGCAGCCGGCGCTGGAAATACGGCCCGATGTCGGTCTTCACGCGCTCGACGATGCCCTCGTCGCGCAGCAGCTTCAGGTTCGCGACCGCGACGGCGGCTGCCACCGGGTGACCCGAATACGTGAGGCCGTGATTGAATTCGCCGTTGTCGATGATCGGGCGCGCGACGCGCTCGTGAATGCCGACCGCGCCCATCGGTACGTAGCCCGACGTGAGGCCCTTGGCCATCGTGATCAGATCCGGCTCGAAGCCGAAGTGCTGGTGCGCGAACCATTCGCCGGTACGGCCGAAACCGCCGATTACTTCGTCGGCGACCAGCAGGATGTCGTACTTGCGGCAGATCCGCTGGATTTCCGGCCAGTACGTCGACGGCGGGAAGATCACGCCGCCCGCGCCCTGGAACGGCTCGCCGATGAAAGCCGCGACGTTCTCCGCGCCGAGTTCGAGAATCTTCGCTTCGAGCTGCTGCGCGCGCGCGAGGCCGAATGCTTCGGGCGTTTCGCCGGCTGCCGCTTCGCCGAAGAAGTACGGCTGGTCGATGTGCACGATGTGCTCGACCTTCGACGGCATCTGCTCGTGCATGTAGCCCATCCCGCCGAGCGTGCCGCCCGCGATCGTCGAGCTGTGATAGCCGTTCTTGCGCGAGATCACGTATTTCTTCTGCGGCTTGCCCTGCACGCGCCAGTACTGGTGCACGAGACGCAGCACGGTGTCGTTGCCTTCCGAGCCGCTGTTGCAATAGAAGAAGTGATTGAAGCCGGCCGGCGTCACTTCCGCGAGCATCGCGGAAAGTTCGATCACCGGCGGATGCGTGGTCTTGAAGAACGTGTTATAGAACGGCAGTTCCTGGATCTGGCGATACGCGGCGTCGGCGAGTTCCTTGCGCCCGTAGCCGACGTTCACGCACCACAGGCCGGCCATCCCGTCGATCACCTTGCTGCCGTCCGAGTCCCACAGGTAGACGCCGTCGGCCTTCACGATCACGCGGCTGCCGGCACGATTGAGCGCGCCCATGTCCGAGAACGGATGGATGTGGTGCGCGGCGTCGAGCGCGCGAAAATCGGCGGTCGAGCGCGGCGAAAAAGCTTCGTTTCGATCGGTCATGTCTTCTCCGTCAAACAGCGCCGCACGCTCACACGTGCAGCAGCAGATGCCTGCGTTCCCACGAGCTGATCACGCGGAAGAACGCTTCGTATTCGGTTTCCTTCAACGCCAGGTAGGCCTTCACGAACTTGTCGCCGAGAATGCCGGCGAGCGGCTCGCATGCGGCCATCAGCGAGATGCCCTCCTCGAGATTGCGCGGCAGCTGATACGGCAGGTCGTAGCCGTCCGATGCGATCGGCTCGGTCGGCGCAAGCTGTTGCGTCATGCCGAGATAGCCGGCGGCAAGCGTTGCCGCGAACGCCAGATACGGATTGCAGTCGACGCCCGGAATCCGGTTCTCGATGCGTCGCGCGACGGGGCTCGACTGCGGAATGCGAAAGCCCACCGTGCGGTTGTCGTAGCCCCACTGCACGTTGATCGGCGCGGCCATGAAGCGCGACAGGCGGCGGTACGAATTGATGTACGGCGCGAAGATCGGCATCAGCGCCGGCGTGTACTTCTGCAGTCCCGCCAGGTAGCTGTGGAACAGCGGCGACACGGCGCCGCCTTCGTCGGCGAACAAATTGCGCCCGGTGCGCGCATCGGCCAGGCTCTGGTGAATGTGCATCGCGGAGCCCGGCTCGCCTTCCATCGGCTTGGCCATGAACGTCGCGTACATGTTGTGACGCAGCGCGGCCTCGCGCACCGTGCGCTTGAACAGGAACACCTGGTCGGCGAGCGGCAGCGCGTCGCCGTGCACGAAGTTGATCTCCATTTGCGCGGCGCCGACTTCGTGAATCAGCGTCTCGATGTCGAGGCCCTGCATTTCGCAGTATTCGTAGATGTCCTCGAACAGCGGATCGAACTCGTTGACGGCCTCGATCGAATACGACTGGCGGCCGGTTTCCGCCCGCCCGGTGCGGCCGACGGGCGGACGCAGCGGCAGGTCGGGATCGGCGTTCATGTCGACCAGGTAGAACTCCAGCTCGGGCGCGACGACCGGCTTCCAGCCCTTCGCCTCGTACAGGTCGAGCACGCGGCGCAGCACGTAGCGCGGCGAGATCTCGACCGGCGAGCCGTCGAAGTGCACGCAGTCGTGGATCACCTGCGCGGTCGGGTCGACCGCCCACGGGATCAGGCAGATCGTCGACGGATCGGGCACGCACACCATGTCGGGATCGGTCACGCCGGTCAGCGTGCCGTCCTCCGGATAGTCGCCGGTGACGGTCTGCACCATCACGGCCTGCGGCAGGCGCATCGATTCGCCGGATTCGAACTTGTTGCGGGGAATGATCTTGCCGCGCGCGATGCCGGCCATGTCGGGAATGATGGCCTCGACTTCGGTGATGCGGTGCTGTCGCAGGAATTCGCTCAGTTCGGGTTGCATGATCGGCCTCGTTCAGTCGATGTCGGATGCGGCCGGCGACGGCATCGCGCCGCCGGTCGCATGAATGCGATGTGTCATGTGCGCGCGGCACGCCGCGCCGAATGCCGCGAAGATGTCGCGCGACAGCGGCTGCTCTGCGTAGCGCCATTCGGGATGCCACTGCACGCCCAGCGCGAACGCACGCGCGCCGCGCACGCTGACGGCCTCGATCAGCCCGTCGGGTGCGCTCGCTTCGACGGCGAGCCCCGCGCCCAGACGCGCGATGCCCTGGTCGTGCAGCGAGTTGACCGTCGCCTCGTGCGCACCGCGCGCGACCCGCTGCAGCAGACCGCCGGGCGCGAGTTGCACCACGTGCGCGGGACCGTACTGCCGCTCGAGCGGATCGGCCGGCCGTTCGCGATGATCGTCGAAGCCGGTCGTCGCGTGCAGCCGCTGATGCAGCGTGCCGCCGTACGCGACGTTCAGCTCCTGCATGCCGCGGCAGATCGCGAGCACCGGCACGCCCGCGTCGATCGCCGCGCGGATCAGCGGCAACGCGGTCGCATCGCGCGCCGGATCGTGCAGCGTGTCGGGCGCGCTCGCGGCGCCGCCGTAATGATGCGGTTCGACGTTCGAATAGCTGCCGGTCAACAGCAGCCCGTCGATTGCCGCGACGATCGCGTCGGCCGGCTGCCGCGCGCCGAGCGCGGGCAGCACGAACGCCAGCGCGCCGGCGCCGTCGACGACGGCGGCGAGGTACTTCTCGCCCGCCGTGTGGTTTGGATGGGCGCCGCGCAGGATGCGGTCGGCGGTGACGGCTACGATCGGTCGTGCGCGCATCGGCGTCTCTCCGGTAATGGCGCGCGACATGCTTGCGCGCGCAACGAGGCGGGTTCGCGGGTACGCCGCACGCGCGTGCCATCCCGCCGCGCAGGCGCAGGCGCGATCCTGCCGCGCGGATGCCGCGGCAACAGGCGGTACGGCCCGGGACGGAAGCGGAAAGGGACGCTAGGGCAACAACGATGCGCTGCCGTCGCACTGCACCGCGCTGCACAGGTGCGCGGTCACGAGATTGAAGCGGCGCGGGCCGCGATGAGAAATGGCGAAGAAGCGAGGCTCGCGTAACGGGGCGGCGCGCGTGCCGCGGTCAGCATGCCGGTTCGGCCCGGCCTGAGGCGGCGCGCCCGCCGACGGACTTCGGGTCCGGCGTATCGAAGGGCTGGCGGCTTTCACGATCGTACTCGACTGACTGATGGACGCAGGACACGTGTCGCAATGCCGCGTGGCGACACGTCAGCAAGATGTCTCGCAACGGATTCGGCGTAGCACGGCCATCGTCGAGGGCCTCGCCGCCGGTGCGCGCGTGACGACTTCCTGACATTCAGCTTATATCACCTAAAAATTGCGTCAACTTTTCGGGGGGCGGACGACGATATCGATCAGACGAAAAAAAAACGGCATCGATCGCGCGGATCGATGCCGTTTTGTGCGTTGCATCGGCTTGCCTGGTACGTGCCGGCGGGGCGGCACGCATCGTCGCGCCGCGCCGCCGCATGGACGCGGCCCGTGCTCAACGATACGCGAGTGCGGTTTCGACGAGCGTCTGCAATAGCGGCGCGATCCGCGCTGCACGCGCTTCGTCGTACGCGTACGGACGCGTCTCCTCCATGTAGGTGATCTGCGACAGTTCGAGTTGCACGGCCTCGACGCCGGTATCGGGCACGCCATAGTGTCGCGTGATGTAGCCGCCCTTGAAGCGCCCGTTCGCGACGGCCGTATAGCCGCCGTGCGCGAGCACGCGCGCGGCCAGTGCCTCCGCGAGGCCCGGCGCCGCACTCGCGCCGCTCGACGTGCCGAAGTTGAAGTCCGGCAGGCGGCCGTCGAAGAAACGCGGCACGTGCGAGCGGATCGAATGCGCTTCCCACACGAGCACGCGGCCGTGTTCGCCCTTCAGCCGCGCGATCTCGCGTTGCAGCGCGTCGTGATACGGCACCCAGTAGCGGTCGCGGCGACGCATGATCTCGTCGTTGCCGGGCAGCGCGTTCGCCGGATACAGCGGCGCCTTGTCGAACGTATCGACCGGCACGAGCCCCGTCGTGTCCTGCCCCGGATACAGGTTCTCGTTGTCGGGCGGACGGTTCAGGTCGACGACGTAACGCGCGTGCGACGGCACGAGGATCGACGCGCCGAGATCGGCCGCGAACCCGTACAGCCGCTCGAGATGCCAGTCGCAATCGTCGACGAAGCGCGCGTCGGGCGTCATCGTCGCGGCGATGTCGTCGGGGATGTGCGTACCTGCGTGCGGAATCGAGATCAGCAGCGGCAACGTGCCCTGCTTCAGCGTGAATACAGCCGGTTGTTCAGTCATGTCGCCTCACCGTAAGAGTCGGCCGGCGCACGCATGCGGCGTGCGCCGGTTGCCGCGCGTCAGCGCAGCAGTTGCGCCAGCGCGGCGCGGTAGTCGGCATACGCGGCGGCTTCGTCGCGATGGCGGCGGCCGCTCACGACGCGCTCGCCGCCCGTGTAGACGTCGAGCACCGGCGTCTCGCCGTGCTCGGCGAACACGATGCCCGACAGCCATGCCGCGCTGCCATGTTCGGCGATCGCCGGGTGATCGGGATCGAGCACGAGCCAGTCGGCGCGACAACCTTCGCGCAGCGCGCCGATGCGTCGCCCGCTCGCCTGCGCGCCGCCCGCGAGCGACGCATCGAACAGGCGATCGGCGACGTGCGCCTGCGTGTCGCTTGCCAGCACGTTGCGCGCGCGGTGCACGAGCCGCTGCCCGTATTCGAGCAGGCGCAGCTCCGAGCGCCAGTCGACCGACGCGTGGCTGTCCGAACCGATGCCGATCACGCCGCCTTGCGCGAGATAGTCGACGGCCGGGAACACGCCGTCGCCGAGGTTCGCTTCGGTCGTCAGGCACAGCCCGGCGACCGCGCGGCGCTTCGCGAGCGCCGCCGTCTCGGCCGCGTCGACGTGCGTCGCGTGCACGAGACACCAGCGCGCATCGACGTCGAAGCGATCGAGCAGCCATTGTACGGGGCGTGCGCCGTACGCGCGAACGCAGTCGTCGACTTCGGCCGTCTGCTCGGCGATATGGATATGCACCGGCGCATCGTCGGGCAATCCTTCGAGCAGCGCACGCAATCCGTTTTCGGATACCGCGCGCAGCGAATGCGGCGCGACGCCGTAGCGCAGCCCGCCATGCTCGGGCGCCGCGCGACGCATCGCATCGAGCAGTTCGAGCACGCCGTCGGGCGTGTTGATGAAGCGGCGCTGGTCGTCGCGCGGCGGCTTGTTGCCGAAGCCGGCGAACTGGTACGACACGGGCAGCATCGTGATGCCGACGCCGGCCGAGCGCGCGGCATCGACCACGCGCGTGCCGAGCTCCGCGATCTGCGGATAGCGCGAGCCGTCCTGCGCGTGATGCACGTAGTGGAATTCGCACACCGACGTGTAGCCGCACTTCAGCATCTCGACATACAGCCAGCGTGCAATCGCCGCGAGCGCGTCGGGCGTGATCTTCAGCGCGAAGCGGTACATCAGGTCGCGCCAGCTCCAGAAGCTGTCGGCGGGATTCGCGCGGTATTCGGTGAGCCCCGCCATCGCGCGCTGGAACGCGTGCGAATGCAGGTTCGGCATGCCGGGCAGCACCGGCCCGGCCGCGCGTGCGACGCCTGCCGGCGCGTCGGTGTCGGGCGTGACGTCGGTCAGCGTGCCGCTCGCGTCCCAGCGCAGCAGCACGTTGCGGCGCCAGCCATCGGGCAGGTAGGCATGGTCCGCGAACAACAGGGTGTCGGTCATTGCGAGTCCTTATCGACCGGTTCAGGCGCATCAGCGTCTCGTCCGGTCCGGTGCCGCGGCCGGCAGGCGCGAGCGCGTCGCGCTTGCCCCTGCCTCGCGGCGATCGACCGGAGTGCGCCGTTGCGCCGGGTCCGGTCCCATGCAAAACGTCGGCCGGACCGGGTCCGTCACGACCCGGCCCGATCCGTCGCCAAACTTATCCGTTCATCCGGCGAAACACGGTCGTGCCGCCGCGTACGACCTGTTCGCACAGCGGCCGGCCGATCCAGTACGCCAGCTCGGCCAGCGAGCCGACCGACCAGACGGCGAAGTCGGCCTGGCGACCGACCTCGAGCGCGCCGTGGCGATCCGCGCGGCCGAGCGCCGCGGCCGCATGGCGCGTGACGCCCTGCAGCACCTCGGGCACCGTCATGCGGAACAGCGTGCAGCCCATGTTCAACGTCAGCAGCAGCGATTCGAGCGGCGACGTCCCCGGGTTGTGATCGGTCGCGAGCGCGATCGGCACGCCGTGCTTGCGCAGCAGCTCGATCGGCGGCAGTTGCGTTTCGCGGATGAAGTAGTACGCGCCGGGCAGCAGCACGGCGACCGTGCCGGCCGCCTTCATCGCCTCGATGCCGGCTTCGTCGAGAAATTCGAGGTGATCGGCGGACAGCGCACGGTAACGCGCGGCGAGCGCCGTCCCGCCCGCATTCGACAGTTGCTCCGCATGCAGCTTCACCGGCAGCCCGCGCCGCGTCGCGGCCTCGAACACGCGCTCGGTTTGCGCGAGCGAAAAGCCGATGCGTTCGCAGAACACGTCGACCGCGTCGACGAGCCCTTCGTCGGCCAGCGTCGGCAGCATGCGGTCGCACACTTCGTCGATGTACGCATCCGCGCGCCCCGCATATTCGGGCGGCAGTGCGTGCGCGCCGAGGAAGGTCGTATGGACGGTGACCGGGAAGCGTTCGCCGAGCTGGCGCGCGACGCGCAGCATCTTGCGCTCGCTCGCGAGGTCGAGCCCGTAGCCGGACTTGATCTCGATCGCGGTCACGCCTTCGGCGAGCAGCGGCTGCAGGCGCGCGGCGGCCTGCACGAACAGCGTCGTCTCGTCGGCCGCGCGCGTCGCGCGCACCGTCGACACGATCCCGCCGCCCTGCCGCGCGATTTCCTCGTAGCTGACGCCCGCGAGGCGCTGCGCGAACTCGTCGGCACGCGTGCCGCCGTACACGAGATGCGTATGGCAGTCGACGAGGCCCGGCGTCACCCACGCGCCGTGCAGGTCCTCGCGCCGCCAGTGCGCATAACCGTGCGGCAGCGCGGACAGCGCGCCGAGCCACGCGATCGTGCCGGTTTCGTCGACGGCGATCGCCGCGTCGTCGATCGTCTCGTCGGGATGGCCGTGCGGACACAGCCTCAGGTGATGCCAGACAGTCGGTTTCATGCGTTCAGTCTCGTTCGCCGACGGCAAGCGAGACGGCGAGCAGCGCGCCGCCTCCGCTCACGACGACGTCAAACGCACGCCGCGGCCCGTCGAGCCGCAACGTGTCCATGTCTTGCAGCGCGTAGTGCGTGCCGTCGAGGTCGACGCCCACCGCACCGGCCGCGCAAAACAGCAGCACGGTATCGGCCGGCGCAAGGCGGTGAGCCCCCGCGCGCCACACGTCGAGCGTGCCACGCGCGGCCGAACGGCGCGTCATCAGGTTGAAGTCGCGCGTCGCGCCGTCGTGCAGCGTCGCGTCGATCGCCGTCTCGCCCGCGAAATCCGCACGGGCCAGCGGTGCGTCGAGCACGTGCCGCGGGCCGCCCGCCTCGGCGAGCGTCATGCCCGCGCCGGACAGCAGCACGAGCGTGCGGTCGATCCCGTCGAAACGCGAGAACGGGCCGGCCGTGCCGACGTCCGCGACGCTCACGCGCCACGCGAACGCATCGAGTGCCGCGCCGGGCGGAAACGCGCCGATCTCGCGCGTCACGCCGCCGCCGTTCTTCCACGGCGACGCAACGAGATCCGCCGCGCGGATCATCGTTGCGTGCAGCGGCGCCTGGTCGAGCGCCGTCATGCTCAGCGGCCGAGCATCGGCAGCTTCAGGCCGGCTTCGCGAGCCGTCTGCTGCGCGAGTTCGTAGCCGGCATCCGCATGGCGCATCACACCCGTGGCCGGATCGTTCAGCAGCACGCGGCCGAGACGCTCGTGCGCGTCGGCGGTGCCGTCGGCGACGATCACGACGCCCGAGTGCTGCGAGAAGCCCATTCCGACGCCGCCGCCATGGTGCAGCGACACCCACGATGCACCGCCCGCGGTATTCAGCAGCGCGTTCAGCAACGGCCAGTCGCTGACGGCGTCCGAACCGTCCTTCATCGATTCCGTCTCGCGGTTCGGGCTCGCGACCGAACCGGTGTCGAGGTGGTCGCGGCCGATCACGATCGGCGCCTTCAGTTCGCCGTTCTTCACCATCTCGTTGAACGCCTGGCCGAGGCGGTAGCGATCCTTCACGCCGACCCAGCAGATCCGCGCCGGCAGGCCCTGGAACGCGATGCGCTCACGCGCCATGTCGAGCCAGTTGTGCAGGTGCGGATCGTCGGGGATCAGCTCCTTCACCTTCTGGTCGGTCTTGTAGATGTCTTCCGGATCGCCGGACAGCGCGACCCAGCGGAACGGACCCTTGCCTTCGCAGAACAGCGGGCGGATGTACGCCGGCACGAAGCCCGGGAAGTCGAACGCGTTCTCGACGCCCATTTCCAGCGCCATCTGGCGGATGTTGTTGCCGTAGTCGAGCGTCGCCGCGCCGCGTTCCTGCAGCGCCAGCATCGCGCGCACCTGGACGGCCATCGACTGCTTCGCAACCTTCACGATGCTCTGCGGATCGACCTTCTGCGCTTCGCGCCATTGCGCGACGGTCCAGCCTTGCGGCAGGTAGCCGTTGATCGGGTCGTGCGCGCTCGTCTGGTCGGTCACGCAGTCCGGCGTGATGCCGCGCTTGACGAGTTCCGGGAACACGTCGGCCGCGTTGCCGAGCAGGCCGATCGACACCGGCTTGCCGGTGCGCTTCGCTTCGTCGATCATGGCGAGCGCTTCGTCGAGCGTCGTCGCCTTCTTGTCGACGTAGCGGGTCTTCAGGCGGAAGTCGATGCGCGTCTCGTCGCATTCGACCGCGATCATCGAGAAGCCGGCCATCGTCGCGGCGAGCGGCTGCGCGCCGCCCATCCCGCCCAGGCCGCCCGTCAGGATCCAGCGGCCCGACGGATCGCCGTTGAAGTGCTGGTTCGCGACCGAGAAGAAGGTTTCATAGGTGCCCTGCACGATGCCCTGGCTGCCGATGTAGATCCAGCTGCCGGCCGTCATCTGGCCGTACATCATCAGGCCCTTGCGGTCGAGCTCGTGGAAGTGATCCCAGTTCGCCCAGTGCGGCACCAGGTTCGAGTTCGCGAGCAGCACGCGCGGCGCATCCTTGTGGGTGCGGAACACGCCGACCGGCTTGCCCGACTGGATCAGCAGCGTTTCGTTTTCCTCGAGATCCTTCAGCGACGCGAGGATCTGGTCGTAGCATTCCCAGTTGCGCGCAGCACGCCCGATGCCGCCGTACACGACGAGCGCATGCGGATGCTCGGCGACTTCCGGGTCGAGGTTGTTCTGGATCATCCGGTAGGCCGCTTCGGCCAGCCAGGTCTTGCAGGTCTTCTCGCTGCCGCGCGGCGCGCGGATCGTGCGCGTCGGATCGAGACGGGGATCGATGTGTTTCGGATGGTTCATGACGACTGCTCCCGAAGGAAAATGACTATCAAATAGGAATCAGAAATGCCCGGTGAAGCGATAACGGCTGCCGGGATGCCACAGATTCGCCACCGAGGCGACGACGCCCTGCGACCAGGTGCGCCGATGTAAAACCAGACACGGCTCGACGTCGTCCATCCGCAGCTGCTCGCGCCGCTCCGGCGCCGGGGCCGCCGCTTCGATCCGGTACTCGACGCGCTGCAGCGGCGCCGCGCGCATCAGGTACAGGTTCGGCGTCGTGTTCGTGAAATCCTGCTCGGCGTAATCCGGCGCGACCGCCGGATTCACCCATCGTTCTTCGAGCTGCACCGGCTCGTCGTTCTCGAAGTGCAGCACCTGCGAATGAAACAGCTTGGTGCGCACGGCCACCTGCATCTCGTCGGCGAGGGCATCGTCGGCGCGGATCGTGTCGAGCCCGAGCACGCTGGCGCGGTACGCATGCCCGCGCGCGCCGACTTCCTCGGAGATGCTGCGGATCGCGACCAGCGTCGACTCGTACTTCGGCCGCGCGACGTAGGTGCCCGCGCCCTTCATGCGCGTGAGCACCTGCTCGGCCGTCAACTCGCGCAGCGCGCGGTTGACGGTCATGCGCGCCACCTTGAACTCGCGCGCCAGCTCGTTCTCGGACGGCACCTGGTCGCCCTCCTCCCACTCGCCGGCATGGATGCGGGCCAGGATGAAATCCTTGATCTCCTGGTAGACCGGCGCACTCATCGGCTTACTGTTCCGATGCGAACGAGAACGGCGCGACCTTCGCGAACGCGCGCTCGCCGACCAGCTTCGCGATCACCGCGATGTCCGGTGCGAAGTAGTGGTCGAGTTCGTAGTGCGCGACCTGGCTGCGGATCGTCTCCATCACCGGCGCGAGCTTCGGGCTCGTGTGGTACGGCGCGCGCAGGTCGACGCCCTGCGCGGCGGCCAGCAGTTCGATCGCGAGGATGTGCTTCGTGTTGTCCGCGATGTCGGCGAGCTTGCGCGCGGCGAACGTCGCCATCGACACGTGGTCTTCCTGGTTCGCCGAGGTCGGCAGCGAGTCGACCGACGCCGGGTGCGCGAGCGTCTTGTTTTCCGATGCGAGCGCGGCTGCCGTCACGTGAGCGATCATGAAGCCGGAGTTCACGCCGCCGTCCTTCACGAGGAACGGGGGCAGGCCCGACAGCGTCGCGTCGATCAGCAGCGCGATGCGGCGTTCGGCCAGCGCACCGATTTCCGATGCGGCGAGCGCGAGATTGTCGGCCGCGAACGCGACGGGCTCCGCATGGAAGTTGCCGCCCGACAGCACTTCGCCGGTGTCCGGGAAGATCAGCGGGTTGTCCGAAACGGCATTCGCTTCGACCAGCAGCACGTCGGCCGCATGGCGCATCTGGTCCAGGCACGCGCCCATCACCTGCGGCTGGCAGCGCAGGCTGTACGGGTCCTGCACCTTGTCGCAGTCGCGGTGCGACTGGTTGATCGGCGAGCCTTCGAGCAGTTCGCGGTACGACGCGGCCGCGTCGATCTGGCCTTGATGGCCGCGCAGTTCGTGGATGCGCGCGTCGAACGGCTTCACCGAGCCGGCTGCCGCGTCGACCGACAGCGCGCCGGCGACGAGCGCCGTGCGGTACAGGTCTTCGATCGCGAACATGTTGTCGAGCGCCAGCGCGGTCGACGCCTGCGTGCCGTTCAGGAGCGCCAGGCCTTCCTTCGCCTGCAGCGTCAGCGGCGCGAGGCCCGCGACGCGCAGGCCGTCGAGGGCGCTCGCCCGTTCGCCGCGGATGAACACTTCGCCGACGCCGAGCAGCACGGCCGACATGTGCGCGAGCGGCGCGAGGTCGCCCGACGCGCCGACCGAGCCCTTCACCGGGATCAGCGGCAGCACGTCGGCGTTGAACAGCGTGATCAGCGCATCCATCACTTCACGGCGGATGCCCGAGTGGCCGCGGCCGAGGCTCGACAGCTTCAGCGCCATCAGCAGGCGCACCGACGAACGCGCCATCGGCTCGCCGACGCCGACCGCGTGCGACAGCACGAGGTTCTTCTGCAGCAGTTCGAGCTGGTCGTGCGGGATGTGGGTGCTGGCCAGGCGGCCGAAGCCCGTGTTGATGCCGTAGGCCGGCTCGCCCTTCGCGGCGATGTCGGCGACGGCCTTCGCGCCGGCGTCGATCTTCGCGAAGCTCGCCGGATCGAGCTTCAGTTGCACGGATTCGCGTGCGATCTGGCGCAGTTGCGGGAGGGTCAGATGGCCGGGGGTCAACGTAATCATGTGAGCAATCCTGTCTAGACAAGTTCGGAATGGATTGAAGTGTAGCCACGTCAACTTGTCTAGACAACCCGTTTTTCACCGAATTCGACTCGGGAGTTTCCCTGATGTCCGGCGCGGCCCGCCCGGCCGGCCGGCGACGCACGGGGCTTAACATGTGTTGCAATTATTTTGTTTTTGGCAACATACGGATCACCACTCGCCCCGGAGACCGTCATGCCCTTCCCGTCCCGCTTCGCCGCCCGCCTCGGCCGCTCCCTGCTCGTCGCCGCATGCGTGCTCGCGTGCGGCGCATCCGTCGCCGCGGAACCGCTGTCCGGCACGCTCGAGAAGATCCGGCAGGCCAACCTGATTTCGATCGGTCATCGCGAAACGTCGGTGCCGTTCTCCTACGTCGATGCGAGCGGCAAGGTCATCGGCTTCTCGCAGGACCTGTGCGATCGCGTGATCGCCGCGGTGAAGGCGCGCACCGGCAAGCCCGATCTGCAGGTGCGCTTCATTCCGGTCACGTCGCAGAACCGTATTCCGCTCGTGCAGAACGGCACCGTCGATCTCGAATGCGGCGTGACGACCAACCTCGCCGCACGCCATGCGCAGGTCGCGTTCTCGACCACCTTCTTCGTCGCGACGACGCGCCTGCTCACGCGCACCACGTCGGGCATCCGCGACTTCCCCGATCTGGCCGGCAAGACGGTCGTGACGAACCAGGGCACGACGTCCGAACGCCTGCTGCGCAAGATGAACGAGGAAAAGAAGATGAACATGCAGATCATCAGCGCGAAGGACTACGGCGAAGGGCGCCTCACGCTCGAATCGGGCCGCGCGGCCGCTTACATGATGGACGACGTGCTGCTCGCGGGCGTGCGCCAGCTCGCCGCGAAACCGGCCGACTGGCGGCTCGTCGGCACGCCGCAATCGTCGGAAGCCTACGGGTTCATGCTGCGCAAGGACGATCCGCAGTTCAAGGCGCTCGTCGACGGCGTGCTCGTGCAGTTGATGAAAAGCGGCGAGATCGACGCGCTGTACGACAAATGGTTCATGAAGCCGGTGCCGCCGAAGGGGCTGTCGTTCGACTTCCCGATGAGCGACGTGATCAAGGCGCGCTATGCGGCGCCGAACGACGCGCCGCTCGAGTAAGCGCCGCGCGTCGACCCCGGCTTACGCGCGCGTCCACGCGACGCATGCCGCGTAGCCGGGCGCCGCGTCGAGCCACGCCGCGTCGAACGCCGCGACGCCGGCAGCAGGCGCGGCCGGCTCGACGATCGTCGTCGCGGGCGTCGTGGCGTCGCGCGGCGGCACGACCGCGAACGCGCGCAGCCCGCCGACGATGCCGGTGCCGAGCGCCTTGAGCAGCGCCTCCTTCGCGGACCACACCCGCATGAATTCGCGCTCGCGCGTGCCGCCCGGCAGGCTGTCGAGATACGCGACCTCCGCGGGGGCGCACACTTCGCGCGTCAGCGCGCGCCAGTCGGCCGCGCGGTTGCAGCCCTCGATATCGACGCCGACGCGGCCTGCCGGCGCCCACGCGATCAGCGCATGATCGCCTGCGTGCGATACGTTGAAGTCGAGCGACGCGCGATGCGCGCGGTCCAGCGACGGCCGCCCCGATGCGTCGACGACGATCGCGACCGCTCGTGGTGCGATGCCGAGCGCCGCGCCGAGCACGTCGCGCAGTGCGGCGCGCGTCGCGGCGCTGCGTACCGCATCCTCGTGCCGCAGGAAGCGCGCGGCGCGTGCGCGCTCGTCGCCGCTCAGCGCCGCATACGCGGGCGACGCGAGCGGCACGCGCCAGTCGAAATCGACGCGCGCGATCCGCACGCCGGCGCGCGCCGCGGCGGGCGGCACGTCGAGTGCGTGCACGCGCCATGCGCGGGGCGTTTCAACGGGAGAAGCGGAATCGGACGGAATGGACATCGGCGCGCGGCAGCCTGTGCTGTGAAACGAAACGTCCGATGTTAATCGATCGCGGCCGCCCGAGGCCGCCGCGACACGATCGGGAATTGAACGGGGGCGGCGTGACGCGTTCGTGTCTGCCCCCCGATCACCCGTTCGCGGCCCTACCCGGCACGCCGCTTCCCGTCACTCGTCCACGCGAAGCCGGATGCAGCGCATGTACGGCGCCCGGCGCGTCGGCGGGCAGCACGCCGTGTTGCAGCCAGTACAGCGCGACGGGCCACAGCGTATCGGTGAAGCGGCTGTGGAAAAACGCGAAATGGCCGATCGCGTCGACGCCGATGTCGGCCGGCGCGATCCGCAGATGCGTGACGTTGCTGCCCGTGTAATAGCCGACCAGCCGCTCGATCGCGTCGACCGTGCCGAACGCGTCGTCGTCGAGGCCGATCGCAAGCATCGGCGCCGACAGCCCCGCGAAGCGGGCCGGCAACGCGGCGCGGCTCGCGCCGCTGTCGTCGAGCTCGCGGCCGATGTAGCCGTCCTCGAAACGCGGCTGCGAACGCGCCCACGACAGCGCGATACCGCGCGGCGTGTCCTCCATCCAGCCGAGCCGCTTCGCGGGCACGTAGCCGAACACGGCCGCGAGCGCCGGCATCGCGACATGCCACTTCCACCACATGCGGCGCCGCTCGGCCGGCAGGTAATCGCGCCAGTACGCATACTGCGCGCCGACGGTCACCGCATGCCGCACATGCACGTTCGATGGCGCGAGGCCGAGCACGCAGCCGCCGATGCTGTGCGCGACCACATCGAGCGGCTGGCCCGGAAACGCGTCGCGCGCGTAGTGCAGCGCGGCCTCGCAATCGAGCCGCCCCCAGTCGAGCCAGTTCGCGCGCAGCTTCGCAAGCTGCGCCGGGCGCGACCCGCCGATGCCGCGATAGTCGTAGACGAGCACGTCGCGCCCTTGCGCGAACAGCCAGGCCGCGAAGCGGAAGTAGTAGTCGCAGCGCACCGACGTCGCGCAATTGATCACCGTGACCGGCCGCACGGCGCCGCCGCCGCGATGGCGCCAGACGTGGCCGCGCAATGCGTAACCGTCGGCTGCGCGCAGCGTCACGGGCTCGGGCGGCAACGCCCCCGCCGCGCGACTGCCCTGCGCCGCCGCCCCGCCTGCTTCGTTCGAAATCGTCATCGTGTCTCCTGTCGACCTCAGTTAGCGCTTTGGCGCTTACTGAAGTCCCATGCATGGCTGTCGGTCCGAGTGAGCGCTTCAGCGCCGATTCGGACCCGATGCATCGCGGTCGGCCCGGTGGGCGCTTCGGCGCCTGCTCGGCCCCTTCATTCGCGATCAACCGGCCTCCATTGAACTTGACGCGTGCCGCGTTCTCAACCAATCTTGCTGCTCCGTTCGCATGAGTCACGCGCATGTCAACGCCACTCGTCCGTCTCCCGTCGCTCGATCTCGTCCGCGGTTTCGTCGCCGTCGGCCGCCGCATGAGCATCACGCTCGCCGCGCAGGACCTGTGCGTCACGCAGTCGGCGGTCAGCCGTCAGATCCATGCGCTCGAAGCGCATCTCGGCGTCGCGCTGCTGCAGCGCGGCTACCGGAAGATCGCGTTCACGCCGGAAGGCGAGCGACTGTTCCGCGTCGCCGATGCCGCGCTGCACGGCCTGCAGGACACCGTCGCGTCGCTCGCCGCCGCGCGCGAGCGTCAGCCCGTGACGATCACCGCCAGCATCGGCGTCACCGCGCTGTGGCTGCTGCCGCGGCTCGGGCGACTGCAGGCGCGGCTGCCCGGGATCGACCTGCGCGTCGCCGCGAACGACAAGGTACTCGATTTGCGCGCCGAAGGCATCGACCTCGGCATCCGCTACTGCCCGCGCGAGCGCGCGCCGGCCGGCGCGCTGCGCCTGTTCGACGAGATCGTCGTGCCGGTCGCGCACCCCGCGCTCGCTGCGCGGCCGGTCACGAGCGCGGCCGCGATCGCCGATCACGTGCTGCTCGAATTCGACGGGCCGCCGCAACCGCAACTGCAGTGGCACGCGCATCTGCATGCGGCCGGGCTCGACGACGCGCGCCCGAAAGGCGTGCTGCGCTTCAACCAGTACGACCAGGTGATCCAGGCCGCGATCGCCGGCCAGGGCATCGCGCTCGGCCGGCTCGCGCTGGTCGCGCCGATGCTCGCCGACGGCCGGCTCGCGGTGCTCGGGCCGCACACGCAGACGCTGTCGGAAACGTACGGCTACTGGCTGTTCCAGCACGATCCGGCCCCGCGCCGCGAAGTCGCCGACGTGCGCGACTGGATGCTCGCCGAAGCGGCCGAATGCGACGCGGCGATGCACGCGCACGATACGACGTCGGCCTGAGCCGGCCGCGCGGAGACCCGTGCGGGCAGGCAAGCGCGCCCTCGCATTCCCGTTGCGCATGCGAACCTGACCGAATGATCGCTTGAGCGACGGCAGCCGCGATCGTCTAATCGGATCGAGCGCGGCCGTTTCGCCGCGCGCCTTCATCCGGAGACACGCATGACCCCGATCGAGCAGGAAGTCCGGCGCCGCTGGCTGCCCGTGCTGGCAGGCGGCCTGATCATGGGCGCCGCGCTCGGCATCCGTCACGTGCAGGGCCTGTTCCTCGCGCCCGTGTCGCTCGACCACGGCTGGTCGCGCGAAGCGTTCGGGCTGGCGCTGGCGCTGCAGAACCTGATCTGGGGCGTCGCGCAGCCGTTCACCGGGATGGTGGCCGACCGCTTCGGCTCGGTGCGCGTGATCGTCGCCGGCATGCTGCTGTACGCGGCCGGGCTCGTCACGATGGCGCACGCGGCCACGACCGGCCTGTTCACGGTCGGCGCCGGCCTCGTGATCGGCATCGCGCTGTCGGGCTCGGCGTTCGCGTCGATCTACGGCGCGCTGAGCCGCCTGTTTCCACCCGACCGGCGCGGCTGGGCGCTCGGTGTCGCCGGCGCGATCGGCGGGCTCGGCCAGTTCTGCATGGTGCCCGTCGCGCAGGCACTGATTGGCGGCATCGGCTGGCGCCACGCGTTCATCGCGCTGGCGCTCGTCGCCGCGCTGCTCGCGCCGCTCGCGGTGCTGCTGCGCGACCGGCCCGCGCAGGTGGCCAGCGCCGCCGCCGGCCCCGACCAGTCGATCGGCGAAGCCGTGCGCGAGGCGTTCGCGCATCGCGGCTTCTGGCTGCTGAACGCGGGCTTCTTCGCGTGCGGCTTCCAGCTCGCGTTCATCGCGACGCACCTGCCCGCGTACCTGCTCGACCACGGACTGCCGGCGCGCCACGCGAGCGTCGCGCTCGCGCTGATCGCGCTGACCAACGTGGCCGGCACCTACGCGTGCGGCCATCTCGGCGGGCTGCTGCGGCGCAAGTACGTGCTGTCGGTGCTGTATCTCGTGCGCGCGCTCGCGATGGCCGCGTTCGTCACCGCGCCGCTGTCGCCCGCGAGCGTCTACGTGTTCGCGGCCGTGATGGGGTTCACATGGCTCGGCACGGTGCCGCTGACGAACGGCGTGATCTCGCAGGTGTTCGGCGTGCGCTACATCGCGACGCTGTTCGGCTTCGTGTTCTTCGGGCACCAGCTCGGCAGCTTCTTCGGCGTGTGGCTCGGCGCGCTCGTGTACGACGCGACGCATTCGTACCTGCCGCTGTGGCTCGGCTCGATCGCGCTCGGCGTGCTCGCGGCGCTGCTGCACCTGCCGATCGACGACGCGCGCGTCGCCCGCCCGGCGTCGGGCCGCGCGGCATGGGCCTGATCCGTGCGGCCCTGACCGCCGGCACGCTCGCGTTCGTCGCGTGGTGCGGCGCGGCCTACTTCGGTTCCGACGTCGCCTACGCGCTGCTCGAGCACGTCGCGTTCTGCAATTGAGGCGGCGAACCGCGGCGTACGGTCAGCGGCGCTTCGGCAACGCGGTCAGCGCGTCCAGCGCACGGGCACGCGCGGCCGCGTGTTCGACGAGCGGCGCCGGATAGTCGATGCCGAGCCGGATGCCGGCCGCTTCGAGCGCCAGCGGCGACGCTTCCCACGGCGCATGGATCGACGCATCGTCGAGGCCGGCAAGCTCGGGCACCCAGCGCCGTACGTACGCGCCGTCCGGATCGAACTTCTGCCCCTGCGCGACCGGATTGAAGATGCGGAAATACGGCGCGGCATCGGCACCGCAGCCAGCCACCCACTGCCAGCTCGCCGCGTTGTTCGCGGGATCGGCGTCGACCAGCGTATCGCGGAACCATGCTTCGCCCGCGCGCCAGTCGATCAGCAGGTGCTTGATCAGGAACGACGCGACGACCATCCGCACGCGGTTGTGCATCCAGCCGGTCGTCCACAGCTCGCGCAGGCCCGCATCGACGAGCGGGTAGCCGGTCCGGCCGCGCTGCCATGCACGTAACGCGGCGGGATCGTCGCGCCACGGCATCGCATCGAATTGCGCGCGGAAGTTGTCGGTCGCGAGCGTCGGGAAGTGATACAGCAGCGTGTAGCTGAATTCGCGCCAGCCGAGCTCGCTCAGGAACTTGTCGGCATCGGCCGCGTATGCCGCGCCGCCCGCGCTCGCCGCGCCCTGCACCGCATGCCACACCTGCCTGGGCGACACGTTGCCGAAGCGCAGGAACGGCGACAGCCGGCTCGTCGCCGGGCGGTCGGGACGGTCGCGCGCATCCGCATAGCCGGCGAGCGATGTCGTGAGAAACGCATCGAGCTGTGCATGCGCACCGGCTTCGTCGGGCGCCGGCCACGCATCGCGCAGTCCGCCGGCCCAGTCCGGCGCATGCGGACGCAACGCGAGCGCGTCGAGCGCCAGCGCGCGGTCGCGCACGGCCTTCGGCCACGAATGAAACACGATCTGCCCGGGTGCCGGCAGCGGCGCGGCGACAGCGCGATCGCGGCGCGCCGCGCGCCAGTACGCGGTGAATACCTGATACGGGCCGCCACTGCCCGTCAGCACCTCCCACGGCTCGTTCAGCAGGCTGCCGTTGCTGCTCTCGACCGTCACGCCGCGCGCCTTGAGCGACGTCTTCAGCGCCGCGTCGGCGTCGCGCTGCGGCTGCGCATAGCGGCGGTTCCAGTACACGGCCGCCGCGCCCGTGTCGCGAACGAGTCGCTCGATCTCGCGCTGCGCGTCGCCGCGCAACAGCAGCAGGCGCCCGCCATGCCGCGCGAGCGCGGCGTCGAGCCCCGCCAGCGACCCGTGCAGCCACCAGCGCGCCGCCCCGCCGAGCGCGGGCCCGGCGCCGGCGCCCGTGTCGTCGACGAAGACGCACACGAGCGGCCGGCCGGATTCGACCGCACGCGTCAGCGCGGGCTGATCGGTCACGCGCAGATCGTCGCGGAACCAGACGATCGCGGGAGCAACGGACGACTGGGCGGGCACGGGCACCTCGATGACGAAAGCGAAAAGAGATGCGTATTGTCGCGGCTGCGCGGCGCGGTGTCGACGCCGCCGACGGTCGGGCCAATCCTGCCGCCCCGCCGCGCCCGGTGAAACGCCTTAGTCCGTTCCGACGATTCTTCACCGTGCGCGCCGGCCTACGCTCGATGTCGGGTGCGCCGCGCGGCGCCGCACGTCGCCGGCCGCGACCGGCCCCGCCTGCTCCGCGCCGCACCCGTCGCGCGCGCCGGCCGATACCGGCGCGATTCCTTCCGACCGCTGCACCGCCTGAAGCCACGCGGGCGCGCAGCCTGATCCGATCCGCCGCCATGACCAAACCCTCGAATCTCGTCACCTCGATCACCGTCGACATCGATGCGCCGGCCGCCGTCGTCTGGGAAGTGCTGACCGACTTCCCGCGCTACGGCGAATGGAACACGTTCTGCATCGGCTTCGAAACGACCGGCAAACTCGGCGATTTCGTGCACATGCAGATTCGCATTCCGGGCACGGAGACCGTGATTCCCGTCGACGAAATCCTCGTCGCATACGAGCCCGAACGCCTGCTGTCGTGGGAGCAACGCCCGACCGACGACAACAAGGACGCCGCGCGCCGCGACCAGTACATCGACGCGACGGGCGCGGAGCGCTGCCGCTACTTCACGACCGACCAGTTCCTCGGCGTCAACGCGGACACGATCATGCAGCACCACGGCGCGTGGGTGAAACAGGGTTTCGATCAGTGCGCGCGCGACGTGAAGCGGCGCGCCGAAGCGCTGCATGCGGCACGCACGCGCAAAAGCAGCTGAGCGGGAGCGGTCGATGCCCGATCTGCACACGCTGTCCGATCATCACGACATCCGCGAGCGGGTCGTCCCGTATTCGAGCGCGATCGACTCGTGCGACTTCGATGCGCTCGACACGGTATTCACGCCCGACGCGGCGATCGACTGTCGCGCAATGGGCGGCATCGCCGGTCGCTATCCGGACGTGAAAGCGTGGCTGCGCACCGTGCTGCCGCGATTTCCGCGGTATCAGCATCTGGTCGGCAACCTGTCGATCCGGCTCGACGGCGACACCGCGCGCGGCCGCACGATCTGCTTCAATCCGATGGAAGTCGCGCTGCCGGACGGCGGCACGCAGGTGATGTTTCTCGGGCTGTGGTACGTCGACCGGTTCGTGCGTACCGCGCACGGCTCGCGCATCGCCGAGCGCGTCGAGGCGCGCTGCTACGGCCACAACGTGCCGGCCGCGCTCGCCGGGACGATCGGCTGATCCGGTCATGCTACGCGCGCCGTGCGATGGCTGCGCGACGCGCGCAGCGTCGATGCATTGCGTCGATCGCGGCGTCAGTCGAGCCGGAACGCGGCCTCGAAACGCTCGGCGAATGCGTCGAACTCGGCTTCCGGCAGATGGTTGATGCCGCCCGCGCGCTTGCGCCCGCCGCCCGTCGCGAAGCCGCGGCAGAACTCGTCCGCGCCGATCGGCCGGCCGTCGGGCACGCGCACGCTGACGACCAACCCGCCGTCCGCGCGCGGCGACAGCACCGCGAGCGCCGCATGCGGCGCATTGCGCATCCGCTCGTTCGCGAGCATGCCGGTCGCACGCCGCGCCCACGGGTGGTCGGGCATCCGGACCAGCGTCGCGCCCGGCACCTCGCGCAGCGGCGCGAGTGCGCACGCGCGCGCCATGTCGTCGCGGTAGCCGTCGCGCAACGCGGCGAACACGGCCGTCTCGCGCACGAACTCGAGCGGATCGGTGCACGGCAGCATCGCGTCCGCGAGCGCCGCCGGATCGAAATGCAGATCGCCGACGCACTCGCCGTACGCGTTGTAGTTCAGGTAGAGCCCGAGCTCGGCCAGCACGCAACGCTCGGCTTCGTCGACCCCATGCTCGCGCGCGAGTGCGTCGCCGAGCGCCGGCAGTTCGTCGCCGAACGCCGCGACGATCGCCCAGCGCACGTACCGGCCGCCGAGATAGCGATTCACGATCGCGCTCGTGCAGACGTCGGCTGCCGTGTCGATATGCGCGTCGAAGCGCGGATCGTCGGGCAGCGCGCCCGCGAAGTGATGGTCGAAATAACGGACCGTCGCGCCGTCACGCAGCAATCGCGCGCACGCGTCGCGGTTCTGGTCGTGCGATACGTCGAGCACGGTGACGAGGTCGCCCGCGCGCGCGTCGACGCGCTCGAGCAGCCCGATGTCGCGCTTCACGCCGGTCACGAGCGTGCCGGGCACGCGTTCCGCGAGCCGCAGTTGCTGAAGCGCGCACAGGCCGTCCGCGTCGCCGTTGAACGCGAAGACGTGTCGCGCGTACTGGTTGTCCTGCATGATCCGTGGCTCCATCGTCAAGGCATGAAATCGCCGCCGTTCGCGTCGAGCGTCGCGCCCGTCACCGCGTTCGCGTAGTCGGACGCGAGGAACAGCGCCGCACGCGCGCAATCGTCGTCGGTCGGCAGCTTCGCGAGCGCGATGTTCGACGCGATCGGCGCAACGATCTGCGCCTCCGTCATCCCGTAGTCGGCGGCCGCCTGCCGGAAATAGGTCTGCGTCGGCACGCCCCACATCCAGCCCATGTGGATGCTGTTCGCGCGAATGCCGTGCACGCCGAGTTCGCGCGCCAGGTATTTTGCCGCAACCGCGAGCGCGCCCTTCGATACAGCGTAGCCGCCCTCCCCTGCAAACGGCTTGCGGGTCGCCTGCGTGTTGATCATCACGATCGCGCCGCGCTGCTGCCGCTTCATGTGCGGCACGACTTCCTGCGTGAGCGCCATCGTACCGAACACGTTGGTCTCGAACACCGCGCGCCAGCCGTCGAGGTCGGCTTGCTCCACCGGCTCCGGAAACGTCCCATGCACGAACGCGCTGTTCACGAGCGCGTCGATCCGGCCGAAGCGCTCGACGGCCCGCGTCGCGAGCTGCCGGCATTGTGCCCGATCGGTGATGTCGGTCTGCACCTTCAGCACCGCGCAATCGACATCGAGTGCACGGATTCGCGCGTCGGCGTCGTCGAGCTTTTCCATCGTGCGCGCCGCGACCACCACGCCGCGTGCGCCCTCGCGCGCGGCTTCGACCGCGAGCTTCACGCCGAGTCCCGGCCCGATTCCGGAAATCACGACGATCTTGTCCTTCAGCAACATGGGTTGTCTCCTGGTTGTCGTTCGTCTTGCGTACGCGGCCGTCAGACGGCGGCCTGCAGGTGCCGCGCGCGATACGCGGCGAAGTCGTGCGCGAGTTGCGCGTCGGTGAAGCCGAAGCGGGCGATCGAATAGTCGTGCGCGGCGCGCTTGTCGCGGCCGTTGCGCGCGATCCAGTCGGCCATCGCCGCACGCTGCCGCGCATCGACCGACATGCCGGCGAACGCATACACGGCGTGCGCCACCCCCAGCGGATTCGACACGGTGTCCTCGAACCGCACGTCGAGAAACCGGTGGGCCGGCAGCGCATCGCGCGCCGCCATCGCCGCACCGATCGCGCGCGCCATCCCTGCGTTCCACTGCGCGCCGACGGCGAGCGGATCGGGATCGTCCGCGTACAGTTGCCACAGCGTGTGCGCCATGCTCGCCATCGACGGAATCGTCTGCGCCGGATCGCGGTGCGTGAGCACGACCTGCGCACGCGGAAACACGCGGCACAGCACGTCAAGCGCATGCAGGTGCTGCGGCGTTTTCAGCAGCCAGCGCTCGGCCGGCGCGACGCCGCGCCGCGCCTTCTGCCACTGCAGGAACTGCAGCATCCGTTTCAGGTACGTGTAGACCGGCGTGAGATCCTGCCGCGCGAGCCAGGCCGTATAGCGCGGCACGTTCGCGTACGAATCCATCGCGCACACGAACGAATGCTCCATCAGCATGAATTCCTCGTCGGCGAGCATCGCGTCGAGCGGATGGATCGTCAGGATCTGCGGGATGCAGTCGATCATCGTCGCGACCTCGGCCTGCGCGCGCGCGATGCGCACGGCCGGCGCGTCGAGCGTCTCGCCGGCAAGCGGCGCCGGGTAGCGCGTTTCCCACCACGCGGCCGAATGAAAGCGCGGGTCGACGGCCAGTAGCCGCTGCAGCAGCGTCGTGCCCGTACGCGGCAGGCCGACGATCACGAGCGGATCGTCGATTGCAATGTCCGCGATCTCCGGATGGCGCCGGAAGTAATCCTCGACGACGAGCCGGTTCACGAGCTGGCCGACGAGCTTTTCGCGCATCATCGCCGCGCCGCGCGCGGACAGCGCCGCTTCGTCGATCAGCGACGCGCACATCACGTCGAGCGCGTCGCGATACGGCCCGTCGCCGAACGCGGTGAGCCCGCCCGTGCGCGACACGGCCTCAGCCATCAAGCCGTCGGGGGCGAGCAGCGTGCGAGCCTGGTCGAGCGGCGCGTTCATGCGGCCTCCTTCAGCGCGGCGAGCTTCACGACGCGCGTGCGCGGATGCACCGGTTGCGCGGCGCCCACCCAGCGCCAGCAGATCGTGCCGGTGCGATGCCCGGCGGTATCGAGCCAGTTCGCGCTGCCCGGCCGCGTGGCCGCGACGATCACCGTCACCCCGCCGTCCGCATTGGGCCGAGCGCTGTGCTTGTTCACGCAGATGTCGAAGTGCCGATAGTCGAGCGACTCCATCCAGTAGTTGTTGAGCTGCACGTTCCAGAAATCGCAGTCCGGCACGGTATCGACGTCGATCACGAGCGCCTCGTCGGCGGCGAGCGACCAGCACGAGTGGTAGTAGTAGATGTTCGGATCGCCGCCGACCGACTGGCACAGCGCCTGGTCGGCGGGCGGCAGCGCGTTCACGTGCGGGCGATAGCTCGCGGCCCAGTCCGCGAACAGCTTCGACGTCTGCTCGACGAACTGCGCGGCGCGCATCAGGCCGCCCTGCAGCGCCAGCGGATCGAGCGGTGCGGGGCGCGCCTGCGCATCGATGCGTTCGATCTTCAGTTGCGCGGGCGTCTCCGTGCGCCGGTCGAGGAAGGTCTGGCGCACCAGCAGCGCGTTGGTGTCCGGCTCCATCCGCACCCAGTTGCCCGCGCGCGGCGTCGCGCTCAACACGATCTCGACGCTGCCGTCCGGCGCGATCTCGAGCTGCTTCGCGTCGAGAAAGCCTGTCTGCAGCATCTTGCCGTCGGTCTCGTAGCCGCCCTTCTGTGTGCCGAAGCTCAGGTATGCGACCGTGCCGCGCCGTCCCGTCACGCGGTATTCGCAGCGGCCGTCGACGCGCGCGTACTGGTACAGGTTGTCGGGGTTGTCGGCGCCGATCTTCGCGGTCTCGTGGGACGGCGAGAAGAAGCCCGGCCACGCGCCGTCCGCGAACTCGACGTGCATTTCCAGCGCGATGCGCATCAGTCGGCTCAGGTAGCGGAAGCCTTCCGCACGCGTGAGCGGATCGTCCGGCGCGTCGGTGCGCAGGATCTGTTCTCCGCTGCGTTTCAGGGTGTCGCAGAAATCGGCCCAGGTCTGGCCCGAAAGCAATTGCGTGGCGCGTGTGTCATCCGTCATGTGTCGTCTCCGCCGATGGTCGAGCGCTCACCTTAAGCGGCGCCGCCGCGCGCCACTTCGTCCGGGTGGACTAAGGAAAGATCCGCTCCACGGCCGCGTGCCGGTTTAGTCCACCCGGACGAAGAGCGGCATGCCGCCCGCTGGATACCGTTGGCGCCATGCCCGCAACGCCGCACATGTCGCGCGGCGCCGGCATGAAACAAGGAGACGAACGATGTTGACCCACCTGGAGCGGCTGGAGGCCGAAAGCATCCACATCATGCGCGAGGTCGTGGCCGAGAGCGAGAACCCGGTGATGCTGTATTCGATCGGCAAGGACAGCTCGGTCATGCTGCATCTCGCGATGAAGGCGTTCTACCCGGCGAAGCCGCCCTTTCCGCTACTGCACGTCGATACGACGTGGAAATTCCGCGAGATGATCGCGTTTCGCGACGAGACGGCCGCGCGCCTCGGCCTCGACCTGCGCGTGCACGTCAACCCCGACGGCATCGCGAACGGCATCAATCCGTTCACGCACGGCTCGGCCGTGCACACCGACGTGTGGAAGACGCAAGGGCTCAAGCAGGCGCTCGATCACTACGGTTTCGACGCCGCGTTCGGCGGCGCACGCCGCGACGAGGAGAAATCGCGCGCGAAGGAGCGCATCGTGTCGCTGCGTTCGGACCAGCACCGCTGGGACCCGAAGCGCCAGCGCCCCGAGCTCTGGTCGCTGTACAACGCGCGCAAGCGCAAGGGCGAAAGCCTGCGCGTGTTCCCGATCTCGAACTGGACCGAGCTCGATATCTGGCAGTACATCCGGCTTCACGACATCCCGATCGTGCCGCTCTACTTCGCGAAGGAACGGCCCGTCGTCGAACGCGACGGCGCGCTGATCATGGTCGACGACGAACGCCTGCCGCTGCGTGACGGCGAAGTGCCGCGGATGCGCAACGTGCGCTTTCGCACGCTCGGCTGCTATCCGCTCACGGGCGCGATCGACAGCGACGCGACGACGCTCGACGACATCCTGCGGGAGATGCGCGACACGCGGACGTCCGAACGCCAGGGACGGCTGATCGACAGCGATTCGGCCGGTTCGATGGAAAGGAAGAAACAGGAGGGATATTTCTGATGGCACACGTACTCGCCGCGCCCGAGGCGCCCCCTATCCACGCCGACGAGACGCGAACGAAGGACCTGCTGCGTTTCATCACCTGCGGCAGCGTCGACGACGGCAAGAGCACGCTGATCGGCCGCCTGCTCTACGAATCGAACATGCTGTTCGACGACCAGCTCACGCAGCTCGAAGCCGATTCGAAGAAGGTCGGCACGCAGGGCGGCGAACTCGATTTCGCGCTGCTCGTCGACGGCCTGTCGGCCGAACGCGAGCAAGGCATCACGATCGACGTCGCGTACCGCTTCTTCGCGACCGCGCGGCGCAAGTTCATCGTCGCCG
The DNA here is from genome assembly GCF_015712215.1 of Burkholderia sp. 9779_493. Taxonomy (NCBI): domain Bacteria; kingdom Pseudomonadati; phylum Pseudomonadota; class Betaproteobacteria; order Burkholderiales; family Burkholderiaceae; genus Burkholderia; species Burkholderia sp. 9779_493. Next base: position 120,981 of record NZ_JACCQA010000018.1, read on the forward strand.
ATACGCCCGGCCACGAACAGTACACGCGCAACATGATCACCGGCGCGTCGACCGCCGATCTCGCGGTGATCCTGATCGACGCGCGCAAGGGCGTGCTCACGCAGACGCGCCGTCACAGCCATCTCGTCGCGCTGATCGGCATCAAGCGCGTCGTGCTCGCGATCAACAAGATGGACCTCGTCGACTACGACCGGGCCGTGTTCGAGCGTATCGATGCGGACTACCGCGCGTTCGCGGCCGAGCTCGGGTTCGCCGAGATCGTCAGCATTCCGATGTCCGCGCTGCGCGGCGACAACGTGATCGCGCCGAGCGCACGGATGCCGTGGTACGCGGGCCCGCCGCTGATGCAGCATCTCGACCGCCTGCCGCTCGCCGCGCGCGTGACGCACGACGAACCGTTCCGGCTGCCGGTGCAATGGGTCAACCGTCCGCACCTGAATTTCCGCGGCTACGCGGGCAGCATCGCGTCGGGCGAGATTCGCGTCGGCGAACGCGTGCGCGTGCTGCCGTCCGGCAGGGAAAGCCGCGTCGCGTCGGTGATCACGCCGGCCGGCGAAGCCGGCATCGCCCGCGCCGGCGAAGCGGTGACGCTCACGCTCGCCGACGAAATCGACATCAGCCGCGGCGACCTGATCGCGCGTGCGGACGCGCCGGCGGAAGTCGCCGACCAGTTCGAGGCGACGCTCGTGTGGATGCACGACGAGCCGCTGCTGCCCGGCCGCCCGTATCTCGTGAAGCTCGGCACGCAGACGGTCGGCGCGACCTGCGCGACGCCGAAGTACAAGATCGACGTGAACACGCGCGAGCATCTCGCCGCGCGCGCGCTCGCGCTGAACGAGATCGGCGTGTGCAACCTGAGCTTCGACCGGCCCGTCGCGTTCGATCCGTACGACCGGAACCGTCATACGGGCGGCTTCATCGTGATCGACCGCTTCAGCAACGACACGGTCGGCGCCGGGATGCTGCACTTCGCGCTGCGCCGCGCGCACAACGTGCACTGGCAGGCCGTCGACGTCGATCGCGACGCGCGCGCGCGGCAGAAGGCGCAGACGCCGCGCATCGTGTGGCTGACGGGGCTGTCGGGCGCCGGCAAGTCGACGATCGCGAACCTCGTCGAGCAACGGCTGCACGCGCTCGGCAAGCATACGTACCTGCTCGACGGCGACAACGTGCGGCACGGCCTCAACCGCGATCTCGGCTTCACCGAGGCCGACCGCGTGGAGAACATCCGGCGCGTCGCCGAAGTCGCGCGGCTGATGCTCGACGCGGGGCTCATCACGCTCGTGTCGTTCATCTCGCCGTTCCGCGCCGAGCGCGACATGGCGCGCGCGCTGGCGGGCCCGGACGAATTCGTCGAAGTGTTCGTCGACACGCCGCTCGCGGTCGCGGAGGAGCGCGATCCGAAGGGCTTGTACAAGAAGGCGCGGCGCGGCGAGCTGAAGCACTTCACCGGCATCGATTCGCCGTACGAGCCGCCCGTGCAGCCGGAGTTGCGTGTCGACACGGTGACCGAGTCGCCGGAGGTCGCGGCGGATCGCATCGTCACGTACCTGCTGCGCGAACGCGCGGCGTAAGCGGCGCCCGCCTGCCCGCGTCGCCTACTCCGTTCGGATGACGCGCGCGGCAGGCGGGCCGCTATGCTGGTTCGGAATCCTTCATCCGGACCAGGAGAACACGAGCATGCGGATCGCGCTGGCGCCCGGCGACACGGCCGCGCACGATGGTTTCGACGACGCGGCATGGAGCGCGCGCGAGCTCAGCGCATGGCTCGGGCTCGTCTATCAGGGTCCGTCTGAAACCACGCCGTGGGCCGGCTTTCTCGAAGCGGTTCGCGTGCGACTCGATGCGAGCTTCACGACGCTCGTGCTGCGCAATCCGGGCGGCGCGCGACACGGGCTGATCATCAACGCGTCCGCACACGGCCCGCTGCTGCCCGGCGAACCGTCGTACAGCGAGCAGTTCTATGCGCTGTGCCCGTTTCTCGACCACCCGCCCGGCCAGGTGTTCACGGCCGACCGCCTGTTCGGCGACGCCGCGTGGCGCGCGCACGATTTCTACCGGCAATACCTGCAGCCGCTCGACCTGCGCTACATCCTCGGCGCGAACCTGCGCGGCGAACGCGGCGTCGAGTGCGCGTTCTTCGTGAGCCGCCCGCACGGCGGCCGCGATTTCGACGCGACCGAGCGCGCGCAGGTCGCGACGCTGCTGCCGCACCTGCAACGCGCGGTCGAGCTGCACGCGGCGCTCGACGTCCTCGATGCCGAACGCGCGCTGTATGCGGGCACCGTCGACCGGCTCGACGTCGGCACCGCGATCGTCGACGAGGACGGCCGCGTGATCAAGCGCAACCGCATCGCCGAACGGCTGATCGACCAGCAGGACGGGCTGTGCGTGCGGCAGGAGCGGCTTCACGCGTCGTGCCCGCTCGACGAGCGCCGGCTGCAGAAGGCGCTGCAGGCCGCGCTCGAGCATTTCCGCGCCGGGGCGCTCACGCGCATCGAGGCCACCACGCTGTCGCGTCCCGGCGGCGCGATGCCGTTGAGCGTGCTGCTGCGCCCGCTCGCGCCCTATCGCGGCGCCGAGGACCGCCAGCATCGGCCGGCCGTCGCGGTGTTCGTCCGCGATCCGGCCGCGTCGCCGCAGACATCACGCGACATGCTGCACCGGCTGTTCCGGCTCACGCCGATGGAAACCGAAATCGCGCTGCTGCTGGTCGACGGGCTGACGCTCGACGAAGCGGCGGCCGCGACCGGCATCACGAAGAACACTGCCCGCGCGCACCTGCGCGGCATTTTCGCGAAAACGGGTGCGACGCGGCAGGCCGTGCTCGTGAAGACGCTGCTCAACAGCGTGGTGTCGATGGCGTAGCGCGCCGTGCCGGCACTCGGCACGATCTCATTTCACGTCATACGTCATCAGACGTTGTCGAATGACGCGTCGATCACCGGCATTCGCCAAATTTTAGGAAATTTCCGGGTAAACCCGCGACGTCATCGTCGATGCTCCGGCGTACCATGTCATACGACGACATACTACATCGACCGCCAACCAGACGCCGACGCGGGCTGCCGCCCCGTCCGCCGCCCGACCGGAGACACCCTTGAACCCGCCCTCGTCCGCCCTGCCCGGCCGCGACCCGCTCGCGTCGGCCGTCTCGAAAGTGAAGTGGCACGTGCTGCCGCTCGTGCTGATCATGTTCATCGCGAACTACATCGACCGCGTGAACGTCGGCTTCGTCGATCGCCATCTCGAAGCGTCGATCGGCATCGGCGCGGCCGCGTACGGGCTCGGCGCCGGGCTGTTCTTCGTCGGCTATGCGCTGTTCGAAGTGCCGTCGAACCTGCTGATGCAGCGCTACGGCGCGCGCGTCTGGCTGGCACGGATCATGGCGACGTGGGGCATCGTCGCGGCCGCGATGGCGTTCGTGTGGAACGACACGTCGTTCTACACGCTGCGCTTCCTGCTCGGCGCGGCCGAGGCCGGCTTCTTCCCCGGCGTCGTGCTGTACCTGTCGCAATGGCTGCCGCCGCAGGAACGCGGCAAGGCGATGGCGATCTTCCTCGGCGGCTCCGCGTTCGCGTCGGTGCTGTCCGGGCCCGTGACCGGCGCGCTGCTGTCGATCCGCGGCTTCGGCCTGCAGGGCTGGCAATGGATGTTCCTGATCGAAGGGCTGTTCTCGGTCGCGCTGTGCGGCGCGAGCTGGCTGCTGCTGAAATCGCATATCCGCGACGCGACGTGGCTCACGGCCGAGGAACGCACGGCGCTCCAGCACGCGCTCGACGCGGAGCGTGCGACGCGCGACGTCCGCTCGAACGTGCCGGTGCGCGCCACCGCGCTGCTGCGCGATCCGCAGATCATGCTGTTCTGCTTCCTGTATTTCGCGATCCAGCTGACGATCTACGCGGCCACGTTCTGGCTGCCGACCATCATCCGCAGGATGGGCGGCCTCACCGATTTCCAGGTCGGCCTGTACAACACGATTCCGTGGATGATCGCGATCGGCGCGATGTACGGCTTCGCGGTGCTGTCGTCGAAGTGGAAGCATCCGCAGCGCTGGCTCGCGTTCTCGCTCGTGCTCGCCGCGTGCGGGCTGTTCGCGTCGACGTCGCCCAGTCCGGTGTGGTCGTTCGCGTCGATCTGCTTCGCCGCGCTCGGTTTCAAGGCCGCGGCGTCGCTGTTCTGGCCGATCCCGCAGGGCTATCTCGACACGCGCGTGGCCGCCGCCGTGATTGCGCTGATCAACTCGGTCGGCAACCTCGGCGGCTTCGTCGCGCCGACGGCCTTCGGCTATCTGAAGCAACATACGGGTTCGATCACGGGCGGGCTGTATGCGCTCGCGATCGCTTCGCTCGTCGCCGCGGTCGCCGCGCTGTTCGCGCGCACGCACCGGCGCAGCGAGCCGCCGCGCGGCCAGCCGGCCGACGAATCCTTCACGCACGCTCCGATGCTCCGCCATGCCGAACACTGACCGCCTGACCGTCGTCGTCTCGAATGCCGTCGACGGCGACCTCGCCACGTTCTCCCTCGCAGGCGACGGCACGCTCGCGCCGCTCGCCCGCTATCCCGCCGCCGACGTCGCGATGCCGATCGCCGTGCAGGCCGACCGCACGCGGCTCTACGTCGCGACCCGCGGCGAACAGCCGACGATCGTCGCGTTCCGCGTCGCGGCCACGGGCGCGCTCGCGCGCATCGGCACGACCGCGATCGACGCGAGTCATGCGTACCTGTCGCTCGACCGCAGCGGCCGCTGGCTGCTCGGCGCGTCGTACGGCGGCCATTCGCTGAGCCTTTACGACGCCGCGCGCGTGCGCGACGGCGACGGTACGCCGCTGCAGGTCGCGGGCGGCATCGCGAACGCGCACGCGGTGATCGTGTCGCCGGACAACCGCTTCGCGTACGTCAGCTCGCTCGGCTCGGACCGCGTGTTCGGCTTCGCGCTCGTCGAGGACGCCGCCGGGTTGCGCGCGGTCGAACACGGCGAAACGCGCGTGCCGGCCGGCTTCGGTCCGCGTCACCTGCGATTCGCGGATGACGGCCGCACGCTCGTCGTCGTCAGCGAATTCCAGGCCACGCTCGCCACCTTCGTCCGCGACACCGCCACCGGCCGGCTCGGCGACGCACACGTGAGCGCGCGTCATCCGGCCGTCGCCGCGCTCGCGCAAGGCCATGCGCGCCCGCCCGCTCCTGTCGAGCCGTCCGTGTGGGCCGCGGACCTGCACCTGACGCCCGACGAGCGCTTCGCGTACGTCAGCGAACGCACGTCGAGCCGGTTGCTCGGCTATCGCCGCAACGACGACGGGTCGTTCGCCCCCGCGCACGCGACGGCCACCGAAGCGCAGCCGCGCGGGTTCGCGATCGATCCGTCGGGACACTGGCTGATCGCCTGCGGCGAGCAGTCCGAACACGTCGCGGTGTATGCGATCGCGCCGGACGACGGCACGCTGTCGCTGCACGCGCGCGTGCCGGGCGGCCGCGGCGCGAACTGGGTCGCGATCGTCTGAAGTCGGGCGGTCTGAAGAAGAAACGGCGCCCGTACGGGAACCTGCACGCCGATGCGGGTGCGGCGTTCAGCGCCGCTCGCTCGGCGCGACGCCCGTCCAGCGCTTGAATGCGCGCGTGAAATTGGCGCGATCGGTATAGCCGACGCGCGCCGCGATCTCGTCGACCGGCAGCCGCGTGCCTTCGAGCAGCCGCAACGCGTCGCGCAGCCGGATCTCGTCGAGCAGCGCCGAATAGGTCGCGCCGTATTCGGCGAGCTTGCGCTTGAGCGTGCGCGCCGACACATGCAGCTCGCGCGCGACGTCGTCGACCGACGGATAGCCGCCTTCGCCGCAGATCAGCAGGTTGCGCACGCGCTCGACGATGCTCTCCGCATAGCCGAGCCGCGCGAGTTCCGCCTCGCACTGCTGGACGATCATCTGCGCGGTCTGCGCGTTCGCGGTGCCGATCGGCTCGTCGAGCAGCGCGGCGTCGCAGCGGATGCGGTTCGCGCTCGCATCGAAATGGCAGCGCGGCAGCCGCGCGCGATAACGCTCGAACCACGGCGGCTCGGGCCATTCGAAATGGAGTTCGGCACGCGACTGGAGCGTGCGGCCCGGCGTCGGATACAGCAGCGAATTGAACAGGATCGCGGTTTCGACCAGAAAGTTTTCCACCGCGAACTGGCGCAGCCGGCCGAGCGGAAACGCTTCGAGCACGTCGATGTCGACGATGCCGTCGAGTTGCGCGAGCCGCACCGAGAAAAACGGCACGCGCGTCGGCAGGTAGCGGATGCCGAGCGCGATCGCCTCGCCGAGCGTCGCGCAGCTCATCAGCCCGAAGCCGATCAGTCCCGCTTTCGTGAGGCTGCTGCGCAGGCCGATCTCGATCGCGATCGACGGATCGTCGGTCGCGTCGAGCAGGTTGAACACGATCGCCGCCTGCTGCAGCGGCGTGATGCGCGCATCGGGCTGCGCGAGCCGGTCGCGCTCGACGCCCGAGCCGGCGAGAATGCGACCGCCGTCGATGCCGCGCTCCTCGGCCAGCATCAGCATGAACAGCGCATACGCGGACGACACCGTCGCCTTGTTCAACTGGCGCGCGGCATCCGGAACGGACAGGGCCATGCGGCTAACTCCGGAGCGGTTTCGGCGGATTGTAGCGTCGCTGGCCCGCAATGACACCGCGGCGGCACTCTAGCCACGCGACGGCATCGGCCACCGGAGCGCCGGCCAACGTGGCCCGAAATGACACCGCCATTGGCACCGACGGCCCTCGCATGCGCGCCGGCACGCGCCTATGCTTGTCACATCGGCATTGCGCCCCACTCTTTCCGCATGGATTCCGGTCGATGAGCCAACCCGCACGAACCGCCTTTCGCCACGACGCCGACAAGGTCGCGTACGTCCGCCGCGAAGTGAACGCCGCGAGCGACGCGATCCGCGCACGCTTTCCGCTGCTCGACAACCAGAACCTCGTCGGCGCGACCGTGATGGCCGTGTCGGTGAGCGCGACGCTCGCGATCGCGTGGCTGTATGCGCGCGGCGCGATCGCGTGGTACGTCGCGCTGCCGCTCGCCGCGTTCGTCACGTCGCTGATCCACGAGCTCGAGCACGACCTGATCCACCTGATGTACTTCAAGAAGACGCCGTGGGCCTATCACCTGATGATGGCGCTGTGCTGGCTCACGCGGCCCGGCACGATCAACCCGTGGACGCGCCGGCGCATGCACCTGCATCACCACAAGGTGTCGGGCGGCGAATCGGATCTCGAGGAATTCGGCATCACCAACGGCGAGCGCTGGGGCGTGAAGCGCCTGCTGATGATCGCGGACGGCATGCTCGCCGTCGTGCTGCGGCCGGCCGCGATGCGCCGCAAGGTGAAGCAGTACGTGGCCGCGCAGCCGGTGCAGGATCCGTCCGAGCGCCTGCAGTTGCGCATCGAGCAGGTGTCGTCGTACATGCCGGTCGGTCACCTGTACTACACGCTGTGGCACGCGTTCATCGTCTATCACGTCGGCCTGTTCGCGCTGCATGCGTTCGGTTACGCGGCGACGGTGCCGGCCGTCGTCGAACGCGCGATGAGCGTCGTCGATTTCCTGGCGGTGGTGTGGCTCGGGCCGAACTTCGTGCGCAGCTTCTGCATCAACTTCGTCAGCTCGAACATGCACTATTTCGGCGACATCGACTCGCGCAACGTGATCCAGCAGACGCAGGTGCTGAACCCGTGGTGGATGCTGCCGTTCCAGCTGTTCTGCTTCAATTTCGGCAGCACGCACGCGATCCATCACTTCGTGGTGCGCGATCCGTTCTACATCCGGCAACTGACCGCCCGCACCGCGCACGCGGCGCTGCGCGAAGTCGGCGTGCGCTTCAACGACGTCGGCACGTTCGCCCGTGCGAATCGCTGGGGCGGCTATCGCCCGTCTCGCGGCGCGCACCACGCGCAGGCCGACGCGTAACGCCGGCGACGCGCGGCATCAGCGCCTCGTCACTCGCCGATCGGCGGCATCGGCCCCTGCCCGCGGATCCACGACCAGCTCGCGAGTTCGGCCATTTCCTTGTCGCCGCGGCTGTCGCCGTACGCGAACAACTGCTTCGGCGGCCGGTTGCCCCACCATCCGCGCAGCCGCACGACCTTCTGCGGCCCCCAGCAGTTCTCGCCGTCGAGCCGGCCGGCGAAGATGCCGCGCTCGAACGCGAGCCGCGTCGCGAGCACGGCGTCGAAGCCGGCCGCCTTCGCCCACTTCTCCAGATACAGCGACGGCGACGCGCTGACCAGCACGACTTCATGCCCGCGCGCCCGATGCTCGCGGACACGCTCGAGCATTTCCGGACGCACGAGGTTCGGCAGATAGCTATCGACGAACCGGCGCGCCTGCGCATCGAGCACGTCCTCGCGGATCGGCCCGAACGCGAACGACGCGAACTTCGCCTTCGCGTCGCCGCGCGACAGCAGCCCGGCCTTCATCGCGACGATCCACGGCAGCGCGCGCAGCCCGGCCCACGCGAAACGCGGCGTGCCGACCGCCTGGCGGACGAAATGGCGAAAGCTGTCGGTGGTCGTGATGGTGCCGTCGAAATCGAAGGCGGCGACGATGCGGTCGGTCATGGAGAATCGGCGGGAAAGCGATGAGATGCCCGGGAAGATAGCAGACTCGCGACCGCCCGCGCGAAACCGTCGCGCCCGACACGCGGCCGCGCGCGCCGCAGCGCGTGCGGTCGCATCGTTCGCTCAGCGCGACGGCCGCGCGGCCAGCGCCGCCGGCAGCACGACGTTCATCAGGTGATCGGCACGCGACAGCAGGTCGGTCACGCGCTCGTCGAGCCCGCGCAGTTGCGCCGGCTGCATCCGGATCTGCTGGACGGCCTGTCCGACGATGTTGCGGCGGTCGAACAGCGTGCGCTCGACGCCCGCATCGTCCGGCGCGCGCACGACGTCCGACACCGCGCTCAGCGCGGCGAGCACGACCACGAGGTTTTCCTCCGCATGGCGGATCTTGGCGGCGAGTTCCTCGGTACGGCGCGGGAAAAAGCCGAGCGACTGCTTGAGCGCACCGAGCGCCGCGCGATAGTCGACATGGCCGGACGCCGCCCCGAACCAGCGTTCGAACATGCCGGCCTTGCGCGTCGCTTGCGCGAGCATCCCGGCCATCATGTCGGCCGCGCCGAGTTCGTTGAATTCGCGCGTCGTCGCCGCGACCGCTTCGACGAGGTTGCCGGCCGTCTCCAGCGCGCCGTCGCCGATCGTCGCGACCGTCGCGAGCTTCAGCGGCACCAGTTGCCGGATATGCCGCTCGATGCGCGGCGCGTAGTCGGGATAGAGATTCGGAAAGCTGGCCTGTGCGGCGCGGAAGCACGCTTCGAGCTGCGGATGGTTCGATGCGCCGAACAGCGCACGGCCGATTGCGTCGGCGGGCGCCGCACGCACCGCGTGATCGGACGCGGGCGCCGGCCCGAACTCGAGCGCCTGCGGGGCGGGCCGCGCCGGCGCACGCGCGACCGGCGCAGCGGGCGCGGCCGGCGCGTCGAACGCAAGACGCCCGGGCGTGCGCTCGGGCGTCGTATCGAACTCGAGCCGCTTCGGCTCGTCGGACGGATTCGTCATCGCTGCTTCCTGCCCGGCGCCGCGGTGCTCCGCGCGCCGGGCTGCCGCCAGTCAGACCGCGCCGCCGTACGCGCGGACGAAATCGCCGAGGCCACGGTTGTAGCCCGCGCCGACCGCCTTGAACATGAAGTGGCCGTCGCGGCGATAGAAGCTGCCGACCTGCACCGACGTCTCCATCGAGAAGTCTTCCTCGAGCGCGTACTTCGCGATCACCGCGCCCGACACCTCGTCGGCGATCTGGATGTAGCTGTTGCGAACCTGCCCGAAATTCTGCCGGCGCGCTTCGGCCTGGTCGATCGTCACGACCACCGAGATTTCCTCGACGTCGGCCGCAAGCTTCGTCATGTCGATGAAGATCACTTCATCGTCGCCGTCGCCGCTGCCCGTGCGGTTGTCGCCGCTATGCACGACGCCCAGGCACTTCGACGAAGGCATCCCGCGCTTCGGGAAGTCGTCGCCGGGCTGGATGAAGGTTTCCTTGCGCTCCATCGTGCGCACTTCGCTGTTGTAGAACACGAAATGCTGATCCGAGATCAGCTTCGGATTGCTCTGCGCGTCGTACTTGCACAGGAACACCGACACGTCGAGATCGAAATCCGTGCCGGTGTCCGTCGCGTTCGCGTCCCAACCGAGACCGATGCGGAATTTCTGCGTGCCGGGCGCTTCCTTCGACAGGTTGACGCGACCGCCTTTCGACAAATTGATCATCTGAACCTCTTCTGCTGGAACCGCCGTAGCGCCGGCGGCGATGCCGGGCCGCACACGGCGGCCCCTTCGTTGATGGTGTTCGCGCCGCGTGACGCGCGCTTACTTGCCCGCCACCGCCGCGCGGTCTTCCTTGCGCTGCACGACGATCGACGACCACACGGCCGCGGCGATCATCGCCGCGCCGATCAGGCCCGTGACGACCTCCGGCACCTCGAACTTCACGCCCAGGAACATGATCGTCGCGAGCGCGCCGATCGCCCAGAACGCGCCGTGCTCGAGAAAGCGGTACTGCGCGAGCGTGCCCTTCTTCAGCAGCACGAGCGTCATCTCCCGGATGTAGGCCGCGCCGACGCCGAGACCGAGCGCGATCAGGAAAATGTTGTTCGACAGCGCGAACGCGCCGATCACGCCGTCGAAGCTGAACGACGAATCGAGCACTTCCAGATACATGAACCCCGCGACGCCTTCGCGCACCACGCGCGTGCCCGTGTCCTCGCCGCCGACCAGGTCGCCCACGCCGTGCGCGATCACGAAGCCGATCACGCCGAACGCGCCCGCGAGCAGAAAGCTGACCTGCTCGGTCGCCGGCACGTAGAACGACGCGACGATCACGATCGCGAGCGTCAGCGCCACTTCCAGTGCGGTGATGCGGCCGAGATGGCGCATCGGGCCTTCGAGGAAGCCGATCCAGTGCTCGTCCTTCTCGGTGTCGAGCATGAACTTGAAGAACACCATCAGCAGGAACGCGCCGCCGAACGCCGATACCTCGTGATGCGCGGACGTCAGCACCGCCGCGTACTTGTCCGGCGATTCGATCGCGAGCGTCAGCGCGTCCCACAGACCGATATGGCCGATCACCGCGACGATCAGCAGCGGAAACACGAGCCGCATGCCGAACACCGCGACCGGCAGGCCGAACACCATGAAGCGGTTGCGCCACTTCTCCGACCAGTTCTTCAGCACCGACGCGTTGACGACCGCGTTGTCGAGCGACAGCGAAATTTCGAGCACGCACAGGACCGCGACGATCAGCATGTCCTTCACGCCGCCGAGGAGATAGGCCGCGATCAGCGCGAGCGCCGTGAGCGACAACGGGATCTTGAAGTCTTTCAACATGATGGGGTAATCGAGTTCAGAAAAATGGGCAGGCGGGCCGCGCTTACTTCGCGCGCACCCAGTCGCAGAATTCCTGCGTGATCAGCTGTTCGTAGATCTGTTCGTCGCTGAGGTCGAGCGATTCGAGATGCAGGAAGCCGACGTTCGGCATTTCGTCGGCGACTTCCGCGAGGAAGTCGAATTCGCTCGGATCGCCGACGCCGACGAGCGACCAGTACAGCGGGAAATGTTGCGATTCGGTCAGCAACTGGCGCACGCGCTTGCGGTCGTTCTTCGGGTTCTGGCCGTCGGTGACGAACAGCACCCATGCGGGCAGATGGCCGTTCACGGGCGCGGAGGCGGCCGGCGCGGACGGGTCGTCCGCACCGCCGAACAGCCGGCTCAGGAAGCCGCGCTTTTCTTCGCGCTTCGGCTCCGGCGCGCGGAAGAAGAAATCGACGATGTCGTTCATCACCGGCGCGTACTGCGTGCCGCCCCACTTGTCGATCCGCGCGTTGAGCACATGATCGGAAATGTACGAGCCGTAGTTGTCCGGCGTCGCGGTCGGCAGCCGGTCGTAGCCTTCGGTGAAGGTCCACGTGTCGACTTCGCCGTTGTCGTCGAACTTCAGTGCAATGCCGAGAATCCGGTCGTGCGTCTCCTGGATCACGCCCGACTGGTATAGCGGCTTCGCGGAGCCCGAGATGTCGAGCGCCGCGCCGACGCGCACGACCGGCGGCTTCAGGATCTGACGTTTTTCGAGGACGATCGCGACCTTCGCCGCGCGTTTCTCAAGCGTAATCATGCGGTGTTCTCTCAGTTCTCTTAGTTGTGCTTCGGAGCGAATCGGGTGATCAAGTCCTGTTCGAGCTGGCGCAGGCGCGGCGCGTCCTGCTCGCGCTGGCGGCGGCCGTCGGCAATGATCTGCGTGATGTCGTCGAACGCGCCGAACAGCTGCTGCTGCGCGTATTCGAACGTGTCGGTCGAGATCACCGGGCGCTGGCCGAGCTTCGCGACTTCCTGCGCGTTCTGGCGATTCAGGTCGGCCTGCGCGCGGATCGCCTCGTCGGCGGCGTCGTACGTCGCGTTCGCGAGCGCCGCCGCGCGCTTGGTGCTGAGCTGCTCGAGGTAGAGCGCGAACGCATTGGTCCACGCGGGAATCAGCACGGTCTTGATCGTCATGAACTTCGACGTCAGCGTGCGTTTCTGGTCCTGCTCCATCCGGATCTGCGGCGCGAGCTGCTTCGACATCAGCATCGCGCGGTCGAGGTCGTCGAGCTTGCTTTCGAGCGCGTCGACCTTGCGCTTCACGTCGAGCAGGCGCTGCGCGGCGAACGCATCGTCCGCCGGCTGCTGGCCGGCCGCGAGATGCGCGCGCAGCGCCGCGAGCGCCGTTTCGCCGTGCGCCTTCGACTGCGCGAGCTCCTGGTGCAGCGCGTAGTTGTCGTTGTACATCCGCTCGAGCTCGTCGATGCCGGCCTTCTGGCGCTGCGCATGGTTTTCGAGCTCGACGACGAGCGTATCCATCCGCTTGCTCACCGACTCGTATTGCGACAGCAGCTTCTCCTTGGTCGAGCGGAACAGCCGCGTGACCTGCGTGAGCAGCCCGCCCTTGTCGGCGCCGCGCGGGTCGAGCCCCTTCGCGGTCGCGATCAGCTCGTTGAGCTTGTCGCCGAACTGGTCGGCGTCCGACGCCCGGACGCTTGCGAGAATCTGCTGGGAGAAGGCGGCGATCCGCGTGCCCTGCGTCGCGCCGAGCTGGTCGATCTCGTCGACGGTGATCAGGCGCGCGTGTTCCGTCGGCTGCGCTGCCGGCACGACGACGTTGGCGACGGCGGCTGGCACGGCGACGGGCGACAAGGACGGCATGGAAGGACGATCGCTGACCGCATCGGATTTGTTGTCGTCGAATAGCGGCTTCATGTGGCTACCACGTTCCTTTTCTGCTTTTTGCTACGTGTGTTGTCGTGCGCGCAACGCGCGCTTCCGCGATTGCCGCCGTGCTCTCTCACGGGCGGCAGACGGACAATAAATGGCGACGGTGCGGCGCGTCAAGCCAGGCAAGTCTTTCAATTTACATACGCTTTGTAATATATACGACGGCCATCTCGATACCGCTTCCGGCAATGTAAGGACATATGCGTTGATGGAGCATGAATCCGGAATTCTCCGCACACGCCGACGGAGAGAAATGGAAAGTATTTTGAAAGAATTGGCCTGTCGCTATTCCGCTGATTGTTACAGATTGCTTAACGGGGGCGTCGCGCCCTAGTACGAGTAGCCTTGCGACGCCGGGCGCGCGTCGTGGCGGCGGCCCCACCACGGCAAGTACGCGTTGTTCTCCCCGCGTGCGCGGAACCAGTCCTTGCCGGGATCGATCGGCGTCAGCTTCGACGGCGCGACCACCACCGCGGCCGTCGGATGTTCGGTGTCCGTCGTGCCCGCCACAAGCACGTTGCCGCCGAGATGATTTGCGCGGCCGATCGCGAGCGCCACATCGGTCAGCGCCGCGCCGGCCCCCATGTCACCGAGCAGTGCCGACGTGTTGAAGGTTTCGCCGCGAAGATCGCTTTCCGGCACGGCTTCGGCGAGCCCTTGCGACAGGGACGCGGCCCTTGACGACGCGGCCGCGCTGCCCTTGCCCGCATCGTGGATAACGTAGTTCAGCGACGAGACCGCGACGCCCGCATTGGCTGCGGCTGCGTCGATCGTCGACTTCCATGCCGGCACCGCGCGGCCCTCGCCTTGCTTCGCGTCGAAATCCTGAACGCTGCCTTGCGCCGCCTTGCCGATCCAGGCCAGCGGTTCGCGCTCGGTCTTCAGATCCGGGCCGGCGAGGAACAACACCACCATGTTCTCGTTGATCTGTTCATCCTGCGGCGGAAAGCTTGGCGCGTCCCAGTTCATCACCCACACGCTTTTGTCGGGATGCGCGGCCAGGTAGTCCAGCGCGGCGTTCAGTGACGTGAAGCCGGCATTGCCGTGGCCCGACGTCACGTGCACGTCGGGCGGTGTGTCGCGGATCCATAGATTTTTTGCGGAGGGGTTGCCGATTTCATACATATTTACCATCTCGTCGCGCAAGAACGCTCCGGCGCCTTCCGGGTCGAGACGGCCGGCAGGAAGTGCGAGTTCGACATGCACCCCCGCCAGTTCACGCCACTCCCGCTTGTACTTCGAGCCGATGGTGTAAAAATAATCGGGGTTCATCACGTAGCGCGTCCGAAACAACACGAGAAGTTCGCGCACATATTTCTTGTAAAAACCCGCGAACGACTCACGCCCCCGCCGCCCGTCCGCGACGATGGAAACCGCCTGCAAGGTCGAGTATTTTTTGGGGTTTGTGCGCACCATGTCGTCGTTGGCGTTCGGCTTCACCAACCCGAGCGTCCACAGCAATTGCCACTCCGTCGGATAGTCACGACGCTGCAGCGGATTGAGCCATTCAAGTCCGACAACTTGGGCAACAAACGGCGCGGCAGACGCACCTTCGACGGATTGCGTCGATGCGGCGCGCGTCTCAGCCCGCAATGGTGGGCTCGACAAGAATGTCGCCATCACGATCGAGACGCACCCGATACGTCTGGCAAGAGTGAAGCAGTGCATGAATACCCCGATCGAACCGGCCACCCCCGCGCGCCGGTCCGGCAATTCATTCCCGCCCGGACGACGCCAGACTCGAAATCAGCGTCGCACCACACGACGTCTTGTGTCCATCGAATGCAGCCGGTTTCCCGTCGACGATGACCTGCGGATCGCCTTCGGCGATAAAGCAGGCCTGATGGCCCGCGATCGGACAGACGCACGTATCGCCGAGCCGGGCGACCGGCCGCCCCATCACTTCGCTGACCGCGCTGCCGATCACGACCTGACCGCCGTGGCTCGTTGCGTCGCCGACTCGAATGATTCCGCGCATGCGTGCTCCTTACTCCGAATAGCCTTGCGACGCAGGGCGCGCGTCGTGACGGCGCCCCCACCACGGCAAGTACGCGTTGTTCTCGCCGCGTGCGCGGAACCAGTCCTTGCCGGCGTCGATTGGCGTCAGCTTCGACGGCGCGACGACGACGACTGCCGTCGGGTGCTCGGGGTCCGTCGTTCCGGCTACGAGCACATTTCCACCGAGGTGATTCGCTCGGCCGATCGCCAGCGCCACATCGGTCAGCGCCGCGCCGGCGCCCATGTCACCGAGCAGTGCCGACGTATTGAAGGTCTGCGTACGGAAATCGTATTCCGGCAGTACTTCCGTCAGCGTCTGCGACAGCGATGCAATTCTTGTCGATGCAGCATCGCTGCCCTTGCCCGCGTCATGCACGATGTAATTCAATGACGATACCGGCACGCCTGCATTAGTCGCCGCCGTATCGATCGTCGACTTCCATGCCTGCACCGCGCGACTCGCGCCTTGCTTTGCGTCGAAATCCTTGACGTTGCTTCGAGCGGCTTTACCGATCCACGCCAGCGGCTCGCGCCCGGTCTTCAGATCCGGGCCGGCAAGGAACAGCACCACCATGTTCTCGTTGATCTGTTCGTCGTTCGGCGGGAAGCTCGGTGCATCCCAGTTCATCACCCACGCGCTTTTGTCGGGGTGGGCGGCCAGATAGTCCAGCGCCGCATTCAACGACGTGAAGCCGGCATTCCCCTGCCCCGATGTCACGTGCACATCCGGCGGTGTGTCGTGGCTCCACAGATCTTTTGCCGATGAATTTCCGATCTCGAACGTGCTGATTATTTGATCACGCAAATATGCCTTTGCCTTGATGGGATCAAGACGACCAGAAATTGCCAGTTCAACATGCACGCCAGCCAGCTCACGCCATCTACTTCTGTCACCAGGTTTCACGGTATAGAAATAGTTGGAATCGGTAAAATATCTAGTACGGAACAATACGAGCAACTCGTCGATATATTTCTCGTAAAATCCACCAAATGATTCACGTCCAGAGCTGCCATCCGCAATGATTGAGATCGCTTGAACGGCAGAGTACTTTTTAGGGTTGGCGCGCACCATGTCATCATTCTTGTTCGCAGAAGCCAGGCCCAACGTCCATAATAACTGCCATTCCGTCGGATAATCCCGGCGTTGCAGCGGATTGAGCCATTCAAGGCCAACGACTTGCGCCACAAAAGGCTTCATCGAATCACTTTTTGGCTCAGCGTTGCCCGCAGCGCGTGGTGTCGCAGCCACGGCACTCGACGTCGCCAACATGGTCGAAAACACAAATACCAAAACCGCCACCAATCCAGGAACCAGCACCATTCTCTTCATCAGATCTCCTGCACTTGAATTTTCGGCAGATGCACTACTCGGCAGCATCGTTGCATACAAAACGATCGCAGCCAACAGCATGACGAAAATCGCCAATCCAAATCGCCGCTGCCAGGTGGCAACAATCACCTTCATAGCACACTCCCCAGCCGCAGGAAAAATCCTCCATCACGCTCGTCGTAGATTTTTTCTGGCATGCTTGCAACCGGATCATTTTTAACCCATTTATGCAAGAACATGTCCTTATATTTTCCCTTTTTTATATATTCCGCAAATAATTCATTTTTACCATCCCTCACCAATCCACTCAAAAATCGCCAATCCGCCTGCTTCCTGAGATCTGCAAAGTCGCCCTCCGTCAGATAGCAAAGCCCAATAGCAATATCGTAAGCCAAAGCCTTTTCCGCATGCTCACCATTCGTCATGATGGTCGAATGATTGGTAGGATTATTCTTATCCCCGCCATTCAGTATGTCGAATATCTCTTTGCTTCTCCATTTCTTGTAATCTTCGCTTGCATCTGCAGGGCGGTCCTCCCCAACAACTACTCCATTTTCATCAACCCAGTCGCGATTGTTCAACCTTCTCGCTTCCATCCGAAGAATGGAATGATCCTCATACCGCTGCGCAGCCTCGGACGCCGCGTCCCCCTGCGCCTTCAGCGCATCACCCTCGGTCTTGAATTTTTCCGACTTCGCGTCGAAGTTGTCGTATGGATCGTCATCACGCTTGTTCTCCTTGTTGGCGTCACGCCCAGCCGACGGCGGATCGTAACCCTCGTTGAAGCGCCCTTCCTCAATCGGTTTCCCTTGCGCATCGCAAGCGCCCGACGGCTTACCGTAGCGCAACGCCTGCGGGAGGAAGCGCGTTTCCTTGTCGAGCATCGGCGCCGTAATCGGGATTTCCCAATTTTTCGGTGGCTCGGCATTGACTGCCATGTCCGTCAAATTGAACAGGTAGAAGACCGGACTCGTTGCAAGCGTGAAAATCTTCGCGATCCACCCTTCATTGGAATGCATCCCTCGTCCAAGACCATACCGCGCCGGTGGTGATGGCGGATACCAGAAACCTTCCTTCTGGTTCTTGTCCTTGCGCCAGTCATCCTGCCAGTACCGATAGAGCTTGCTCTCTCCGCCCACCTCGAAATTCGATGCGAACACGCGTTGCGAAAAAACGCCCCACGCGTTCGTCGCACTGATTTCATCGATACTCATCCCGCGCCAGCCGATCCCCTGAACGGTCAGGGCGGAAATGACCTGATCGTGCGGGCAGCAGTACAGCGTCACTCTTCCGTAGGTGTTTTTCTGGTACAGCCCATGCGCCTCCCGGTCCTTGGCTGCGCTATACGGTTTGCCTCCATCCTTCGACGGTCTCGCGCTTTCCATCGCGCGATCGAGATCCTCCGCAGGCATCTCGAGCTCGGCCCGGGCACGCAGGATATCGAAGTACGCCCTCAACGTCTCCTTGCGCGCGACATAGGTCTCGCGCCCCACGTGCCCGTTCTTGTCGCGCACCCCGCGCTGGGCCCATGAGTCGGTCATGTTGGCCTCGACGAGACTGTACGGAGGATTGGCGAGCACATAAGTGTCGGCGACGCAGCGCCCTTTCTCGCCCCACTGATCCGTCACCTCGGGCAACCGGTCGCCGAGGAATGCGGCGGCAAGGCCGATCATGTTTCCCTGGCTGTGGCACACGATCGTGATCGGCGCGTCGGCCTGTCGTTTACGGATCGACTCGACCAGGCGTGCCAGCCGCAGCGCGCCAAGCACGCCGTAAGTGCGCGGCGGCGTGGAGTAGATTTTTCGATTGCCGATGCTGTTCATGTGCTGAACGGTCAGCCACAGAAAGAGCCGATCGTTCAATCCGTCGTTCCACAGATCCGGCAGGCTCGAACACCCGCCCGCGAACGGACCACCGCCCCAGTAATTCTTCTCGTTGAGCATGATCTTGTCGCCATACTCCTTCAGCTCCTGCGCATTCGCGGCATAGCCCCACCGAAAGTGGATGACGGGCGAAAAGGACGGATCGGGCTTGATGTACGTCTTCGACGACATTTCCGGATTCAGGAAGCCGTCCGGCGTCAGGCTTTCGATATAGCTGACCGGCGTCATCTGCCCGGCCACCGGCCCCCAATGGAACAGCTGATCGTCATAACGCCCCATGCGCCGGTTCAACCCGGCACACAGCCCCTTCTCGGCCTCCTGGAACCATTCCCCTTCCGAATTCACCCCGTGCACGAAAATGACGACGCCCGGCAGCGGCATCTGCATCACGCACTCGAGGTCGTTGCGGTTGAATAGCGTCGTCCCCAGTCCACCACCCACCGGAGTCTGCGACGGGTCGTCCGTCGACGGTTGCCCGCCCGGGTTCTGCGCAAAGTTGTAGTTGAACATGTTGTTTTTCTTGAAGACTCGGCTCAGGTTCTCGACTTGAAGAAGCGAACCGCCAATTGTTCGAACTGGTCGCTGCTGACCGGCGCCAGCTTGCCTTGCGCGTCGGTCTTCCCCTTGATCAATTCGCCCGACGCCTTTCGCACCTCGGCTTCCATGCCCTCGACCGGCTGTCCGTCGGTGGCCCGGACCAGCTTCGGCACCCGCCCCAGCGAGCCCTGGTCGAACTTCGGAAAGTCGGCGCTCATGCTCGCCGGCCCGGCCCACGTATGCGACGCCGACTTGACGGTGAAACTCCCCGGACACCCGAGCTCGATATCGCCGCCCTGCAGCTTCAGGTACGCGCCGCCCGACGTCACGAACACGACCTGCTCGCTGGCCATGCCCGCGAGCTTGCCGCCGCCCGCCGTCATCTGGATGTTCTTCGCCGAATCGATCTGCGTGTCGTCGTTCTGGCTCTGCAGCGCCACTTTCCCCTGGTTGGCGATCGCCGACACGCCCTCGCTGTGCGCGAACATCGCCACGCCACGCCCGGCCTGCAGGTTGATCCGCTGCCCGCTCGTGTACTGCAGGTGGTTCTGCGCGACGACATCGACGTTGCCGCCCGCATGGGTCGTCACGGTCTTCGGCGTCGCCATGCTGATGCCGGCCGGCGCGGTGATGCCGATCGCGGCCATCGACGCGCCTGACGACTCACCGCCGTCGGACGCCTTGCCATTCGGCCAGCCTTTCACCGTGGTCATGAGCGCATCGTGCGGCTGCGTATCCGGCGCGACGCCTTGATGCTGGCCCGCATAGTCGCCGAGACTCTTGAACAGTTCGACGCATTCCTGCATCAGTTGCAGATACTCGTCGCGCGCGAGGTGGCCGTCGCTCGCGCGCAGCCGCTCCCAGGCCGAAATCAGCATCGCCTTGCCGCTGCGAATCGCCACGTGCGCATCGCTGCGCAACTCCGCGCCTTCGCCGCGCGCCGTACCCTGCCCGTTGTCGCGCGGCTGCGTCAGATAGCCGAGGTTCAGCTGACTGTACGCATGCTCGCTCGCCAGCTGGCTGCTGATCTGCCCGGGCGTATCGTCGAAGCGGATCTGGTTGTAGCGCTGCCCCTTGATTTCCTTCGTCTTCGTGCCGGAAAGATAGCGGTTGCCCGGCAGTGCGCCGGTATGGCTGAAGGTCGCCGGCATGTTCGGCCCGTTGGCCAGCACACCCATCACGACCAGCCGGTCCGGATCGCCGCCGATATGGCCGATCAGCACTTCCATGCCGACGCGCGGCAACGTATTCGCGCCGAAGCTGGGCCCGGCGAGCGCGCAGGCGACGCGCACCGGCGCGCTGTCGGACGGCGTGCCGCTCGTGCCGGCGCCCTGCGCGTGCGCATGATCGTCCGCGCTGAGCCCCTGGATCCGCACCCGGATGCGGCCCATTTCATCGCAGAACACCTCCTCGCCCTCCGGCCCGACGACGACCGCCGTCATCGGATGAACCGGCGGCAAGTCGACGTGGGGATCGTAGGCCGGCGTCAGCGGCACGCCGCGCCGCACGCACGAGAACGTATTCTCGTAGCGCCTGTCGCTTTCGTCGCCCGGCTTGCCGCTCAGGTCGGCCGGCACCGCGTTGAACAGCACGCGGCTTGCCGCGAACAGCGATTGCGCGCGCTCGTTCAGTTCCTTCGGCAGGTTATTGCGCACGCAATGATGAAGCGACGTGACGACGAACTGCCGCTGTTCGGCCGGCAACGTATCGAGTTGCGGATGCTCGGCGAGCGCAAACCAGTGACCGACGGCAAGATCACGCACATTGCTCACGCCGTCGACGGATTCGGCACGCAGTTCATGCGCCAGCATCCGGTCCTTGCCGATCCGGTCGAGATCGGACGACGAATCCCCGGCATGCGGGATATCGATGACGACGTCGGCCAGCAAATGCCCGAGGTCGTTGCCGCCGTCGCCCTGATCGACGATCGTCGCCTGCTCGGTTTGCGACATCCGGCCGCTCTTGTAGTCCCACGTCGGCCGGACGACCTTGCCCGGGATCAATCGGCGGCTCGTCGCCCACAGCGTGATCGAGTCGCGCGCCTCGGTGGCGGCGTCGCGATGGTATCGGATCGTGCCGGCGACCGTCTCCGGCAACTTCATCGAGTCATCGGCAAAGACGAGCGTATGCACCGGCGTGTCGTGCGCTTGGCCGCTCGCCCGCTCGCCTGCCTTCCCCGCCTTGACGAATACGGTCGCCCCGTCCCGTCGCAACAGCCGCCGGATGAAGTGCGCGTCCGACTCGTTGACCTGCCGCGTGAGTTCACGCGCGGGGTAACGCGCGGCTTGCAGACCGGACAGGTCGAACTCGAATGCGCCCGCGAGCGCCGAGCTGCGCTGGCGCCATTCCTGAAGCAGCACACCCAGGATGTCGGGCAGGCTCTTGGACCGAAACAACCGCGAATTGGTCCGCCGCTCCATCACGGACAGCACGTCGCGAATCGTCAGCTGGTAGCAGGTCAGCGAACCGTCCGACTGCCCGGTGCGGACGTCGGTGACGATGCCGTTGATGGGATGAAGACGCCCGCGATCGGTCGTCATCTCGACGGAAACCGGCAGTCCGATGAAGCTGCGGATCGGCAGATCGGCCCGTGCCGACACGCAGGTCAGATGCCCCTCGATACCCGTCATCAGCCCTTCCCGGATATCGGCATACTGGAGCGCAAGCACTTGCTCGAGCGTTTTCTGGGCAGGCCCCCAGTTCATGCGAACCGGTCGATTGTTCTGATCGACCACCCCCGACGCAAACGTGCGTAGTAATTCGGCTGTATTCACAGCGTGACTCTCAGGATTTTGTTTGACTTCGTTGTTCGGCGAGCAATCACGCCCGCTGGTCCGTCCTGGGAGTGCCGCCCGTCTGGTTTTCGGCGAGCATAGCAAATTTGTCAGGTTGGTGACGGCTTTTTGACAGGATTTAGAATCCTTTTTTGCACGGCGCGCAACGGGCTCAACCGTTCACTTTCTTTCGAAGTCGGCCGATCCCGTCCCGCGCCCCTCGAGCGTCGTCGCGGTGTCGGTCCCGTCCGTGCCGCACTCCCGATACGGGCCGGACGAACTGCACCGCCAAGTCACGAATCGTGAATCCCATCGTCCGTCGATACCGGCGAACGTCGCGGCCGAAATGCAGATCCTCGGCCGACGTCATCTCGTCCGGATGGCACGAGGCTACGATGCTTCCCCGCTGCGCCACCGCGTCAATGCACGGCCTTGCGATACAGCGCAACGTACCCCGCGAGCATCAGCAGCAACGATCCGCTGACCCGGTTCAGCCACTTCTCCCCCGCGGCCTTCCATACGCGGACCGAATGCACGCCCAGCAGCGCGTAACCGGTCATCCCGATCACGTCGATCGCGACGATCGTCGCCGCGAGAATCGCGTACTGCGGCGCGATCGCATGCGACCGGTCGACGAACTGCGGCAGCAGCGCCGACATGAACAGGTAGTACTTCGGGTTGCTCATCGCGACGAAGAAGCTCTTCAGAAAGGCGCTCCGGCGATCGGGCGTCGCAGGCACGCAAGGCTGCGCAGCCGCGGCCCCGCCGCTCGACATCAGCATCCGGATGCCGACATACGCGAGCCACGCCGCGCCGAGCAGCTTCAGCGTCACGAACGCCGTTTCCGACGCGTCGAGCAGCACGCCGAGGCCGAACCCGACCAGCGCGACGAGCACGACGTCGGCGGTGACGGCGCCGAGCATGCCGACCATCGCGTGACGCAATCCGTAGCGCGAACCGTTGCTCATCGCGAGCAACACCGTCGGGCCCGGCGTCGCGACACCGACGGACAGGATCAGCGCAAAGGCGAGCAAGGCGGAGAGCGACATGGCGTGGCGTTCCTTTTGAAGAGTGCGGTGCGGACGGACGGCATCGTCGTCGTGATCGGGCCACCCGGCCGCAACCAGTGCGCACGGTTTGTTACGACGAATGCGGTCTTCGCATGATCGCATGCTCGCCCCGACGCCCGCTCGGCGGTTGTGCACCGTCGCCGGTGAACCGCACCCAGTTATCTCAAATAGTGGGCTGCCCCCTCCGTAAACGACAATGATTCTCGTTTACGTTAGACTCCGCCGCTCGATAAAAATACGTCCGCGACAGCACGGACGCGTCACGCCGCCCGGATTCCGACTTGCCGCCCTGGGATGGATCACCGACCACACCCGATTTGCGTCCCATGTCGACACTTTCGTTACCCGTCCTGCGTCTCACGCCGATTGCCTTCGGCATTGCGCTCGCCTGCACCTTCCCGGCCGCCGCCGGGGCCCAGCAGGCCACTTCCGCCGCCAACGCCGCGCCCGACGCCACCGTGCTGCCGTCGATCAACGTGACCGGCGCGGCCGAGCCGCTGCCCGGCGACCTCGCGCCGACCTACGCCGGCGGCCAGGTCGCGCGCGGCGCGGATTTCGGCGTGCTCGGCCGGCAAAAGGCGAGCGACGTGCCGTTCAGCATGACCACCTATACGTCGAAACTGATCGAGGACCAGCAGGCGCGCACGCTCGCCGACGTGCTCGACAACGATCCGGCCGTGCGCAGCGCATCGGGCTACGGCAACTTCTCGCAGGTGTTCGTCATCCGCGGTTTCGCGCTCGCCGGCGACGACGTGTCGCTGAACGGCCTGTACGGCGTCACGCCGCGGCAGCTCGTCCAGACCGATGCGGTCGAGCGTGTCGACGTGTTCAAGGGCGCGAATGCATTCCTGAACGGTGCATCGCCAAACGGCTCGGCGGTCGGCGGGGGCGTGAACCTGCAACTGAAGCGCGCGGGCGACAAGCCGCTCACGCGCGTCACCGTCGACGGCGCGACATCCGGCTCGCTCGGCACGCATGTCGACCTCGGCCGCCGCTTCGGCAGCGAAGGCCAGTTCGGCGTGCGCGTGAACCAGTCGATCAGCGGCGGCGACACCGCCGTCGACGACGAGCGCCGCCGCAGCAACGTGACCGCCGTGTCGCTGGACTGGCGCGGCGACACATTACGTCTGTCCGGCGACTTCCTGTATCAGCGGCAGCGGATCGACAACGGCCGCCCGATCGTGCTGGTCAGCGGCAGCCCGTTGCCCGCCGTGCCGTCCGCGACGCACAACTATGCGCAGCCGTGGAGCTTCAGCGAACTCGAGGACACGGTCGGCATCGTGCGCGCCGAGTACGACTTCCTGCCCGCGTGGACGGCCTACGTATCGGCCGGCGCACGCCATACGAACGAGCACGGCGACTACTACACGCCGACCTACTCGTCGTCCGGCACGACCGGCTCGCGCCTGAGCGTGCCGCACAAGGAAGATGCGCAGTCGGCCGAGGCCGGCGTGCGCGGCCGCTTCACGACCGGCCCCGTGTCGCACTTCGTGACCGCCGGCGCGTCGTTCATCCGCATCGACAGCCAGTCCGCTTACACGATGTCGAACGCGTTCCCGACGACGCTCTACGATCCGGCGCCGGTCGCGTCGCCGCCCACCGCCTACGCGGGCGGCGACATGAACGATCCGGGCACGGTCACGAAGACCTGGCTGCGCAGCATCGCGGTGTCCGATACGCTCGGCTTCCTCGACGACCGCGTGCTGTTCACGCTCGGCGCGCGGCGCCAGTCGATCTCGGTCGACAACTTCGACTACACGGGCGCGGTCACCAGCACCTACAGCAACGCGATCACGACGCCGGTATTCGGTCTCGTCGTGAAGCCGTGGCGCAACGTGTCGATCTTCGCGAACCGCAGCGAAGCGCTCGCGCAGGGCGAGATCGCGCCCAACACCGCGCGCAACGCGGGCCAGGCGCTGTCGCCGTACCGGTCGAAGCAATATGAAGCCGGCGTCCGCTACGACACCGACCAGTACGGCGCGTCGCTCGCGCTGTTCCAGATCGAGAAGCCGATGGCGTACACCGATCCGGCGACGAACCTGTTCGGCGCCGACGGCACGCAGCGACACCGCGGCATCGAGACGGCCGTGTACGGCGAGCCGTGGAAAGGCGTGCGGCTGATCGCCGGCGCCACGTACCTCGACGCGACGCTGCAGAACACGGCCGGCGGCACGAACGACGGCCACCGGCCGATCGGCGTGCCGTCGTTCCTGCTCAACGCGGGCGCCGAATACGACGTGCCGATGCTGCGCGGGCTCACGCTGACCGCGCGCTGGATCCACACCGGGCCGCAGTACCTGGACGTCGCGAATACGATGTCGATCCAGGCGTGGGACCGCTTCGACCTCGGTGCGCGCTACGCGACGGACGTGTTCGGCAAGAAGACGACGTTCCGCGCGACCGTGCGCAACGTCGCGAACAAGTCGTACTGGTCGTCGACGATCGGCGGATACCTGACGCAGGGCGACCCGCGCTCGGTGTGGCTGTCGATGACGACGGATTTCTGACGGGCGCCGAAGGGAGTGGCGGGCTGCCGCCAGAGTTTGCTATACTCTCGGTCTTCCGGAGAGATGGATGAGTGGTTTAAGTCGCACGCCTGGAAAGCGTGTATAGGTTAATCGCCTATCGGGGGTTCGAATCCCCCTCTCTCCGCCAGGATTCAAATGCCCGCGCCCGCGGGCATTTTCGTTTCCGGACGCACGTCGATACGCGCTCCCCCCCGCCCCGCTGATCACGGGTGCCGAATGTAATCCACCAGCGCCCGCGTGTATTCATCCGGCCGCTTGTCGCACAGACTCACCGCGATCGCCACCGCAAACCCCGCCGGCACGCCGAACACGCCTGAGCTGATCGGCTCGATCCCGAACCACGGGCGCCCGGCGAACCCGGTCAGTTGCGTGAAGAACGGATAAGTCGACACGATGTAGTACACGCACACCGCCAACCCGGTCACCATCCCGGCAATCGCGCCGCGCGTCGTGGTGCGCTTCCAGAACACCCCCAGCACCAGCACCGGAAAGAAGCTCGACGCCGCCAGCGAAAACGCGGCGCCGACGAGAAACAGGATCTTCCCGGTATTGAGCGACGCGACATACGACGCGAACAGCGCCACCCCCAGCAGCAGCACCTTCGAAATCGTCACGCGCCGCTGGCTCGACGCATCGGGCGCGACCATGCAGTAATAGACGTCGTGCGACAGCGCGTTCGCGATCGTCAGCAGCAGCCCGTCCGCGGTCGACAGCGCCGCCGCCAGCGCACCGGCCGCGATCAGCCCCGACACCACGTACGGCAGCCCCGCGATCTCCGGCGCGGCCAGGACCACCATGTCCGGCTGCATCTGGATTTCCGACCAGTGCACGATGCCGTCCCGGATCACCTCGACGACACTGATCAGGTCGGGTTCGAAGTGATGCCACTGCGTAACCCACGCCGGCAATTCGGCGAACGGCCGCCCGACGAGATTCGCGAGGATCTCGTACTTGATCAGCACCGCGAGCACCGGCACGCTCAGGTAGAACAGCGCGATGAAGAACAGCGTCCAGCCGACCGAGCGCCGTGCCGACGCGACCGACGTGGTCGTGTTGTAGCGCGTCAGGATGTGCGGCAGGCTCGCGGTGCCGAGCGACAGGCACAGCAGCAGCGCGAGGAAGTTCCGCTCGCGCGGCTTGCGTTCATCCTCGCTCGCGGCCGGAAACGGCTCGTGCATCGGCACGGGCGGCTCGGCCCGCGCGAGCAGGTCGTCACGCACCTGCGTCCACGCCACGCGCGCCGCCGCCGGATCGCGCGGGAAATCGGCCAGCTCGCGCTCGCGCAGGCTGATCTCGCGCAGCGGCCCGTTGTGGCGCCGCAGGTCCGCGAGCTGGTCGACGAGATGCCGGCGCGCATCCGCGTACGACGCCGGCAACCGGTCGAGCCGCGTCTGGATATCCGCGGCCTGCCGGCGGTATGCATCACGCACCTGCTGCTCGTCGCGCGCGTCGCGCACCTGCGCCTCGCGCGCCGCGACGCGCTCCATCAGCGTGCCGTAATTGAACTGCGGCACGGGGCCGAGCCCGTTCTTCATCGCGATCAGCGAGACCGGAATCAGGATCGCGCTGATCAGGATGATGTACTGCGCGACCTGGGTCCACGTGACCGCGCGCATTCCGCCGAGAAACGAGCACACGAGAATGCCCGCGAGCCCGCAGAAGATCCCGATCGCGAAATCGACGCCGATGAAACGCGTCGCGATCAGGCCGATCCCCTGGATCTGCGCGACGAGGTACACGAACGAACACAGGATCGCCGCGCCGGCCGCGAGCGCGCGCACGGCCGTGCTCGAAAAACGCGTGCCGAGAAAATCCGGAATCGTGTAGCGCGCGAGCTTGCGCACATACGGCGCGAGCAGGAACGCGACGAGGCAGAATCCGCCCGTCCAGCCCATCACGTACGCGAGCGCGTCGTAACCGGTGGCGTAGAGCGAGCCGGCCAGGCCGATGAAGGACGCGGCCGACAGCCAGTCGGCCGCCGTCGCCATCCCGTTGAACGCGGACGGCACGCGCCGCCCGGCCACGTAATACTCGACGAGATCGGACGTGCGCGACAACAACCCGATCACCGCGTACACGGCGATCGGCACGAACAGGAACACGTAGCCGATCCAGACGCCCGAGCCGGTCGCGCGCTCGATCCGCCACATCAGCAGCACGAAGCCGAGAAACCCGAGCGTATAAAGCGCGTATGCGCGTATCAGTCGACGCGTCAGCATGAATCAGCGCCCGCCGTTCGGATGGCCGGCGCGTGCCGCATGCTCGTCGTATGCGCGGCGCAGCGTGCGGTCCGCGCGCTGCATCAGCCCGATGTAGACGACGATCAGCACGAGGTAGACGAGAATCGCGCCCTGCGCGCCGACATAGAACGGCAGGCTGAAGCCGGCGAAGCGAATCCCGGCGAGCGCGGGTCCGAAGAACGGCACGATGAACGACACCGCGAAGCCGATCACCATCAGCACCGCGATCAGCGCGACGTTGAAGCGCCAGTAGCGCGCATGCGCACGCGCGAGCGGCTCGGGAACGGGAGGTGGCGCGGCGGGCGCCGAACGGGTCGGAACGGTCATGCCGTTATGTAGCAAAAAGCCCCTGCGCGGGCAATCGGGATTGCCGCGCAGGGGCTCGCGCGTGACGCGCGACCGGCAGGTGCTCAGCGCACTTCGGTGAGCTGCTCGAGGATGGCCGGGTTCTCGAGCGTGGACGTGTCCTGCGTGATCGCCTCGCCCTTCGCGAGCGAGCGCAGCAGGCGCCGCATGATCTTGCCCGAGCGGGTCTTCGGCAGGTTGTCGCCGAAACGGATGTC
This sequence comes from Burkholderia sp. 9779_493, assembly GCF_015712215.1. Lineage (NCBI taxonomy): Bacteria > Pseudomonadati > Pseudomonadota > Betaproteobacteria > Burkholderiales > Burkholderiaceae > Burkholderia > Burkholderia sp. 9779_493. The sequence goes on from NZ_JACCQA010000018.1 coordinate 149,230, forward strand.
CTTCGGCTTCGCGATCGGCCCGATCTGCTTGCCGACCCAGTCGCGCAGCGTCTTCGCGAGCGCCGCGGCTTCGTCGCCTTCCGGGCGCGAACGCTTCAGCACCACGAACGCCACGACCGCCTCGCCCGTCGTGTCGTCCGGACGGCCGACCACCGCCGCCTCGGCCACGAGTTCATGCGACACCAGCGCCGACT